>CAMEON010000012.1 GCA_945929845.1 uncultured Clostridia bacterium | reverse complement strand
AGTTCACCTACCCCCGCCGTGCGCTCCCTTTTCCGCCGTAGAGCGGGGCGAGGGGTCCCCGCGAAGGCGTTTCTGCTGTTTTGGGCATCATCAACGCTGGCTCCTTTGGAAAAACGACAACAAATATATGACAGAATAACGCTTCGAATCATACACAATACCTGTTTTGAAAGTTCTTGGGGGTCTGGGGGCTTCTTCCAAGAAGCCCCCAGGCGTTCTCCCGTACCCTACCTGAACTGTAACGGTGCGCCCTGCATCACTCGTTTGAACCGTAACCTTTTTTTCAAAAAGCCCTTGCCATCCGGCGGGGAATCATGTATAATAGTACCGGACATCAAATCAAAAAATAATGGAGAGAGAAGATATATGGCCGACAGCAGTCACAGTAGCGAGAGGATGAAGCACATCCGCAATTTTTCTATCATTGCCCACATAGACCACGGAAAGTCCACCCTGGCTGACCGGATCCTGGAGCGAACGGAGACCGTCACCGCCCGGGAGATGGAGGATCAGGTACTGGACAACATGGATCTGGAGCGGGAGCGGGGCATCACCATCAAGGCCCGGGCGGTGCGGCTGGACTACACGACCCCCGACGGGGAGGTGTATGAGCTGAACCTCATTGACACGCCGGGGCATGTGGACTTCAACTATGAAGTGTCCCGCTCCCTCAACGCCTGCGACGGGGCCCTGCTCATCGTGGACGCTACCCAGGGCATTGAGGCCCAGACCCTGGCCAACGCCTACCTGGCGGTGGATGCGGGGCTGGAGATCGTGCCTGTCATCAACAAGATCGACCTGCCCTCTGCCCAGGTGGAGCAGTGCCGCCGGGACATTGAGGATGTCATCGGCATCCCCGCTGAAGGGTGTCCGGCGGTGTCGGCCAAGACCGGACAGAACATTCAGGATGTGATGGACGCCATTGTCCGGGACATTCCCGCCCCCCGGGGGGACGAGAGCAAGCCCCTCAAGGCGCTGATCTTTGATTCCTACTACGACAGCTACCTGGGCGTGGTGGTCAATATCCGGGTATTCGACGGGGTACTGAAGACGGGGGACAGGATCAGGCTCATGTCCAACGGAGCCCTGTTCGATGTGGTGGAGGTAGGCACTATGGAGCCCTTCGGGCTGAAGCCTACCGGCCGACTGTCCGCCGGGGAGGTGGGGTACCTGACCGCCTCCATCAAGTCGGTGGGAGACACCCGGGTGGGCGACACCGTGACATTGGCGGACCGTCCTACCGAGACTGCCTGCCCTGGCTTCAAGGCCGCCCAGCCCATGGTCTTTGCCGGTATCTATCCCGCCGACGGAGCCAGGTACGGAGACCTGCGGGACGCTTTGGACAAGCTCCAGCTCAATGATGCGGCCCTGTCCTTTGAGCCGGAGACCTCGGTGGCTCTGGGCTTCGGTTTCCGCTGCGGCTTCCTCGGCCTGCTTCACATGGAGATCATCGAGGAGCGGCTGGAGCGGGAGTTCAATCTGGATCTGATCACCACCGCCCCCAGCGTGGTCTACCAGGTCCTGCGGACGGACGGCACCCTGATGACGGTGGACAACCCCTCCAACTTCCCCACCGGGGATGTGATAAGGGAGGCTCGGGAGCCCATCGTCAAGGCCAACATAATCACCCCGTCGGAGTATGTGGGCGGGCTGATGGAGCTGTGTCAGGACAGGCGGGGGGAGTTCGTGGACATGAAGTACCTGGACGAGACCCGGGTGGAGCTGCACTACCACCTGCCCCTCAACGAGATCATCTATGACTTTTTCGATGCCCTCAAGAGCCGCTCCCGGGGGTACGCCTCCCTGGACTACGAGCTGTTGGGCTACCAGCCGTCCAAGCTGGTCAAGCTGGACTTCCTGCTCAACGGGGAGCAGGTGGATGCCCTGTCCTTCATTGTCCATGAGGAGAAGGCCTACAGCCGGGCACGCCGGGTGGCGGAGAAGCTGAAGGAGAACATCCCCCGCCAGCTCTTTGAGATCCCCATCCAGGCCGCCATCGGCTCCAAGATCATCGCCAGGGAAACGGTCAAGGCCATGCGGAAGGATGTGCTGGCCAAGTGCTACGGCGGCGACATCACCCGGAAGAAGAAGCTGCTGGAGAAGCAGAAGGAAGGCAAGAAGCGGATGCGCCAGCTGGGTTCGGTGCAGGTCTCCCCGGAGGCCTTCATGGCCGTGTTGCGGCTGGACAGCGATGATAAAAAGTGAGTGCCACGCTCCCGGAGGCTCAGATACCGATGTACCTTTGAACCATGAGCCGTCAATTGTGAATAGAAAGGAAGGATTCTGCCATGCCACGATACCTTGTGAAGGATAAGTACACCTATGAGCGCAAGCCCCAGACCGACTACACCTACAACAAAGCATACTGGCCCTATGCGGCTACCCTGGGCTACACCCAGTCCCACAACGCCATCCTGCCCCTGTACCTGACCGAGGCGGTGGCGGTGCTGGGAAGCTACACCTTCTCCGCCGCCGACCCGGTCAGCCTGCCGGTGTCGCCACAGACCGCCGCCGCCCTGACCTCCGCCTCCGCCCTCTGCGTCCGGGTGACGGATAGGGGCACCGATACCGGGAAGGGTACCCGCTACCGGGTCAGCTTTTTCGGAGATAGGGGGGAGAGCTTCTCCTTTGTGGGGACGGCCGAGCCGTCTGCCGGGGAGGGGGGCACCTGCTTCTCCCTTTTGCGGATGACCTTTGCCCCGGTGCGCTGTCTTTTGGAGACAGACGGCCAGCCCCTGACCGCCACCCTCTCCCTTGCCTGCGTGTACAACACCCTGGGCGAGTGGGGCGGGCAGTCCCACTTCTACACCGCCGAGGGTGCCACCCTGTCCGACCGGGGTGGGGCCATGGTGCTGACCCTTGACGGAGGCCGGGGCGGCTTCACATCCCGGGATCTGCCCCGGGAGGCCGGCGGCCCCTACAGTGTGTTCATGATCCTGCGAAACCCGGACGGCCTTGCCCATGCCCGGCTGTCCTTCACCTCCGAGACTGCCCCGGCCTGGACGGAGGAAAACAGCGTGGAACTGGCTCTTTCACCGGGGGAGGAAGCCCGGGCGTACTACTTCAACCTGTCCGCCTGCCCCGGCTGCCATGGCCGCCTGACCGCCTTCCGGCTGGAGGCCGAGGGGCAGGGACAGCTGATCATAGACGGCTACTCCTTTGAGCAGGAGGCACCGCTGGAGGAGCCGGCGGTACGCATCCTCTCCTGCGTGGCCGACAAGGCCGCCGGCGCCCTGACCGTGACCGGAGAGGTGACCCGCCCGGAGGTGCTTGCCTCCTATGCAGGCGGGCGGCTGGCTCTGTATGCCGGCACCATGGCGGATGCCCAGGGGCTGGGGTGCAGTCAGGAAACGGCCAGCGGCAAGCGCCCGGTGGGCGGTGTGGCTCTGCCGGAGAGTGCCCTCTGTGCGGGCGGGCGGTTCGTCCTGGAGAATATGCCGCTCCACAGCGGGGAGACTACGCTTCTGCCCTACCAGCTCCTGCTCTTCGCCGAGAGGGAGGGGGCTGAACCCCTATGCCTATCCGAGCGGTTCTGCATTGAGAACTACGAGGACTTTGACGGCAACCCCTACGCCTTTGATCTGCCGGACTACACCGTCAGCGTCCTGGACTTCGGAGCCAGGGGGGATGCCATCCACAACGATACCGATGCCATTCAGGCGGCCATAGACCATGTGGCCATGTCCGGGGGCGGCCGGGTGATCCTGCCCGGCAGTACGGATCGGTATGGCCGGCGGTACATGGTCACCAGCCTGCTTCTGCGGGACTATGTGGAGCTGCACCTGGGGGACGGGGCTGTCCTGTGGCAGTCCCAGCGGCGGGATGAGTACCCCTATGAGCCTGCCCTGGGCCATGACGGGGTCATTCCGGGCATCAACTGGACCCACAACCTCCATGTGTCCAACCTGCCCCTCCTCCAGGGGGCCAACCTGACCCATATCAAGGTGACGGGACACGGAGCCATCCGGATGATGGATGTGGGCTCCGAGGAGGGCGTGGGTATGCCGGGGTACGCCGTGGGATGCTACCGCCGGATCCACTGCATTCCCCTGGGGCTGTTCCGCTGTACGGATGTGGAGACCCGGGACTTTGAGATCCTCCGCTCCAACAACTACCACACCGAGTACAACCACTGCCAGCGGGTATACATAGCCAATGTGCGCCTGCACCAGGTCAAGTGCGTCAGCGGCGACGGCTACGGCATGGCGGGGGGACAGCACATCAAGGTCAACCGTTGCTTCCTGCAATCCAATGACGACGGCATTGTCATGTCCTGCCACTACCATGACCCCCGGGGCATCCTGTGGTGGACCAACTGCAAGGACGAGGAGAACAGTTGCCGGAATATAACGGTAGCCCACTGCTACCTGAACTCCGGCGGAGGCAAGGCGCTGGCCTTCATCACCTGGGGCACCTCCGACCCGGTGCAGGAGCGGGAGGAGATCAGCGATGTGGTAGCCTACGATAACTGCCTGACCTGCGTCAACCCGGTGGGCACCTGGCCGGACAACCCTTATGGCGGGAAACAGCCCTTTGACAACACCGAGACCGACGACTACTCTCCCGTGAAGAATGTCCGCATTTTCGGCAACCACTACGAGGGCAACTGCACCCTGGGGCCCATCCGGGCTACCAATGTGCGCACGGACTGCGGCGTCCGCTCCACAGACCGGTTCCGGAACGGGGACTTCTCCCTGGGCGGCATGGCCAACTGGACCATGTGGCCCAACCGGGAGCCGAACTCGGTGCATACGGTCATCTACGCCGACAAGGAGAAGGGATGCCTGGAGCACTTTGAAGCCGGGGATGTGGCGGCGGCCCAGGGTCTGCACCTGGAGACCGGGCTCCACACCTTCTCCTGCGAGCTGTTGACCGGGGAGAGCGGGGCGGAGCTGTTCGTCTGCCGGATGCCGTCTCTGACCGGGGAGGCTGTCCTTGACCCGTTGGCCCGGGGGGAGATGCTGGCGGCACAGACCTTTGTCTGCCCGGCGCCCCGGACGGTGTCCCTGACCTTCGCCCTGGAGGGGGTGGAGGAGGACGACCTGTTCCTGGGCATCCGGAGCGTGCCGGGGGATCGGTCAGCCGGAGGCTATGCCGTCTTTGACTGCTGTACCCTGGAGAGCCAGGTGGACACCGAGGGACTGATGGCCCGCCGGATGGCTCGCTTCCTGGACGGGCTGTCCGCCGACTTTGACCTGAGCGGGGCCTTTGACCCCCAGGCGGAGAACGGGAAGATCTACCTGCACACCAATACCCTGGAGACTTCGGAGAGCGGTGAGCGGCTGTTGTATGCCCGGGGCGACCGGACTACCTTCGTGCTGGAGGGAGCCATCCGGGCCAACCGGTACGACCGGCGCAGGAAGAGGAACGGCTTCGGCTACCGCTTTGCCATCCGGGACGGCGGTGCTTCCTACCGGGAGCTTCGGTTCAATGAGGCGGCCCGCACCCTGACGGTGTCGGATGTGCAGAACGGGCTGGAGACCGTGCTGTACCTGCGGCCCAACTTCTTCTTTACCTCCACGGATTTCCACAGCTTCCGCCTGGTGGTGGGCGAGGACAAGCTGGCCGTCTTCGTGGATGGATCCCAGTATGTCCTGCTGTCCTGCCCGGTACGCCGGGGGAAGACAGCCGTCTTCTTCTCAGACATGGATGCCTCGGTGTTTGACCTCTCCCTGACAGAGTGAGCGATCCATAATGACTCAATGACCGGGGAGTTCCGGAAGGAAAGTGCGCTTTCTTTTCCTGAAACGGAACTGACCCGGTCAATGTGCTGAAAAAAATCCCGGATCACTCGGTTACTGTGCCGAATTTTCGGGAAATATGGAGAAAGCATTGACAAAACATGAAAAATATGTTACACTACTGTGTGTCCTTGTCGAAACCGGTTGCGTGCGTTGTCCCGACCGTATCGCAACGGCAGATTCCAAAAAAGAGGTCGAGCGGATGAAAAAAGTATGTATATGGGTGTTGACCCTGTGCATGTTGCTGGGGAGCGCAGGCTTGCTCGTCAGCGCAGCGTCCACTGACAGTACCAGTCAGACAAAGATAAATGCGACGGTATACACGCCAAAGGGCAGTGCGGTGGATGTGTTCACCTATGTGAACGAGCTGACCGACGCTGAAAAAGCCGGCAATCTGGACATAGCCAGCGAATATAAGGGTGTGCAGTTGGTGTCTGAACCAACCAATCAGTTCAACTGTTACTCCTTCGCTTTTTACAACCGGGATACGCAGACCAATCATTACTGGATGAACAGCCCCAGTGCCTACCTGACGGACGGTAGCTATGTGCAGACCGACCGGCCGGTGCGCGGCGGGATCGTTGTGTACTACCAGCGCGTGGCATTTGTCAAGGTGACCACGGATGCGGACGGAAACCCGGTAGAGAACTTCCTGTCCAGCAGCATCAGCCTCTCCCATTCGGCTTTCATTCTGGATGTGGCTGACGATGGGGATGATACTACCGTGCCGACAATGAATGATGTCACCGTGCTCTCCAAGTGGGGACAGTGCGGCACATACATCCACAACGCAACGGAATGCCCGTACGCTGAGCATAAGCATTACCTTGCAAGCCAGTCGGCGGACGGCTCTGCCCTCTACCTGTACATGTGCTTTGAGAAGGCAGAGTTCTATGTGTTCAATGCGGAGAATTACGCCTCCAAACCCCTGCAATCCGGGAGCGGTGTCGCCACAGCCCGGAAGAACGGGCTGTACCTGGACGAGGACGGGGAGATACGCTACTATGTGAAGGGGAGCCCGCAACACACCGGCCTTGTGCAGGACACAGAGGGAAATTACTACTTCATCAACAGCACCGGCACAGCCGTGAAGGATACGGCTTACACCTTTGATTCCTTCAAGGCCAACGGCCTGTTGCCTTACGGTACCTATACCTTTGACGAGGAGGGCCGCATCAGCGAGCTGCCCACCGAGCTTGACGGAGTGGATGGCTACATGGATGGCCTTGTCCGCCTGCCGGACGGCCAGATCCGCTACATGGAGGACGGCGTGCCGCTTCATGCGGGGGTGGTTCAGGACGCAGAGGGTGCCTACTACTACCTCAACTCCACCTTGCAGGGCGTGCGGGACGAATCCTATGCCATCGGTCTCCGCTATAACAACGGGGTACTGGCCGCCGGTGCGTATACCATGGATGCCGATGGGAAGATCACGGATCTGCCGGAGGTGCTGGACGATTCGGATCCCTCCGACCTGGGCAACGGCCTGATGCGCCTGGCAGACGGCAGTGTGGTCTTCTATGTGGACGGTGCGCCGGTACACAAGGGACTGGTGCGTGACAGCGAGGGCAACTTCTACTACATCAACGGGACGCTCCGGGGCGTGACAGGCACGCAGTACACGGTGTGGCCCCAGTACGGGAACGGTTTTTTGAATGAGCCGCAGACCTTCACCTTTGATGCGCTGGGTCAGATGGTGCAGGACGGGGCAGAGTAAATGCAGGATCATCGGGGCTGTTGCACCTTCGTGCGACAGCCCTGTTTTGAAAGAGATCCATGACCGCAGAGGGTCTTGGGAAGAAGGAGGTCGAACACATATGAGCGAGCATAAGCGTAAGGGGAAAAAAGTCCCGGCCTCCGGGGGCGGGACGGAAAAAACACGCAGGGGGATCATCCTGCGTGAATGCTTTGCCGGGGGGCTGGCCTGTCTTATGTTGCTGTGCGCCACCTCCTGCCGGGCACGGGATCTGCTGGACACCCCGGAGGGGGATCAGTCCTTCTTTGAAAATGTGGCAGAGGCGCAGGCTACGGCTCCCGGCGGGACGGCGACGGTGGAGCTGGACGACCTGTCCCGGGTGCAGACGCTGACCTTTCGTATCAGTCCGGTCTCTCAGGATGTCTACACCATCAGCGACCGGGCGGAGATGCAACGCATCCTGGCTCTGCTCTCCGGCGTGACCTTTACCCGGCTGGATGACCCAGCGGCGGGGGGCGGTGAGACGGGACAGGCCGTGACAGAAGCGGTGCGTCCGGTGGTAAGCAGCGGGCTGGTGCTGTCCTACACCGTCGGTACCCGGGACACCGTGGGTAGCTTCTATGTGTCCCCCCAGGGCCAGGTGTGTTGGTTCACCAGCGACGGGAAAGCTGTGTTCCTCAGCGAGGCGGGGCAGGCGGACTACGCCACCATCATAGCCCTGTGCATGGGGTTGGATATGGACATCTGAAGAATAACAAAAAGGAACCAGGCGGGCACCGCTGCTCAGTCCGGTTCCTTTTCCATGCGGTAGCCTTTTCCTCGCACGGTGGTGATCAACCGCCGGTTCAGGGGCTTTTCCAGCTTGGCCCGCAGGTGACAAATGTATACCTCTACCATGTTTCCCGCCGTGTTACCCAAAAGACCCCGGAGGGTGTCCCGGGAAACCACATCCCCCCGATTCTTCCACAGGCAGAGGAAGACAGCCCACTCGTGGGGGGACAGGGAAAGGGTGAGGTCGCCTGCCTGCACAACGCCTTCCGACCCGGCGGGGTGGGGAAAGAATGTCTGCCGATGGAGCGGGGGAGCTTCCGAAGGGTCGGGGGACACAGGACTGTCCGTGACCCGGAAACGGGGGAGGGCAGGAGCAGGCTGGTCGCCCAGGCAGGCACTCACCGCCTGCTCCAGCGCCTCCAGCGCAAAGGGTCGCCGGAGAAAGATGTGCCGGGTGGGGGCGCCGGGGTCGGCAAAGACCGCCCCTGACGAAGGGGGGCAGTCGGCGGGCAGTCGGTCTGCCCGCCGGGACCAGGCCACCGTGGCACAGGTGGCCGGAAGGGCAGTCTCACAGCCCGGGGGAAGGGCATCCAGATCCACAAGGAGCAGGCGATAGTCCGCCGCCTCGTTCGGGCGCAACAGGGGAACGGTCGAACCGGAGGGGGGAGCCATCACCCGGCTGGTCAGACCCAAGGCCGCCAGCTCCAGCTCCAGGAGCCGGGCCAGCCGCCTGTCCAGGCAGAGGATCCCTGCGTCTGCGGCAGAGTCACACATGACCGCCGCCGCTCACCAGCCACTGGCTGGGAATGTTCAGCATGAGCGTACCAGTCCCCAGGTTCAGATCCCCCATCAGGTAGAAGGACAGCTCACTGCGTGTGTCGGTGAACAGGAACACATCCATGTTGTACAGGAAGTGAGTGCCGGCATAGGTGCCGTAGCTGATCATTTCCTGATCCCGGACATACTGGTAGGTAGCCTCCCGGCTGTTCAGAACCAGCATGATTGCATACCCGTCCGGGTCGGTCCCCTCCCAGATCTGGTTGTCCCCCACTTGTCGCAGGGCGAAATTCACCGGGGAGCCGTCCAGCATCTCATACCCCTCCAGGATGCGCTCCGCCTCCGGATCCACATACCCTCCCTGGGGGGCGGAGAGGGCAGGCAGGTTGCTTTTGCTGTCCGTACCTGACGGTGTGCTGTCCCCCTCTTTCCGGGTAAGCAGGACATTGAGCAGAATCACAAGCAGGAGGAGCAGAACAACACCGCACAACAGCCCCAGCCTCAAGCGATGACTTTTGGTACTCATGGTGGTATACCGACCTTTCTTTATCTTTTTCCTATGGGAGATCCTGTCCCTGACGGCTGTCCCGGGGCGGAAGCTGGCGGAGCCGTCCGTCCTGGGAGGCGGCCAGCTCCCGCACCGCCTGCTCCATCTCCTCCAGGGTGGCGGCCTGCATGATGCGCCCCCGGTAGGCGGCGGCACCGTCCAGCCCGTGGCAGTACCAGGCCAGGTGCTTCTTGGCCTCGGCCAGTCCGACCCGTTCCCCTTTTTCGGCGATCATGGCCTGCACCTGAGCCAGTGCCACATCAAACCGCTGATCCGGCGTAGGCGGGGTAAAGTCCGTCCCCAGGAGGGCGGCCCGGATCTCTGCGAACAGCCAGGGATTGCCCAGGGCACCCCGGGCGATCATGACTCCGTCACAGCCGGTCTCCGCCATCATGGATAGGGCATCTCCGGCGGTGTATATGTCGCCGTTGCCCATGACGGGGATGGACACCGCCTGCTTGACCGCCCGGATGACCGTCCTGTCCACGCCGGGGGCGTACCCCTGTGCCCGGGTGCGCCCGTGGATGCAGATCATGGATGCCCCGGCGGCCTCGCATCGGCGGGCAAGCTCCGGGGCATTCACCGTGTCCTGATCCCACCCGGCCCGGAGCTTCACCGTGACCGGCAGTCCGACCGCCCCGGTCACAGCCCGGACGATCCGCTCGGCCAGAGCCGGATCCCGGAGCAGGGCACTCCCCTCGCCGTTGCCTGTGATCTTGCGGACGGGACAGCCCATGTTGATGTCAATGGCCGCCGGGGGCACCTTGCCCTCCAGCCCGGCATACTCGCCGGAGGCCAACAGGCGGGCGGCCCCGGCCATCACCTCCGGCTCGTGGCCGAAGAGCTGTACGGCCATGGGTTGCTCCTCCGGCAGTACCGAGGCCAGGACACCGGACACCGGCCGGACATGAGCCGGGGCACCGTTTTTGCGGGTGGCCTGCTCCATGAGCAGTGCCTTGGCCGACACCATCTCGCTGACCGTGTACTCCGCTCCCATGCGGCGGCACACCTGCCGCATAGCCCGGTCGCCGACTCCCGCCATGGGAGCCAGCGCAAGACCCAAGACAAGCTCCGTTGTCCCTATGCGTATGTGACCCATGATCCCGCCTCCTTCCTTCCGGCCTGACAGCCCCTGTTTCTTTACAACGCCATTGTACCATAAAAACCTCCGTTTGTCAACGGGGGAGGGATACGGTGGGAAACTTCTTGAAAGAAGTTTCCCACACCCTTCAAGAACTTTCAAAATGTGTATATATCATGTTCGATGCGTTGTTTGATGGTATTTTTGTCATCATTGTTCCAGGGGAGACAGCGTAACTGTTGCCCAAAACAGATGAAACGCCTTCGCGGGGACCCCAACCCCGCTCTACGGCGGAAAAGGGGGCGTACTGTGGGGGTAGCTGAACTGAAACCCGGCGTCCCCCGTTTCCCGTCAGAATGTCATATTTCCGCTTGACAAAAGGCATAGGGTATGGTACAATTGTGATAGCCGGGCGGCCTTTAGAAAATGCCGACCGGAGTAAATCAGGAGAGGATTTTCCCCCAGAGGGGGAGCGCATACACGACATGAAAAAACTGAACAAAGAGAAGCTGGGAGAAGCCATCCGGCGCAGGATGGCGGAGGATCAGGCCGACGGCCGGGTCGGTGGCGCAGGCATATGCGTCATGCAGGACGGGCAGGAGGTATTCAAGGACTACTTCGGCAAGAAAAGCTACGATAAGGGCGAGGACATGGGGGACGGCGACAAGGTGATCTTCCGGCTGGCATCCATGACCAAGCCCATCACCACCGTGGCCGCCCTGATCCAGGTGGACAGGGGGCTTCTGTCGCTGGATCAACCCATCAGCCAGGTACTGCCCGGCTTTGCCCATATGTACCTGGGTGGCTTTGATGACGGACACAACCTGGTGCGCATGGGGGAGGCCAGAACCCCCCTGACCCTGCAAATGCTGCTCAACCACACCAACGGCCTGGGCTGTATGGAGGTGGGCAACACCCAGTTTGGCCGCATGAGCCGGGAGGACAGGCTGGATCTGGCCCATGTGACAGAGTTTCTGTCCCACACCTGCCTGGCCTTTGAGCCGACGACCTATCAGTATTACAGTGCCACCGCCGCCTTTGATGTGGCGGCTCGGATGGTGGAGCTGACCTCCGGCATGCCCTTTGACCAGTTCGTGGAGGAGAACATCTTCCGTCCCTGCGGCATGACCGACACCACCTTTGCGCCCACACCGGAGCAGTGGAGCCGCATGATCGTCATGCACAACCGGCAGGACGGCAAGAGCGTGGATGCACCGACGGTGTCAGGCTGTGTCTTCGAGGATTTCCCTGTCACCTGGTTCAGCGGCGGTGCAGGTCTGGCGGCCACCATGCCGGACTATGTCCGGTTCGCCGAGATGCTCTGCCGGGGCGGCGTGGCGGAGGGCGGCCGGGTGCTGTCCGAACGCCTGGTGCAGGCCATGGGCACCGCCACCGTGCCGGAGACGGTCATGCCGAAGCCCCAGCAGTGGGGTCTTGGCGTGCGGGTCATCACCGGGGACTACCAGATGCCCCTGGGTTGCTTCGGCTGGAGCGGGGCTTACGGCACCCACTTCTGGGTGGATCCGGTCAACCGGATCACCGCCGTGTACATGAAGAACTCCCGGTACGACGGGGGAGCCGGAAGCCGCACCTCTGTCCTCTTTGAGCAGGATGTGTACGGGGCGGCGGAGTGAGCGGAATATCGGAAACTGATACAGAGGCAAGCAAGGGAGGATAGACACAGCATGATCATCCATCATGAACAGCAAAGGGCGGAGCTGGATCAGCGGATCGCCCGCAACCGGAAGCGGCTGGAAGAGCCGTACTATCAGATAGACCAGGTATTTCAGGCTCCGGATGCCGACTGGCCGGGGGATAAGGAGGGGCGCGCCCTTCTGGCTTTCGTCAGCCACTATAAAATGACGGGGTACATCAACCCCTGCATGGAACCGATGCTGGCGGCCATGCCGGCTCATACCGGGTCCGACCTGTACTTCGGCCCGGCGGCAGGGGATGTGATCTTTGAGCAGCAACTGTCCGGGCACTCCTGGCTGCTCCGGGGTCTGTGCGAGCATTACGAGCAGTTCCGGGACGAATTTTCCCTCCGGGCACTGTGTGCCATCACGGAGGGGCTGTATCTGCCCACCGCCGGGCGGTATAAGGGGTACCCGGTGGAGCGGGATCCGAAGGAGCTGGCCAGCGGCGGAGTCAGCGGCCACACCACCGGGAACTACGAGGGCTGGCGGCTGTCCACCGATGTGGGCTGTGCCTTCATGAGCATTGACGGGCTGTCCCATGCGTACCGCATCACCGGGGACAGCCGGGTGAAAGCCCTCCTGGACGAGATGATCGGGGTGTATACCGCCATTGACAAGGTAGCCCTGAAGGCTCAGACCCACTGCACGCTGACCGCCGCCCGGGGTATGCTGCGGATGTACCGGATCACGGGAGAGCCGCAGTACCTGACCGGAGCCAAGGACATATTCAATCTGTATGTGTTCGGCCACGGCATGGATGCCGTGTTCCAGAACCTGAACTGGTGGGGCAGGCCGGACACCTGGACGGAGCCATGCGCCATTGTGGACTCGCTGATGGTGGCGGGGGAGCTGTACCGGATCACCAAGAAGGATATGTACCGCCGGTGCGCCGCCCGGATCTATACCAACGGCCTGGCCTCGGCCCAGCGGCCGGGGGGCGGTGCCGGCACCGACTCGGTGGTCTTCCCCGGGGAGGGGGACATGGCGGCCTGCGACACCCTGCGCCTTTTGACCTATGAGGCCCCCTTCTGCTGTACCATGCGGCTGGCGGAGGGCCTGTGGTATGCCGGGGAGAATCTGAATATGCTCTACTACGAGACAGAGCAGAACCGGGATGGGGACATGATGGTGATCCACGATGGGTACGGCCGCTACATGTGCGGCGACCTTGTGCTGGGGGAGCCGTCCCTGGAGACGGCAGAGGATGGCAGTCCGGAGGACTGGGAAGTCCCGGCACCCACGGTCACGGTGGATGGACACGGCCTGCACCCCCTGATCCCGTACTACAACCTGCCCGACCGGGTGGTGGGAAGACTGCGGCAGAGGATCCTGTTCCCCTGATGGGGTTGAATGGAAAGAAAGAGAGGAACCACAGATGGCAAACGAGAAGATACGGGGCATGGGATTTGCCCATATGGCGGTGGGGGCGGTGGATTTTGAGAAGTCCATGGCCTTCTACCAGGCACTGGGACTGAAGCTGTACACCCAGTGGGGGGAGACAGGACATCGGATCGCCCTTCTGGATCTGGGGGACGGCGGCAAGCTGGAGCTGTTCGAGAAGCCGGACATGCAGGTGTCGGAAGACGGCCCTTGGATCCACCTGGCTCTGGGGGTACAGCAGGTGGATGAGGCGTACCAGCTGGCTCTGCGAGCCGGGGCGGTGTCTGTCAAGCCGCCTATGGAGATGCCTCTGGATGCCCATCCGTACAGAATCACCCTGCGGGTGGCCTTCGTCCGTGGCCCCAGCGGGGAGGAGCTGGAGTTCTTCAAGCAGATCGTCAACCGCTTCGTGTAAGGAGATGGTGGCGGCTGTATGAAACGGATCATTTACCTGTGCCTGGGGCTTTTGTGTGCGCTCCTGTTGCCCCTGACGACCCTGTCTGCCTGCGGGACAGACCGGGACGGGACGGAGGACACCCACTGGGAAGGGACGGAAAATCGGAATATGGATACGGAGGAGTACACCATGAAGGAGACCGCTCTTGAAAAGGATACCGAGGCTCCTGTGGCTACTGAAGCCGCCACGGAGGAGGTCGGATCCACACCGGAACAGACAGAGGCGGCCACAGAGCCTGCTACAGAACCCGCCACAGAGGCTGAAACTGCCACGCCTGTGGCTGGGGAGAACAGCGGGCTGTCCCGGGACGGCACACCGAAGAAGTACTTCACCCTGAGTTTTGACGACGGTATCACCCAGGATCTGCGGCTGATAGAGATCATGAAAAAGTACGGCGTGAGCTGTTGCACCTTCAACATCAACACCGGACTTTTGGGTGCCAACTGGGCCTGGGTGGGTCAGCAGTTCGGACGCCCGGATGTGACGCACCAGCGCTTCACCCGCACGGAGCTGTCCTCCGGCATATATGACGGCTTTGATGTGGAGGTACACACCAGTACTCACCCCTCCCTGAAGGATCTGTCGGATGTGCAGGTCAAACAGCAGGTGCTGTCGGATGCAAAGATGATCACCCGTCTGACAGGCATTGCCCCGGTGGGTATGGCCTGGCCGGGAGGTGACACCGAGTATCATGAGCAGAATATCCAGGTCATCCTGGAGAATACGGACATCCGTTTTGCCCGGGGCACCACGGCTACCTATACCTTCGCCCTCCCACAGTACTTCATGACCTGGTACCCCACCTGCTCCATCAGCGACGGGAATGTGCTGGCACTGGCCGAGCAGTTCATCCAGGCGGAATGTACCGAGGATATGCTGTTCTATGTGTGGGGGCACGGGTATGAGCTGGATCTTTTCGACACCTGGGATCGGTTTGAAACGCTGGTGCGCATGATGGCCGAGGCCGCCGCACAGGATGATTCCATCGTCCTTGTCACCAACGCCCAGTTCTACCAGCTCTTCAAGGATGAAATTCCGGCATGGAAAGGATAGGGAACCGCTGATTGATTCGGCGGCACATCTTCGACACATCCTCATCAAGAAGTGAGCGGTATCAATTTGAGACAATAGTACAGGAAACAGAGAGTATGGTTCATAGCTTTTTCTCCGCCTGCGGTGTATAATGAAAGGCGGGGAAGGGCGGGATATACCGCCATCCCCCCAATGTCAGTATAGAGAGGAAAACAGAATGTCTGTCAGTTTTTACACGCCCTGCGCCACGCCCCGCCCGGTGCGACTGTCCCAGGAGACACGGCAGTTTGCCTGGGACTCCCTGCACGGGAAGTACGGGGACGAGGCCATGGCTCACATGGCGGTCTCTATGGACAGCCAGCCGGACTTTGACGGCCTGTCCGACTATGGCAAGCATGACCGGATGATCCGGGAGATCGCAGAGAAAGCACCCCTGCGCCTGTGCCCCACCGAGCGGGTCTGCGGGGCGGCCACCCTGGGGTTGGCCATCCATGCGCTGATCCCCGCCACCAGGGGCGGTCAGCCGGTGCTGTGGGGTATCAACCACCTGACCGTTAACTTCTTCACCGCCGTCCGGGAGGGTCTGGACGCAGTGGAGGCCCGGCTGGACGGGCGGATGCGGCAGGCCGCCGGGGAGAACCTGACCGGGCGGCAACAGGAATTTTTACAGAGCATGAAGAGCACCCTGGCCTCCCTGCGGATATGGCACCGCCGGTACCTGGAGGCCACCGAGACGGAGCGACCGGAGCTGCACCGGCTCCTGACCCAGGTGCCCTTCGGCCCGGCCCGTACCTTCCATGAGGCGGTGCAGTCTTTGTGGTTCTGCTTCGCCTTCACCCGGCTGACCGGCAACTGGCCGGGGCTGGGTCGCATTGACCAGCTTCTCGGCCCCTACTATGAGGCAGACCTGTCCGCCGGGCGGCTGACCCGGGACGAAGCCCGGGAGATACTGGCCTCCTTCTTCATCAAGGGGTGCGAGTGGATACAGAGCCAGACACCCCCCGGCTCCGGGGACGCCCAGCACTACCAGAACCTGATCATAGGCGGCGTGGACAGGGAGGGTCGGGAGGTGACCAACCCGGTCACTTACCTGATCCTGGATGTGGTGGAGGAGCTGGCCATTTCCGACTACCCCATCACCGTGCGCTTTTCCGAACATAGCCCGGAGGAGCTGTTCCGCCGGGTGGCGGAGGTACAGCGGCACGGCGGCGGCATTGTGGCGGTGTACAACGAGCCGCTGGTTCTGCGCAGTCTCATGGCTCAGGGCTACCCGGAGGACGAGGCCAGGGACTTTGCCAACGATGGTTGCTGGGAGGTGCAGATCCCCGGCCGCACCCGGTTCTCCTATGCGCCCTTTGATGCGCTTCAGGTGCTCCAGCGGCAGACACTGCATCTGGACACCGACACCCCCGCCCATTTTGACGACTTTGAGTCGCTGTATGCGGCTTTTCGCAAGGAGCTTGGCCATGTGGTGGACGACATTGCCCGCCGGACGCTGGACGGCTGGGTGCCCGGCTGGCAGGAGGGGAAGACAGACTTCGCCCCCGCCCCGCCCTGCACCGTGGTGTCCCTCTTTGAGGACGGCTGTATGGAGTCCGCCCTCTCCTACTGCGAGGGCGGCACGCCCTATGTGGTCATCTCCCCTCACATCGGCGGAGCGCCGGATGCGGGGAACAGCCTCTGTGCCATTGACACGCTGGTGTTCAGGGAGAAGAAGGTGTCCTTCGACCGCCTGATGGAGATCCTGCGCACCGACTGGGCAGGGGAGGAGACATTGCGACAGTATGTCCGCCACAACCTGACCTGCTACGGCAACGATGACGACACCGCCGACGGCTACACCGTCCGCATACTGAACGACTTTGCCGACCTGTGCTCTCCCTGGGCTACCGGGTATCCGGTCTGGTTCCCGCCGGGCGTGTCCACCTTCGGGCGGCAGATCGAGTGGGCACCGGGTCGGCTGGCCGTGCCCTTCGGCTACCGGAAGGGGGACATCCTCTCCGGCAACGCCTCTCCCACCCCCGGCACGGATACCGAGGGGGCCACCGCTGTCATCCGCTCCTACTGCAAGGCGGATCTGTGCCGCCAGACCACCGGAGCCGCCCTGGACATCCGCCTGTTCCCCGGCACGGTGGACGGGGAGAACGGCCTGGTTGCCCTGGAGGGGCTGATACACGGCTTCCTTGCCCTGGGCGGGTACTTCATGCAGACGGATGTGATGGATGCCCAAGTGCTCCGTCGGGCTCAGGAGAACCCGGACGAGTACAAGACGCTGTCTGTCCGTGTGTCCGGCTGGAACGCCCGCTTCGTCACCCTGAACAGGGAGTGGCAGGAAATGATCATCCAGCGGACGGCCCATGAGATGTGACCGGGGTATGCGCCGGGGGTCTGAAAACCAAGGAACCCAACCGACAGACAACGCAACAACAGGAGGGCGGTCAGCCATGCAGAACACCCAGACGCTCCGGGTCACACGCATCCAGCGTTTTTCCACCGGGGACGGCCCCGGCATACGCACCACCGTATTCCTGCAGGGGTGCCCCCTGCGGTGCGCCTGGTGCCACAACCCGGAGACCTGGGACGAGGAACCGGTGCTGGTCTGGACACCCCGGGACTGTGTGGGGTGCGGGGCCTGCGCATCGGCCTGCCCCACCGGGGCACGGCGGGTGCAGGACGACCCGGACGGAGACGGTCAGTTGGTCTATGACCGGCACCTGTGCACCGCCTGCGGAGCGTGCGCCGCTGTCTGCCCCACCGGGGCCTGCGAGCTGTCTGCCCGCTCCATGACCGTGGAGGACATCGTCCGGGCGGTGGAGCGGGACAGGGCCTTCTTTGGGCGTGAGGGTGGCGTGACCCTGTCAGGCGGCGAGCCACTGCTCCAGTCGGCTGTCCTGCCCTTGATGCAGGCACTGAACCGAGCCGGACTGTCGGTGGCGGTGGAGACCGCCGGGGCTGTCCCGCCGGAACGGATGGCGGCGGCGGCCGGGCTGGGGGAGCTGTTCCTCTACGACCTGAAGGACACAGACCCGGCCCGTCTTCGCCGGATGACTGGGGCGGAGCTTCCCCACATCCTGGACAATCTTTCCCTGTGCGACCGGGTCACCCGGGGGCACATCCGCCTGCGGTGCATTCTGGTGCGGACAGTGAACACCGATCCGACCCACTACCGGGGCATCGCCGGCGTGTACCGCCGCCTTGGGAGGTGCGAGGGGGTGGAGCTGATCCCCTACCACGCCTACGCCGGCTCCAAGGCCGTCCGGGTAGGCAGGCCGGACAACGGGCGGACGGACTGGATCCCCACCGGGGAGGAATTGGCACAGGCAAAGGAGACGCTGGAGGCGTGCGGCGTCCCGGTGCTGTGAGGAACCGCCACCAACTCTATGACAGAAAGGCAGGCACACCATGGAAGTCAAGAAAACCTATACCCGGGAGCAGATCAAGATACTGAATCTGCTGGCCAAGGAGTACCCCTCCATTCCCTTTGCCAGCGCCACGCTGGTGAACCTGAACGCCCTGTGCAATCTTCCCAAGGGAACCGAGCACTTCATGAGCGACCTGCACGGGGAGTCGGAGGCTTTTGAGCATATCCTCAACAACTGCTCCGGCGTCATCCGGGAGAAGGTGGACACCATCTTCTACCGCACCATGTCCGAGAGCGAGCGGCGGGCCTTCTGCACCCTGATCTACTATCCCGTCGAGAAGATCGAGGAGCTGCGTGCCGCCGGCCTTACCACGGATGAATGGTACCGGATGACCCTGTACCGACTGGTGGATCTGTCCCGTTCGGTGGCCTCCAAGTATACCCGAGCCAAGGTGCGGGCCGCACTGCCAAAGGATTTCCAGTATATCATTGACGAGTTGCTCCACACCTCCGGGGAGGAGCACGATAAGCAGGCGTACTACCAGAACATCATCAACACCGTCATTGAGGTGGGGCAGGGGGAGGCTTTCATCGAGGCTCTTTGCCGCCTGATCAAGCGGATGGCGGTGGACTGGCTCCATGTGGTGGGGGACATCTACGACCGTGGCCCCCGGGCTGACCGGATCATGGATCTCCTGCTGGAGCACCATCAGGTGGACATCCAGTGGGGCAACCATGACATTGTGTGGATGGGGGCGGCGGCCGGCAGTGCGGTCTGCGTGGCCACGGTGCTCAACTCAGCCCTCCAGTACAACAGCCTGGCCATCATTGAGAACTCCTACGGTATCAGTTTGCGGGATCTGATCGGGTTCGCCCAGGAGACATACAAGGGCTGTACCTGGTTCATGCCCCGGACAACGGACGATACCTACTATGTGAAGAACCGCATGGACACCCTGTCCAAGGCACACAAGGCCATCGCCATCATCATGTTCAAGCTGGAGGGACAGCTGATCCGCCGCCACCCGGAGTACGGCATGGACGACAGACTGCTCCTGGAGCACATCGACTACGAGAAGAAGACCGTGACCATCGGAGGGGAGACTTACCCCCTCAATGATGGGCATTTCCCCACGGTAGACCCGCAGGATCCTTATGCCCTCAGCGACGGCGAGGCCAGCCTGATGGCCTCCCTGACCCAGGCCTTCCGTCACAGCCTGGCCCTGCGGCGGCACATTGAGTTCATGTATACCAGCGGCAGTCTGTACAAGGTGTGCAACGGCAACCTGCTCTTCCACGGATGCGTTCCCATGCGGGCAGACGGTAGCTTTGACACGGTGAAGACCTTTGACGGGCAGACCCTGTCCGGGCGGGCCTACATGGATTTCTGCGACAAGACCGCCCGGGCCGCCTTCTTCGGCGGGGGGCAGGATGAGCTGGACTTCATGTACTACCTGTGGTGCGGGCGGCAAAGCCCCCTGTTTGGCCGGGAGAAAATGACCACCTTTGAGCGGTACTTCGTATCCGACAAAAAGACCTGGGAGGAAGCCAAGAATCCCTACTACAGTCTGGTGGAGGAGTACGGCCCGGCGGTGTCCATCCTCCGGGAGTTCGGCCTGGATGAGCACACCGCCCATATCATCAACGGCCATGTGCCGGTGCGGGCGGCCAAGGGAGAGCACCCGGTGAAGGCTCAGGGCCGGTACATCCGCATTGACGGCGGCTTCTGCCGGGCCTACCACGACACCACCGGCATCGCCGGGTACACGCTGATCTACTCCTCCCGGGGTCTGCGGCTGGTGTCCCACAGCCCCTTCGAGGGCAAGGAGGCCGCCATCCGGGAGAATCGGGACATCCTGGCTACCGCCGATGTGGTCTTTGAGATGATGCCCCGCCGGATGCTGGTGCGGGACACCGACGCGGGTCGGGAGATCCTGGAGCGTATGGATGACCTGCGGGCACTCCTGGATGCCTACCGGGAGGGCATCGTGTCGCCGGAGTGAGGTACATATATCCATACCTGTGTGGGGCTGTTGCCTGTTGCGACAGCCCCGCCATTTTTTCCGCATGCCTGCTCAGCGGAGGAAGGGGGAGATATAGCGGTCGGTAAGCACTCAATCCTGCCGGAAAATATCGTCGTAAGACACATGCAGGATCTCTTTGATCGGGCGGGCAGGATCTTTTGCGTGATGCCTGTATAAATTCCTGAATTTTCAAAAATTATCGATAAATTTTTGAAAGGTTATTGACAAAATTGCAAATATTCTTTATAATAAGTTCGTAACTACTGGTGATGGGTAGCGGTGGTTGCCTCTATTTTGAGATCACGGACATGCCCGCTTCCCGGTACGACACGGAATTTATTGTAGCCCCGTACGCAGAGGACGCCGTGGCTTCGGATATCCTGCACTACAGTGTGGCTACCTATGTCCATAATATGAAGGATCACCCCCGCACCGGTTCCCGTGTGAAGGAACGGTATGAGGATGCCCAGACTTGATTCTGCAAGAAAGGAGGAAAGGGTATGGAAAAGAAAGCGTATACCAAGCCGGAGGCTCAGCTGATCATTCTGCACATGGAGGAATCCATTGCGGCCAGCGGTGTCCCTGAAGAGGTAGTGCCGGAAAACCCCGACTTCATTGTTGCCTACAGTGTCGACAAGCTCCCATGATTCCCCGCGGCCTTGGCCGCCCGACTCCCGCTCCCCTGCCTCACAGGTGGGGGAGCTTTTCAGTATGTCCGACCCCGTGTGAATTATTTACAAATCGTTTATAAAAGAGCGCAGGGCATATGATATAATAGTGTAGAACACTCTTTACGCAACGGTCAAACGGCAACGCTTTTGCATGAGTACAGAAAGGATAGATATTCATATGGGAAAATATTTCGGAACCGACGGCTTCCGGGGAGAAGCCAATGTGACACTGAACTCCTACCATGCCTATCGGATCGGCCGGTTTCTGGGTTGGTACTACTCCAGCCCCCTGTCCGGCTGTGCCGAGCCGGGACACAAGACCCGCATCGTCATCGGGAAGGACACCCGCCGTTCCAGCTACATGTTCGAGTATGCCATCGTAGCCGGGCTGACAGCCTCCGGTGCGGATGCCTACATGCTTCATGTCACCACCACCCCCAGCGTCTGTTTTGTCACCGCCCGGGATGAATTTGACTGCGGCGTGATGATCTCCGCCTCCCACAACCCGTACACCGACAACGGGATCAAGCTGGTCAACGGAAGCGGGGAGAAGATCGACGACGGGACCATCGAGGTCATTGAACGGTATCTGGACGGCGGGGCGGCCGCCCTGGGGCTTACGCCGGAGCAGATGTCGGAGGGAGACCTGCCCCTGGCCACCGGGGCTGACATCGGCCAGATCGTGGACTACGCTGCCGGACGAAACCGGTATGTGGGGTATCTGATCTCCCTGGCCGCCCACTCCTACAAGCGGTACCGGGTGGGGCTGGACTGCGCCAACGGTTCCGCCTGGATGATCGCCAAGGCGGTGTTTGAAGCACTGGGTGCCAAGACCTATGTGATCGGCGACAAACCGGACGGCCTGAACATCAATCAGAACGCTGGCTCCACCCATATCGACAGGTTGAAGCAGTTCGTGCAGGACGAGCGGCTGGATGTGGGCTTTGCCTTTGACGGGGACGCCGACCGGTGTATCGCCGTGGACGAGAACGGGGCGGAGGTCAACGGAGACCACATCCTGTACATTCTGGGCAAGGCCATGAAGGATCACGGCACCCTGCCCAACAACACCGTAGTGACCACCATCATGTCCAACATGGGGCTGTACCGTGCGCTGGAAAGTGCCGGGATCGACTATGTCCAGACTACGGTGGGCGACCGCTTCGTTTATGAGAACATGGTGCAGAACGGCCACGGCATCGGCGGGGAGCAGTCCGGCCATGTGATCCTGCGGAAGTACGCCACCACCGGGGACGGCATCCTGACCGCCATCATGGTGATGGAGCAGATCGTGGCCAGCAAGCAGCCGCTGTCCTACCTGGCCGCTCCGGTGGTCATGTTCCCTCAGGTGACCAGAAATGTCCGGGTGCCGGACAAGGATGCGGTGTTGTCCAACGAGGCCGTACAGGCCAAGCTGGAGGCTCTGCGGGAGAGGTTGGGCCGGGATGGTCGGATCCTTTTGCGCAAGAGCGGTACCGAGCCTGTGGTGCGGGTCATGGTGGAGGCGGCCTCAAGGCCGATGTGCGAGGCCCTGGCCGGCGAGATGGTGAACACCATCCGGGCTGAGGGGTTGAGCTGTGAGTAATATAAGGGTAGGTTTGTTGAACATAAGACAATTTCAAAAAGAGAATCATTCCCGCTGTGGAATACTCTTTTGAAGGAAGAAAATATGGAAGAATATGATAAAAAGAGAGCCATAGTGAGAGCTGTATCGGAGATGGAATGCTATCCGATTACCACGAATGATGTTGATCCAGAGCAGTATACAAAGTTGCCAATAGGAGAGCTGTCGGCATTAGGTGTGGCGTTTTCAGCGATTGTGCCTGCATTACAGAGTGTAACACAGAAGGTTGCAAATTCCGGGGTTGGAGAGCAACTTTACAGAATGGTTATACCAAAAGGCCTGGGAATGAACGAGAGCCTTTCTGTGGCTAAAGGCGGTGGCTTGTTGGGAAATATTGTGGACGGAAGTGGGAAAATTACCCAAAGAGCACGGTTTGTTGAGGCCGGGCAGGCTGGTAGTGCTTCAAAAGCTGTCCTGAATATCAACCCCGCCATGATCCTGATGGCTATAGCAATTGCAACCGTGACCAAAAAACTTGATAGGATCGAAGATGCACAGAAGGAGATCATTGAGTTTTTACAGTTACAGGAGAAGGCGAAGTTAAAGGGAAACATTGCTGTATTACAAGATATTTTGAACCAATATAAGTACAACTGGGATAATGAGAATTACAAACGCAACAAACACATGCAGGTGCAGGAGATCAAGCGTGATGCTGAACAAAGTATTATATTCAGTCGTGATCAAATAGAAAGAAAGGTCAGTAAAAAGGCATTTTTACACAGCGACAGGGATGTGAAAGCAAAGATCCAGAAGGTTCAGTATGAGTTTAAGGATTATGAACTTGCCATGTATATTTTCTCGTTTTCGTCATTCCTTGAAGTTATGTTGCTGGAGAACTTCAATGCAGGCTATTTGAATAGCGTGACGGATAAAATTGAAACATATGCAGACAAGTACCATGAGCTTCGAAACTGGTGTTATGAACAGATTGAGGGCGATTCGAAGACTTCTATTCAGGCATATGCGCTCAAAGGCGTTGCAAATTTTAATAAAATGCTGGGAAATACAATAGCAAAAATTCCGAAAATCAGTGACAGCCAGGTGGACGAGCATCTAATGGAAGCCGGAAACAAGGTACAGCGTTATAACACTCAACGGACAGAGAATACCATGACACTTTTTGCAAAAGAATACTGTACTTGCGTGCGGCCGTTCGTGGATAATATCAACACCGTGAACAAGATTTACAATGAACCAATGGAACTGCTTTTTGATAACGAGACTGTGTATTTTTGCCTAACAGAAGCAAAGTGCTAACAAAAGAGGTGAATGATATGACGGTAACTGACATATCCCCGGCCGCCCTCTTTGCCCCGGGGCACACCCGGGCCTGGGACTGGCTGTCGGAATGCACCTACCCTTGGGAGGTGTTGCCCCGCATAAAGGAAATGATCCTGGCCACCGGCCCGACGCTGGATCCGGCGGTCTACGACCACCCGGCGGAGGGCATATGGATCGCCAGAGATGCCATCGTGGCACCTACCGCCTTCATCGGCGGGCCGGCCATCATCGGGGAGAGAACTGAGGTGCGCCACGGAGCCTTCATCCGTGGGGCGGCATTGGTGGGCGACGGGTGCGTGGTCGGCAACTCGGTGGAGCTGAAGAACTGCATCCTGTCGGACGGGGTGCAGGTGCCCCACTACAACTATGTGGGCGACTCGGTGCTGGGTTACAAGGCTCACATGGGAGCCGGCTCCATCACCTCCAATGTCAAGAGCGACAAGACCCTTGTCACCGTGCGGGACGGAGACCGGGTGTATGAGACGCACCTGAAAAAGATGGGTGCCATTTTGGGCGACATGGTGGAGGTGGGCTGTAACAGCGTGCTCAACCCCGGCACGGTCATTGGCTCCCACACCAATGTCTACCCCCTGTCCTCCGTCCGGGGCGTAATACCTGACCACGCCATTCTCAAGAGCGGCAAGGGCACGGAGATCGTCAGGAAAAGAGTCTGATCCCCCGGCGGGCATCGCCGCACGGGAAATTAGGGAGAGGTGTATATATCATGGAGCAACTGACCGCAATACTGTCCGTACTCATTCTCTGCGGGGTGGCGGCCCTGGCGGTACTGCTGATCCTGCTGATCCGCAGGCAGGGTACCGGGCAGGGGAGCATGACCCGGGAGGAGGTGTCTGACCTTGTTGAAAAGGCTCGCCAGGAGGCGGTGGATACCGTCCTGCGGGAGGTGCGCCGGGACGAGGCGGCCATGAAGAACGACCTTCTGGCCGAGATCCGCACATCAAGAACCGAGACGGTGGAGACGGTGCACACGGCGGTGGACAGGCTGGGGCGCTCCCTCCGGGAGAGCCAGACGGCGGCGGCGGAGGCGCAGAAGCAACTGCTGGATGTGATGGGTAAGGCTCAGGACAAGCGGCTGGCCGAGCTGACCGAAAGTCAGAACAGCCGGATGGCGGCACTGACCGAGGCTCAGGAGCGGCAGATGTCCGCCCTGGCGGAGGCGAGAAAGCAGGAGTTCGCCACCCAGGGGGAGCGGCTGGATGAGATGCACAAGTCTGTCAACGCCCTCCTGTCCCAGCAGATGTCGGCATTGAATCAATCGGTGAATCAGCGGCTGGAGACGGTAGAGAAGCAGTTCACCGCCTTCAGCACCCAGAGCCGGGCTTCCCAGGATCAGACCAGGCAGACCGTGGAGGAGCGGCTGGCCGCCATGCAGACCCAGAACGCCGAGCAACTGGAAAAGATGCGGGCCACGGTGGACGAGAAACTGCAAAAGACGCTGGACGACCGGATCTCCCAGTCCTTCAAGCTGGTCAATGAGCGGCTGGCGGAGGTGTACCAGGGTCTTGGCGAGATGAAGACCCTGGCCGGGAGCGTAGGCGACCTGAAGAAGGTGCTGTCCGGCGTGAAGACCCGGGGCATCCTTGGGGAGATCCAGTTGGGCACCATCATTGAGGACATGCTGTCCCCCGACCAGTATGAGAAGAATGTGATAACTAAGCCCGGCACCGCCAACCCGGTGGAATACGCCATCTGCCTGCCCGGCGACGGGGACGGCAGGGTGTACCTGCCAATCGACGCCAAATTCCCCGGCGACACCTACAACCACCTGGCCGATGCCTATGAGTCCGGCGACCCGGCGGCGGTGAAGGAGGCACAGAAGGCTCTGGCCACCCGCATCAAGGGGGAGGCCAAGGATATTCACGACAAGTACATAGACCCGCCCCATACCACCAACTTCGGCATCATGTTCCTGCCGGTGGAGGGGCTGTACGCCGAGGTGGTGCGGCTGGGGCTGGTGGAGGAGCTTCGCCAGCAGTATCAGGTCAGCGTAGCCGGGCCGACCACCCTGTCCGCCCTGCTCAACAGCCTGCAGATGGGCTTCCGTACCCTGGCCATCCAGAAGCGCTCCGGAGAGGTCTGGAAGGTGCTGGGGGCGGTCAAGACCGAGTTCTCCACCTTCGGAGATGCGCTGAAGAAAGCCCAACAGCGCATCGAGCAGACCAACGACGAGCTGGAAAAGCTGGTGGGTGTCCGTACCCGCAAGATCAACAGTAAACTACGCACCGTGGCCGAACTGCCCGCCGAGGATGCCACCGCCCTTCTCTCCGATGCCGAGGAGGAGTAGCAAAATAGGCCGGAACCTTATTTCGAAAAGGACTTCCGGCTTATGGAACCGCTGATTTATTCGGCGGCACATCTTCGGCGCATCTTTTCCCGCCTGCTTCTTGCCGAAAAACTCGATGTACATCCAGTACATCTTGAGTTTTTCGCAATCGCAGACGAAAAAATCTGTACCGAATCTGTACCACCTCATTAAATCAGTGTTTCCTTATTTTTATGGTTCGGTATTTCGACCGAAGGACGGGGAAACAGGGCAGCTTGTACTTGTTTCCATGCCGTTCACAGTTGGCGTGTGCGGGAACGGTTTGGCGTAGGCAACAGGGATGCAAGGGGCTCCGCCCCCGGGGTCTGCGGCTCCGGGGACGAAGCCCCTTTTCATGCACTGTAACTCTGCAACAGTTACAGTTCACCTAACCCCCGCAGTACGCTCCCTTTTCCACCGTAGAGCGGGGCGAGGGGCCCCCGCGAAGGCGTTTTTGCTATTTTGGGTAACGGTAACGCTGGCTCCTTTGGAAAAGCGAATGCAAATATAGAATAGAATACGCTCCGAATCATACACAATACCTGTTTTGAAAGTTCTTGGGGGTCTGGGTTCAGAAGTTTGCCGTACGGCAAACTTCATGCAATTGCACTGCGTACAGTGCAATTGCTGTTCTTATCAAGAAGCCCCCAGGCGTTCTCCCGTACCCTACCTGGACTGTAGACATCGGACATGAAAAATTTTCATTTCCTACTTGATATTTCCGAGGATTTGTGGTATAGTATATGGTGAAAAGATTTGGCCATTCCCGGGAGGGAGGCCATACACAAAGAAAGGAAGTTTTCCCATGACCTACAATAAGAAGACCATTGAGGACATTGCGGTTGCAGGCAAGCGGGTGCTGGTTCGCTGTGATTTCAATGTACCTGTCAAGGACGGTGTGATCACCTCCGACAAGCGGATCGTAGAGGCTCTGCCCACCATCAAGTACCTGAAGGCACAGGGTGCCATGGTCATCCTCTGCTCCCATATGGGCAAGCCCCACAATGTGCTGGATGCCAAGCTGAAGCTGAACAAGAAGGAGCTGGCTAAGATCGCCGCCCTGCCCGCCGAGGAGCAGGAGGCCGCCACGGCTGAGGCTCTGACCAAGGCCGCCAAGGACAGAAAGAAGCTGTCCCTGGCCATCGTGGCAGACAAACTGAATGAGCTGCTGGGCGGCGGCGTGGTCTTCGCCACCGATACCGTCGGCGAGGATGCCAAGGCCAAGGTGGCCGCCATGAAGCCCGGCGACATCGTCCTTCTGGAGAACACCCGGTTCACCGCCGCCGAGGAGAAGAACGATCCCGACTTCTCCAAGGAGCTGGCTTCCCTGGCTGAGATCTTCGTGAACGATGCCTTCGGCACCGCCCACAGAGCCCACGCCTCCACCGCCGGTGTGGTTCAGCACGCCGGTCTGCCCGCTGTTTGCGGCTACCTGATTCAGAAGGAGATCTCCGTCATGGGCAAGGCTCTGGCTGATCCGGAGCGTCCCTTCGTCGCTATCCTGGGCGGTGCCAAGGTGTCTGACAAGCTGAATGTCATCAGCAACCTGCTGGGCAAGGTGGACACCCTGATCATCGGCGGCGGTATGGCCTACACCTTCCTGGCCGCCAAGGGCTACAAGGTCGGTCAGTCCCTGCTGGATACCGAGAAGATCGACTACTGCAAGGAAATGATGGCCAAGGCAGAGGCCAGCGGCGTGCAGCTGCTCCTTCCGGTGGATACCACCATCGCCAAGAGCTTCCCGGATCCCATTGACGGCCCCATTGATGTAGAGATCGTGGATTCGGACAAGATCCCGGACGATATGCAGGGCTTGGACATCGGCCCCAAGACCATGGAGCTGTACGCCAACGCCGCCAAGGCCGCCAAGACCGTGGTCTGGAATGGCCCCATGGGCGTGTTTGAGAACCCCACCCTGGCCAAGGGTACCATCGCCGTGGCCAAGGCTCTGGCGGAGTCGGACGCTGTGTCCATCGTGGGCGGCGGCGACTCTGCGGCCGCTTGCGAACAGCTGGGCTTTGCTGACCGGATCACCCACATCTCCACCGGCGGCGGTGCCTCTCTGGAATTTTTGGAGGGCAAGGAGCTGCCCGGCATTGCCTGCCTGCAGGACAAGTGATCCCACGCTGACCATCATAAAGACAAGTAAGGAACGGTATTACAACCATGAATGCAAAGAGAAGAACCGTGATTGCCGGCAACTGGAAGATGAACTTCACCCCTGCCGAGGCAACCGCATTTATCAATGAGATCAAGCCCCTGGTAGCCGGAAAGGATGCCTGCGACATCATTTTCTGCGCCCCCTATGTGACCATCGCCGCCGCCCAGGCCGCCGCTGAAGGCTCCCATATCAAGATCGGTGCCGAGAATGTCCACTTCGCTGAGAAGGGGGCTTACACCGGCGAGGTGTCCGCCAAGATGCTGACCGCCTGCGGCGTGGAGTATGTCATCATCGGCCACTCCGAGCGTCGCCAGTATTTCGGCGAGACCGACGAGACCGTCAACCTGCGCACCAAGGCCGCCCTGGCCGCCGGGATGACTGTCATCCTGTGCCTGGGAGAGGTCAAGGAGCAGAGACTGGCCGGCATCACCAAGGAAGTGGTGTCCATGCAGACCAAACTGGATCTGGCCGGCGTGACCGCTGAGGAGATGAAGCGTGTCATCATCGCCTATGAGCCGGTCTGGGCCATCGGTACCGGCCTGACCGCTACGCCGGAGCAGGCTGACGAGACCTGCGGGCAGATCCGTGATGCCCTCTGCGAGCTGTACGGCAAAGAGGTGGCCGAGTCCACCACCATCCAGTACGGCGGCTCCATGAACGAAAAGAACGCCGCTGAGCTTCTGTCCAAGCCCAATGTGGACGGCGGCCTGATCGGCGGTGCCTCCCTGGTGGCCGCAAAGTTCAACGCCATCGTGGATGCGGCACAGTAAGTAGAAGGTACGGGGAGAACGCCGGACTCCCGAAGAACTTCAAAACATCTGTTGCGTGCAGTCCGGAGCTGATCTCTGATTCCGCTTTACCGAGATATATCGAGGGATGGCTGAACTGCACCAAATTCATTTTCAAAAGTCCTTGAAAGGGGCGTGGGGGAAACTTCCTTCAGGAAGTTTCCCCCACAAAAAAGGAATCATTATGGCCAAATACAGACAGAGCCGGATCAATGAAGAGATGTACAAGGAAGCCGCAAAGATCATGGGGACGGTGAAGGATCCCCGCATCAGAGAGGCTTTTGTCAGCGTGACCGGCGTGGAGGTAACGCCTGATCTGAAGTACGCCAAGGTGTACTATTCCTTCCTCCACGGAGACAGCAAGGAGGTGAAGCGGGGGCTTGCCGCCGCCGCTGGGTATATCCGGGGGCAGTTGGCCAAGAACCTGAACCTGCGCATCACCCCGGAGCTGACCTTCTGCGAGGATGCGTCCATCGCCTACGGTGCCAGGATCGAGAAGATCATCAGCGGCTTCACCTACACGGAGGATCCGGAGGAAACGCCTGCGGACAGCCCTGCCGATGCAGACAGCACGCCCGGCACACCCGGAGAGGACGATTGACTGTTCCCTTTGACAGCGTACAGCCGGGAGCCGGAAATCTATGGGTGAAAATCGCCCGGAAGTGAATAAAACAGTCCCTGCAGGTCCATGATGGAGACAGACCCCGGGAGGAGACGGATCCTCCTTGGGAGAACGCCACTGGAAAAGGAAGGGGACTGTTTTTCTATGCCGAAAAGATTCTATACCGCCCTGGCTGTGCTGCTGGTCATTCTCATGGTGCTCAGCTTTCTGCCGGTACACGGGGAAGAGAAGATCTACGATACGGTGGTGCGGCTCCATGTGCTGGCCAACTCGGACAGTGCGGAGGATCAGGCACTGAAGCTGAAGGTGCGGGATGCGGTGCTGGAGGTGACAGCACCGGTGCTGGCCGACTGTCAGAGCCGGGAGCAGGCGGTGGCCGCCCTGGAGGGGTGCATGGAGGAGATACGGATGGCGGTGGAGGATGTCATAGCGGCGGAGGGAAGGGAGGACCTGGCCGGAAGCGTGCAGATATGCCTGGGAGAAGAGGACTACCCCCGGCGTACCTACGAGGACTGCACCCTGCCTGCGGGGCAGTATGTGTCCCTGCGGGTGTGCATCGGTGCCGCCGCCGGACAGAACTGGTGGTGCGTCCTTTTCCCGCCCCTTTGCCTGTCTGCCGCCACCGCCAATACGACCGGCTCCTCGGAGGATGCCTTCGTGGCCGTGGGTCTTTCCAAGGATCAGTACGGCATCATCACCGAGACGGAAAAGACCAAGTATAAGGTGCGCTTCAAAATTCTGGAGCTGTGGCAGTCCTGGTTCGGATAATATGTACGGAGGGGCCTTTCCCGGGAGAAAGACCCCTTTTTACGCAGATAACTCTGGTATCGGCAGCCATCCGATCCTGTCAGCGGCTGTCCGAAGAAATGACATAAAAGTTCTTGAAGCACCGCATCTCCCGTATCCCGTTACTTCCTGACCAGATTCACCACCACGCTGACGGCCCAGAGCAGGACGGCCAGCATGGCTTCCGGGCACAGGAAGGCTTTCCCCAGGGCGGGGAGAAACGCCCGTCCGGACAGGCGGGACAGACCGGGGGTGGCGATCTGCTCCGGGTCATCCAGCAGGCTGGATTCGGCTCGGCGGCGGAGGATGCGGGCCACTTCTCCGCAGAAGAAGGCCGACGACAGGAGCAGCAGGGCGATGAGGATGACCACCAGAAGCCCCACACTGCCGGTGCTCCGGCAGTACCCGGACAGCCCAGCCTGAGCCAGCACCCCGAACAGGTTGTACCCTAAGTGAACCACCATGGCGGCCAGGGTGGAGCGGGTGATGTACAGCACCAGAGCCAGCAGGAATCCGGCGAACAGGTACACGGGCAGGGCGGTCAGGTCAAAGTGCAGGAGGGCAAAGAACAGGGAGCTGACCACGGCGGCGTACAGGATCCCCTGCTTTTCGTACTCGGCGCAGAGAATGCCCCGGAACACCAGCTCCTCGCAGAAGGCAGGCAGGAGCCCATAGGTCAGCACCAGCCGCACGGCGGTTCCGGCGCTCCCGTCATGCACCGAGGAGAAGGTGTCGTACAGGGTGAAGGTGGGCTGTGCCTGCATCATGCCGCACACCATGGCCAAAAGGGTACATCCGGCCATCAGCATCAGGATGGCCGACAGGATCAAAAACAGGTGCGTCAGGGGGAAGCGGCGCAGGCGCAGGGATTTGGTGAAAGCCTTCCCCCGCAGGCGGATGTACAGGTAGGCGGGGATGGGGAAGATGAGAAGCTGAAGCAGGACGGTGCTCAGGTATTCCCCCTCCCGGGAGAGGAAGGCACTGTCAATGAGCCGGGAGAGCAGGAGCAGGGCATAGATCACCAGCACCAGCCGGGCGGCCCGGGGGGCGATGGCATACTCCCCCCGCAGAAAGGGTATGATGCGGGACGCAAAGCGACCCCGGGGTCTCTTTCCCCCCGGACGGCCACCGGTGCCGGACAGACCCTCCCCGGGATCCGGGACAGCATCAGAGCATGGATCTTGTGCGGTTCTGGTTGTGATCGGCATGGGTGACAGTGACCCTCCCTTCGGATATGACATAGTCCACCGGTATATCGTGGGCCTCCCGGGGCAGTTCCCTGGCCCGGCAGTCCTCAAAGATCAACCCTACCGTGGTGGTCAGGATCCCCCGGCGGGCCAGATCCCGGAGGAACCGGTCATAGTACCCGCCGCCGTATCCCAGCCGGTACCCATCGTCGTCAAAGGTCAGCCCGGGGACAAGGATCAGCGCACCGGTGAAGTCCGTCTCCGACAGAGCCGGACATGCTTCTCCCGGCTGGCGGGTGTGAAAGGGGCCGGGGATAAGCTGTGCCGGGTCAAAGGCGGGCACCCGGCGGAAGATCATGAAAGGATTCCCCTCCTCGGTGCAGGGAAACGCCACCGCCTTGCCCAGCCCGTCAGCCCGCCGCCACACCGGGAAGAGGTCGATCTCCCCGGGCAGGGGAATGTAGGCACAGATCAGCGGTGTCTGCCGAAAGACGGGCAGACGGTAGAGGGCATCCAGCATACACCGCTCGGCGGTGGCCCGCTCCTCCCCGGAGAAGGACTTCAGCCGTGCCCGGCACAGGGGACGCAGGCGGGCTTTTTCTGCGGCGGCTCGGGTATCGGCAGGCTGGCTGACCCCGGGGCCGGGGTGGATCAGGGAATGCCGGGCATCCGACCCGACATGCTTCTGTACAGGGGACATAGCCGCCTCCCTCAGGGTGCCTGGATGGCGGCTCGGATCTGGCCGGCCAGAGCCGGGGACTTCAGCACGCTGACTATCTCCAGACCGAACTCCATGGCCACTCCCATGCCGGCGGCGGTGATGCACCGGCCGTCCCGGATGACCTTTCCGCCGACCTCCACAGCCCCCCGCAGGGTGTCCTCAAAGCCGGGGAAGCAGGTAGCCCGCAGACCCCGGAGCAGGCCCCGCCGACCCAGTACCGAGGGGGCGGCGCAGATGGCACACAGCCAGGCCCCGGAGGCCGTGGCCGCCTGGAGGGCGGCATCCACCACCGGGGATTCATCCAGATGCCTGGTGCCCGGCATACCGCCGGGGAGGATGACAGCCTCTATGGGGGCGGCGGCGGGGTCAAAGTCGGTGTCGGCTATGTCGGCAAGCACCGTGATGCCGTGGGCACCGGTGACGGTCTTTCCGCCCACGCCCACCGTGGTCACGGACAGACCCGCCCGGCGCAGGATGTCCAGGGGGCAGAGTGCCTCCACCTCCTCACAGCCGTTGGCAAGAAACAGGTAGATCATGAAAATCGCTCCTTTCAATAAACAGTGGAAAGCAGAAACAGGTTGTTTCACGCGCTGTTTTTCATATACATCCTTTGAAAGTTCTTGGGGTCTGCGTGCTCTATTCGCTGTCCCGGGGCGCATAGATGCGATCCAGCGAAGCCGGATCCGTGCGCCAGAGGGCGACCACCATGTACACCGTGACGACCAGAGCCAGCAGGACGGTGAACACCACGGTGGGGGCGTCCCACCAGGTGCCGGCCCCCAGGGTGGGGACAAGGCTGCCGCAGAAATCATAGATGGCGTGGAGCAGGACGCACAGCCACAGGTTGGCGGTGCGGTACAGTACCACCGAGCACATGGCTCCGATGAGGAAGGAGTAGCCGATCTGCTGGATGACAGCCCCGAACCCGGAGCCGGTCAGCAGGTTGGTCAGGTGAACCAGCCCGAACACCGCCGAGGACAGGATGATGCAGAGAAACAGATCCCGCCGGGAGGCGTGCCGCTTCTCCGCCAGCATGAGCAGAACCACCCCCCGGAAGGCCAGCTCCTCGAACAGCCCGATGGACAGGCACTCCATCGCAAACCAGAACAGGTACTGCCACCCGGTGTGGATCAGGTACGCATCCCCCCGGAGCATGGACAGGATGGGCATATTGTTGATGACCACAGCCAGCGGGGGGAGAATGAACAGAAGGGATCTGAGAAAGGGCCGCCGGACGGGGTTCAGCACCTTGTATCCCTCATAGAGAAGGATGGCCAGAAAGACCGCCGCCCCCACCAGCCGGGTGACGGTCATGGTGAGGAGGGGCTGGAGAACGGCATCCTCGGTCAGGGTGGGCTTTGTGAGCTCAAAGTAGCCCAGCACCAGCACCGCAAGGCCGATCAGCCCGTAGCAGACCCAACGCCCCCAGCCGGTGCGGAACCGTTTGCGGGGGTCAGTCGGCATTGCTTTGGTCGTTGGTTTGGCTTTGGCTGTCTGCTTCGGCATGGGACTCCTCCTCCGGATGTTCTTCTGAGGGTGCGGCTTCCCCGGCGGCGACTGCACGCAGGGCCTGCCTGCGGAAGGCGTAGTTCTCCAGGGCGAAGACTACGGCAGAACCCAGGATCAGCACCACGGAGATCAGCTGGGAGGGGGTCAGGAAGGACACGATGGTCTGCCCCCGCTCGTCGTCCCGCAGGTACTCGATGAGGAAACGCCACACCCCGTAGGTCAGCATGTAGATGGGCATCCCGTACCGCTTGCCCTTGAGGAAGCGGTAGATCAGGAGGGCACTCAGGGCGAAGAGGAAGATGGCCTCGTACAGCTGGACAGGGATCACCTTGTGACCCAGGTTGACCATGTATATTCCGTACCAGGCGTCGGTGGCGGCCCCGTAACAGCACCCGGCCATGAGACAGCCCAGCCGCCCGAAGCCGTGAGCCGCCGTGATACAGCAGGCCGCTATATCCAACAGGTCATGAAGGTGGGTCTTGTGGTAGCCGTCCCGGAACAGGAAGTGCCCTACCCCGAAGTAGATGGCCAGGAACACGGCGGCACCGCCCAGAAGACCGCCGTAGAAGGTGGAGCCGGTGGAGTTGGTCAGCTCAAAGTGACCGATGCGGGCGATGTTGTACAGACCCTGCATCAGCACGGCGGCACCGTAGCCCAGGATGACAGCGATCACCGTCGAAAAGAGCAGGAAATTCTGCCACCGGGCGGTGAAGCCCCGGCGATCCGACAGGACACGGATGATCACCATGCAGGCAATGATGCCTACGGTAATGAGGATGCTGTACAGATCCATCCCCCAGAAAAGCTCATATGGGTACATAGTGCGTGTGAATATCCTTTCCCGAGCGGCGACATTTGTCGGTGGCTTACTCCTCGCCGCCCGGACGCTTGAAGCCGTTCATTTTCATTTCCGCAAAATCCTGCGCTGTGATCAGCAGTTTCCGGGGCTTGTTCCCGTCGGCGGGGCCGACGAAGCCCAACTGCTCCATGCGGTCTATGATCTTGGCGGCCCGACCGTAGCCCAGTCCGGCCCGGCGCTGGAGCAGGGAGGTGGACACCTTGTCGTTGTTCACGGCCACCTCCACGGCCTCCCAGAACTTGGGATCCTCTCCGTCGCTGTCCAGGGCTTCAAAGTCGTCTATGCTGCTCTCGTCAGACTTCTTTTTCCCGCACTTGGCCGCCTCCACATCGATCTGATGGGTGAAGGACTCGTCGTACACCGGCTTCTCGTTGTGCTCCTTGACGAAGGTGACGACCTCCTCCACCTCGCCGTCGCTGACAAAGGCACCCTGTACCCGAAGCGGCTTGGTGGCTCCTACCGGTGCGTAGAGCATATCGCCCCGTCCGATCAGCTTCTCGGCCCCGGCAATGTCTATGATGGTGCGGGAGTCCACCTGGGACTTGACCGTGAAGGCGATACGGGAGGGAATGTTGGCCTTGATGAGGCCGGTGATGACATCCACCGAGGGACGCTGGGTGCCCAGGATCAGATGGATCCCGGCGGCCCTGGCCTTTTGAGCCAGTCGGCAGATGGCGGACTCCACCTCGGTGGGGGCTGTCATCATCAGGTCGGCCAGCTCGTCAATGATGATGATCATCTGGGGCATGGGGGGATGCTCCGGGTCGCCTGCCGTCACCTCGTTGTAGCCGGTCAGGTTGCGGACACCCACCTCCTCGATCAGTTCAAAGCGTCGCTCCATCTCTGCCACCGCCGAGTACAGGGCACCGGCGGCCTTCTTGGGGTCTGTAACGATGGGGCAGTACAGGTGGGGAATGCCCCGGTAGACATTGAACTCCACCTTCTTGGGGTCGATGAGGATCAGCTTGACCTCCTCCGGCTTGGCCTTGTACAGGATGCTCAGGATGATACAGTTGATGCACACGGATTTACCGGAGCCGGTGGTACCGGAGATCAGCAGGTGGGGCATTTTGTTGATGTCAAAGATCACTGGGCGGCCGGACACCTCCGCCCCCAGGCAGGCGGCGACCCGGCTCTTGTGGTTCTGAAACTCGGAGGTCTCCAACAGGTTCCGCAGGTACACGGTGGCCGGGTGGTCGTTGGGCACCTCAATGCCCACCGCCGACTTGCCGGGGATGGGAGCCTCGATCCGCACGCCGGTCTTGGCCAGACCCAGGGCGATGTCATCCACCAGATTGGCGATGGAGCGCACCCGCACGCCCACATCCGGCTTGACCTCGTACCGGGTCACGGTCGGCCCGCAGGAGCAGGTGATGTCCTTGACCCGGATGTGGAAGCTCTCCAGCGTGGCCCGCAGGGTGCGGGTGCCCTTGAGGATCTCTTCCTCATTGGTCTCATACCGGGCACTGCCCCGGGTCAGAAGCTCCAGCGGCGGGAAGACATAGGAGGGGGGCGGCGGTTCTGCACTGTCCGGACTGTCCTTTCCCGACCCGGCGGCGGTAGCGGCAGGGGACGGTGCGTCCTTTGGCGACGGCGTGCCGTCGGCATCGGAGGCCTCCGGTTCCCCGGGTATTTTCCCGTCGGGAGCAACGGCATCAATCGGCTTTGCACCCTTCGCCCTGTGGCCGGAACCACGGATAGGCAGCTCTGCCAGCGGGTCATCTTCGTCCGGTTCCGGTGTGGCATCCGTGTTTGTATCTGTGTCCGTATCGGTATTCTGCCCGGCGGGAGGAACATCCATTCCCTCCTCCGGCTCCAGGTCGATCTCCATGTGGGAGGCCCGCCGCACGGCACTGGTGGCACGGACAGGCGAGACAGGCCGGAACAGCTCTCCCTCCGCATCGGACTCCGGTTCTGCGTTCGCTCCTGTGGCTTCCACGGTCACGGAATTTACAGGCTCGTCCGCAACAGGACTGTCCTCCGGCTCGTCCTCCTCCGGAATGGTGCCGCCTACAGGCAGGCGGTGCGTTTTTCGTTTGGCGGTGGGATGGGCACGGGTGTCATCCTCCCCACGACGGTCGGGGGCACCTTCCGGGGCATCCTCCTCCGGACGGTCATCCAGTACCTCCCCGGTGTTCGCATCCACCCGGATGCTGTCCACTTGGACGCTGTCCACCCGGACTGTGTCCGCCAGGGCTTTGTCGGCACTGTCCTCCTCCGGGTCGTCCGCCTTGGGCTTCCACTGTGCCCGTTGCGCCTTTTCCCGCTCCCGGGCCTGCGCCCGTGCCCTGGCCGCCACAGCCTGCTTCTTTTCCTCCAGGGCGGCGGCCTGTTCCTCGGCCTTCTCTGCCTGCCGGAGCTGTTTCTTCTCCTTATGCGCCGCCATCATGGCCCGTATGTGTGCCCACAGCCGGGAGAAGACCTCCACCGGGGTCACACCCACAAGGAACATGATGATGAGAGGCAGGGTGACGATCATCAGCACCAGCGTCCCGGCCAGCCGCAGACCCCGGTACAGGAGCCAGCCCAACAGTCCACCCAGCACGCCGCCGCTTTTCCAGTCAGCCCCGGTGCGGAACAGCTCCGCCGGGTTGACCACCGTGGCCATAGCCGCATCCGAGGAGCAAACGCACACATGGACGAAAGCAGAGACCAACAGCATGAACAGAAGGGAGAGCAGAACCTGCAAGCCCACCATGTGTTGGCGGCAGTACCGCCGCCAGGAGACAGCCATCATGAAGAAGACCGGGGAGAGCAGCAGAGCCGCCCAGCCAAACAGACCGAACAGGCCTCGGCACAGGTAGAAGCCGATGAAGCCCATCCAGTGCTCCTGATAGGTGTCCGCCTGACAGAGTATGTCCAGCAAGAAACAAACAACCAGGAACAGCCCCAGCGCCCCCCACAGGTAGGGCAGGTACTGCTGGGAAAAGACCCGGGCACGGCTCTCTTTGGCAGGCGGTGCCTTGGGGTCGGGGGTCGCCGGGGGGGCTGTCGGCTGCCCACGGCCTGTCCGTCCGCCCGACGGCGGACTGCTGGTGGTATTCGTACTCCGGTTGACTTTATTGTTACTGGTGCTTTTGCTGTTCTTACTGCTTCCGGCCATGATCTGCGCTCCTTCCTGTCAGATATCCCCGGACACCGCACCGGACAGACACGACCCATCGGCGGGGAAGCAGTATAAGCAACTGCTGTCTGTCGCATACTAAGCAGGTATTCATTGCAGGGATATACAAAGTCCATTATACCATGAATGAAGCGCAAATGCAAGTGTATTCTGTAACTTTTCATCCTGAAAGGAGAGGGGAACCATGCGTCATGAGCAGGATAACCGCCCCCTGGTCACCCGGTTGTCCGGGGTCTGGCCGCAGGTGCTCTGCGCCGCCCTGGGCTTCGGGGCGGGGCTTGTCAACGGCCTGCTGGGTGCCGCCGGAGGCATCCTGTTGGTGACGGTACTGCCCTGGTTGCCCGCTCCGTCGTTCTTCTGCACGGCCGGGGAGGGGGTGTACCGCCCCCTGAGCCGGTATCTGGACAGGAAGGATATATTCGCTACCGCACTGGCTGTCATGCTCCCGGTGTCAGCGGTGTCCTTCCTGCGGTACTGGTTGGGCGGCATCCGGCCTGACCCGGCGGAGCTGGCAATGCTTCTCCTCCCGGCGGCTCTTGGGGGGCTTGCGGGGGCGTGGTTATTGGAGCGCATATCCCCCCGTATGCTGCGGCTGTTGTTCGCCGGGCTGGTGGCCGTATCGGGGGTGCGGATGCTCTTCTGACCGGGACACCGAACATCCACAATGTTTCAGAAGGGAATGGTAACAGATATGAGATTGCCCTGGTTTATCACGGTGCTGGCTACCTTTTTTGTCGCCGTCCTGTCCGGCCTGGGGGTGGGGAGTGCCGGGCTGTTCGTGCTGTACCTGACCGGCATCTGCGGCCTGGCTCAGACCGAGGCTCAGGGGCTGAACCTGGTCTTTTTCCTGCTGTCAGCAGGGGCTTCCCTCCTGTTCCATGCCCGCCGTCGCCGGATCCCCGGCAGCCTTGTGCTGTTCCTCCTGCTCTTTGCCATCCCCGGGGCACTGGCGGGCACCCGCCTTTTGCAGACGCTGGATGCCGCCACAGTGCGCCGGCTGTTCGGCGGGATGCTGATCCTGACCGGGGGAAGTGCCCTGTGGCGGGAGCTGCGGGCTGCCCGGCGGGCGCGGCAGGGAAAGGAGGGTCACGGCTTGAATTTGTGATTTTTGCCCGAAAGCTGAAAGAATTTTGCAAAAACTTTACCAAAACCTTGCATTGTTTGCAATTCGTTTCCAAAAAATACAAACAAAATTCACAATTAAGTGATATACTGCCCATGACCGGGGAGAAAGAAGCACAAATATATCTGCCCGGCGGGCCGAAAGGCTCGTATACATAACAAGGAGATCGAGAATTATGAGAAGAGGAATGTCCGTGCTGCTTTGCCTGGCCATGATCCTGACGGTAGCTACACTGTCTGCCTCTGCACTGTCCTCGGATGTGACGGCTGACAGCTGGGATGATGTGGAGCTACAGGCCTTTATCTGCCAGCAGGGGGAATACTTCTGCTCTGATATGGCCGAGGATTTCTGGAATGACGAGTGGTGGTATCAGGAGATACCGGAGCTTGACAACAACGAGGAGATGCTGGCCTGCATCAATGTGAGAGGCTTTGCCGTTTCCCCTGACCTGAAGTATGCTTTCCTTGGTCATTTGAATGGCGGTACCGGCTTCCGGGGCTGTGCCATGCTGGATCTGGCCACCGGTGCCATTACCGATGTGTACTACCACTATGAGGAGGAAAATCTGGACAGCTCCGCTACCCGGTTCTCTTTCCCCAAGGGTATCGGCGCTGATGACAGAGGGTATGTGTATGTGGGCTTTGCCCTGTCCTCCAATTACAATGTGGTCAACCTGGGTATCGCACAGGTGAACGAGACCGAGAAGACACTGGACGAGGTTGCCCTGGTGCCCGTGTATGAGTGGGGTCAGCCCGGTGATGTGGGCGGCATCCAGATCGGCGTCAACGGCGTGGATGTGGCCAGGATCGGCGACAGGTACTACTGCTACTGCATGGTGAATTACGCCTACGATGCCCTGGTCTGCTACGATGTGACGGATCCTGCCAACCCGGTGCTGAATACCGAGTTCGGTACCAACGGTGCTATCATCTTCACGGACGATGACTGCCCCGTGTTCCCGGAGGGGACCCGTCTGGAAGACGGTAACTTCCTGGATGTGGACGAGGACGGCACCATCTGGCTGTGCGCCAAGTTCAAGAACGGCAAGTACGGCGTGATGAAGATCGCACCGGACGGCTCTGCCTGCGCCGGTTCCTTTGAGACGGAGACCTCCGCATTCTGCGTGGCTCACGCCGGCGGCTACCTGATCGTAGGCGATAAGAGTGGCCAGAGCGTGGATGTGTACGATGACAGCTCCTTTGAGAAGGTTGGCTCCCCGAAGTTCGACACGGATGTGTACGGACATTGCTTCTCCATGATACAGGTCATCGACGACATACTGATCGTGGACGATGGCGATAACAATGATACCAGTAGCTACAACGCCATCCTGGTGGCTCCCCTGACCGCTGATGCAGAGGTGAAGTTGTCCGAGATGGTGACCACCCTGAACGGTGGTGAGGAACCGGAGAGCGAGACCGAGACGGATGAGAAGACCCCGGACGAGAGCCAGGAGCCTTCCTCTGAGACAGCAACCAAGGACACCACGCCGGATCCCTCCGGCGAGGAGACCAACCAGGATCCCTCCGGTGAGGAGACCACCCAGCCTGCCGCCGGGGAGAGCGGAACAAAGGCTCCCGGCGAGGGGGATACCGAGGCTACCGAAAGCACCGGATGTAAGTCCGTGGTGGGCGGTGCGTCTGCCGTCCTGGCTTTGGGTGTGGCTGTCTGCGGCGTGGCTGTGAGAAAGAAGAAGGAACAGTAACCGGTAAAGGAACACATCTTCCTGTGGGGGAGGGCTTACTCAGTGAGCCTTCCCCCCTGTTTTGCGTTACAGGTACTGTTTCAGACTCTCAATGTTGTTCTGCTCAAAGTTGGCAATGTCGTCAGCCAGGGACACCAGCTCCTCACATCCGGGCTTGTCCCGGTACTGATTGCGGAGCTTGACTGCCTCGGTGGCGGACATGGTACAGCCTTCAATGAGCATTTCGGCAATGTGGCTGTCGGTGGCATCTATGGCCGTGTTCATGAGAATGCCCATGTGAGCCATGGCCCGGGTCATTTTGCCTTCCTCCTGCGCTTCTGCCTGATGGTCACAGAGGATCTTCTTCACCTCTCCGGCCTTCTTTTCGTAGTAGCACAGGGCGGCTGTCATGCTGGTCTTGATGCGCTCGTCCTTGACATGGGACAGCAGGTGAACGGTGGCGTCACAGCTCATGGTGAGATTCTTGTACATCTCGGTGCCCATGGCCACGACCGGTTCCTGCTCTGTTTTTCCGCCGGACTTGTGGCTCCGGACGGCGGACTCCGATGCCTGCCGATCCATCACGCCTGCCCCTGCTTCTGTACCGTCATTTTCTATCATTGGCGATCTCTTCCTTTCCGACCCGTGTCAGGGGTCGTTTTGCTTTTTGCGACCCGACATGGATCGCAAAGGGTAGTATGCGCAGAAAGTGAGCAGAATAACAAGGCCGTTAAGGAACCGCTGATTTAATGAGGTGGTGCAGATTCGGTACAGATTTTTTCGCCTGCGATTGTGAAAAACTCAAGATGTACTGGATGTACATCGAGTTTTTCGGCAAGAAGCAGGCGGGAAAAGATGTGCCGAAGATGTGCCGCCGAATCAATCAGCGGTTCCCAAGCAACCCGATCGGATCATACTGATTCACAATGTCCCTGAGCGTTTCCTTCACGATCATGCCCCTCCCCCCCGGGTCGTCTGCCGTACCCGCATAAAGTTTTCTGGAATGAGTATACCATAAAACGATGGATATTTCAAGGGCAGTCAGGATAAATATTTGCGTCGCTGAAATCAAAGGGTACAATTCAGGTAGGGTACGGGAGAATGCCTGCTGAACTGTATCATCCTCCCAAACCGTCCGGCTTCCACACTTCCACAAAGACTATTGACCTTTGGGTCGGAATGTGGTATAATCAGAGGCAAACAATGTATGGAAAGGGAAACCGTATGAATATTGCAGAAGAATCGCTGAAGAAGCACGCCGCCTGGGGCGGGAAGATCGAGGTAGTGACCCGGTGTCCGCTGGAGACGGGGGAGGATCTGTCCCTGGCCTACACGCCCGGGGTGGCCGCACCCTGCCTGGAGATACAGAAGGATGTGGACAAGTCCTATGAGCTGACCCGCCGGGGCAATCTGGTGGCTGTAGTCACCGACGGCACGGCGGTGCTGGGGCTGGGGGACATCGGCCCGGAGGCCGGTATGCCGGTGATGGAGGGCAAGTGCGCCCTGTTCAAGGCCTTTGCCGATGTGGACGCCGTGCCCCTTTGCATCCGCTCCAAGGACACGGAGGAGATCATTCGCACGGTGTACCTGCTCTCCGGTAGCTTCGGCGGCATCAATTTGGAGGACATCAGCGCACCCCGGTGCTTTGAGATCGAGCGGCGGCTGAAGGAGATCTGCGATATTCCTGTCTTCCATGACGACCAGCACGGCACCGCCATCGTGGTGGCGGCCGCCCTGCGCAACGCCCTGCGGGTGGTGGGCAAGCCCATGGACGGGGTGAAGGTGGTCATCAACGGTGCCGGGGCCGCCGGCATCTCCATCGGAAAGCACCTGCTCCACATGGGCGTGAAGGATCTGACCATGGTGGACAGGTTCGGTGCCCTGTATGTGGGCAAGCCGGAGAACAACCCGGCCCAGGAGGCCATGGCCGCCCTGACCAATCCCCGGCACTTGACCGGGGATCTGGCCGCCTGCATGGCAGGGGCGGATGTGTTCGTGGGGGTCTCCGCCCCCGGCATCGTCTCCCAGGATATGGTGCGCTCTATGGCTCCGGACGCCATCGTGTTCCCCATGGCCAACCCCACCCCGGAGATCATGCCTGACCTGGCACTGGCGGCGGGCGCCCGCATCGTGGGAACCGGGCGTTCCGATTTCCCCAACCAGATCAACAATGTGCTGGCCTTCCCTGGCATATTCCGGGGTGCGCTGGACTGCCGTGCCTCCTGCATCAACGAGGAGATGAAGGTGGCCGCTTCCCTGGCCCTGGCCGCCCTGATCCCGGAAGAAGAGCTGTCCGAGAACCATATCCTCCCGGCGGCACTGGATCGGCGGGTGGCCCGTGCCGTGGCAGATGCCGTCATGGAAGCGGCTCGCCGCACCGGCGTGGCGAGGGTCTGACGGGGAGCGACGAGGAACGACGAGGAACGCTGGGGGGACTTTCTGAAGAAAGTCCCCCCAGACCCCTTCAAAGACTTTC
>CAMEON010000011.1 GCA_945929845.1 uncultured Clostridia bacterium | reverse complement strand
TCGTTGCAGGAAGCGATGTATCCCTTGCCACAGGGTTCTATGTGCGGGAATACACGGCCGGATCTACCGGCGGAAATGCCGGGAACCCCATTGTGAATGGTATGACCGATCTGACGCATCTGTACAAGGTGGGGTGAGTTGATATGGTGTACAGCAAGGCAGGCTTTGAGTTAGACGTTATATATGGGAAAGACGGCGCAGAACTGAAAAAGGCGTATGGGAAAAGCGGAAATTTGATTTACAGCAAAATTGAGTTGGTGAGCATCTCCGCCTCATACTCCGGCGGAACGGTTACGGCGGGGACGACGCTTGACCAGTTGACCGGACTTGTGGTGACAGCCACATATGACGATGGCTCAGCATCAGCCGTTACAGATTACACGCTTTCCGGTACGCTGACCGCCGGGCAGGACAATACCGTGACGGTTACCTACCAGGGCAAGACGGCAACCTTTGAGGTCGCGGTGGAATCCGAACCGGAACCGGAAGAGGTGACCGTCCTGTACCGGTTCCCGATCTGCTCAGACCTGCACGTGAACGCCACCAGTGGGGACAACAATTATACCCGGGTACAGGCGGCACTTGCAGAATACCAATCCTCTGACTATGATGCGGTTGTGTGTCTCGGCGACCTGCCGAGGGGTACCAGCGGGATCACGTACTACGAGGTGGCGCAGAACGTGGCGGCGCAGATGAAAGACATGGGCGTCTACATCGTGACGGGAAACCATGATGTGGGCTGTAACGGCGGCGTGATTGACGCAGATTTTGGCAACTGGAAGACGTACACCGGATGCGACCCCTGCTACACGGTGGACATACCGGACAGCGACTTCCGGCTGGTCTTCTTCTCCATGTGGAAGTTTGGGCAGTACATCAAGCCCATCTTCACGGCGGAGATCAAGGCGTGGATCCGGGAGACCCTGGCGGCGGCGAAGGAGGCCGGGAAGAGGGTGTTGCTGTTCGGCCACTACTGCTACTCGGTGGCCGACGTCCACTACGGCTACCGGGCCGGGTACAAGTCGAGTGCGGTGCAGAGCATGACCTACGTGGAGGGAACGGATATTGACACCCTGGTGGAGCAATGGTACGGCACCAGCACCGGAGGCACCGAGACCGGCGTGCCGTACACGGTGGCCGGGGACGAGGACGACCAGCTCTACCGGGACATCGCCGCCTACGACAATATCCTGTGGTTCTCCGGGCACGTACACACGCCGTGGCGGTGGCAGGACGGCATACCAAACATCAAGGCGTACACCATCCCCGGCGGGGCATCTATGATCAATCTTCCATCTCTCGGATATGAAAATCAGGATGCTGTGGTGGAACTGATGAGCAACGGTACCGTTGTGGTCAGGGCGAGAGAGGCGGAGATTGCGCTTGGCGGGGCCTACGTGTACACGTGGGACGGGGTAGGTTTACGATTTGGAACATGATCATGATTCGGAACATGAAAGGAAGGGAGAAATGAAGAATGAAGCTGTACTTGCTGAATGACCACAAAGCGGTGGCTACGGATGACCGGAGCGGTGTGATCCGAGTTCTGCCGCATGAGGAGGGCGTGCTGACTGTGGCGGGCGTTTCTGTGGCTGTATCCGGAGACAAAACACCGGAGATGGCACTGGACGCTGTCGGTTATGTGCAGGGGTTGTTTGTAACCAAAACGGGAATCAGGTACACGCTGATAAATCCCCGGATGAATCAGAACGGAGTCCCGGTGTCACAGCTTGACGAGCGTGGACTGATGCTGGATATGAGGCTCAGACTGGACAAAATGGAGCAAGCTGTGGAAAAATTGCAAAAAGAAGTGTCTGACCTCAGAGGCATATATGAAAAAGATGCCCTGTGGTTTCTGAGCGAAAAAGGAGGATAATAGTATGAAAATCAGAAAGAGCGCATGGATGATGCTGGTGGCAGTGATATTTACCTGCCTGTACATGACGGTTCCTGCGGTGGCCGACGAAACGGCGGCGGAAGATGCTGATACCGTTTGCGTTGAGGAAACCGTGAATGAGAGCGGAGAGGATGGGTTGACGGCTTCCGGCCTGTACGAGGTAGGCAGACAATGGGCGGATGAGCACCCGGAGCTGTTTCAGACTATCGTATGGGTGCTGGGGTTGGTCGTGTACGGCGGGGTACAGTTGATCGGGTATTTCCGGGTCAGGAAGCCGGTGGTTCGTTCGTCCAACAATGCTGTGGAAATGTATCGAAACACAGCTAAACAGATACAGGCTGTCAATGAGGATGCGGGAAATAGGATACGGGAGGCAAACAGGCTGACAGAGGAAACCGTACAGCAGATGCAGGAGAAGATGGAGTCCGCTGTCAAGGTCGCCGTGCAGGCCGTGGCGAAGGCACAGGTCAAGACGGAGGAACAGACACAGGAGCTGGTGAGGAGCAGGGAGGCCGTCCTGCTGATGTCCCGTGTGGTCGGGAGACTGCTGGAGGAGTCGTCTCTCCCTGCAAGAACCAGGGATGAGATACACGCCCTGGTGCAAGAGGCAGAGGCAAAAATGAAGGAGGAGAACCATGGCACGGATGCGGCTGAACTGTAAGGCGTGGTACCTGATTTTCAGGACAGCTTCATTCCTTGCGGCGGCTTTGCCTCCGGCGATCCGGGCCATGCAACTGTTTACTGTATGGCGGGAGGAAACCGTCATCAAGGTGCAGGCTGGCCTCGGTACCGGGGCTGTCATGGCGTTGGTTCTGGTTCTGTGGGCCTTCAGGGACACGGTGATCGGAACCATGAAGAAACACATGGGACTGGTGCGTGTGCTGGCTGTGGCACTTGTATACCTGATCCTGGTCGGTTTGCGAAAAGCAGCACCGTACATACCGAAGCTGGAGGAAGTGGCCTTCTATGCGTTACTTGGCGGACTGGCCTCTTGGGGGCTGAGTGCTGTTGCATGGATTTTCAAAGTGAGGGGAGGATCCGAAGATGGAAATGCTGGACAGTGAGACAGAAAAGGCGGAACGGGCAGGACGGATGAAACGGATCATGAAGGAGATAGGAAAGAACCTGCTTTCCTATCTGTGTCTGCTGGCTCCTGTGGTGGTGGTCGGTGCGGTGTGGTTTGACCTGACGCCGGTGATCGCCTTACGGACACTGTACGGAGGCGTTCCTATCATAGCCGCATTCATTCTGTCCGAATACGCCATGCTGGAGATAGGTGCCGAATCAGGGAAAAAGGAAAAGGAACTGGAGACCGTAAGAAAAGCATATCAGGACATGAGAGAACGGGTGATACGGGCAGGCACAGAACAAATGAAGCCCTTCCTGTTACAGGAGATACAGGAGGAGCTGGAGGAAACCAGGAGAACGGCCTGCCGCAAGCTGAATCTGGATTTCGATGTGTACATGGCGGAATGTGAGGGAAAGAAAAAGGACGAGCTGACCCGGAGATTCCAAAGCCGACGGATAGGGGCAAAGGTGTATGCCATAAACATGATAAAGCCCATCGAGCTGACAGAAGACATGATCCTGTGTGACAATCCAACGCATCGGGGACGGGGCGGTGTAGGAAAGACCGGTGAAGAGTATTGCGACAGCAAGAAAGGATGGAAAAATACGGTCTGGAGTATCGCTTCTGTTCTCCTGTTCATGGGATTTGCTTTCGGCCCCGTCCGGGCGTTCTCCTGGCCTATGCTCATGTACACGCTGTGGGCACTCATAATGCTGCTGTACAGAATGGCCAGAGGGTACAAAAACGGTGTGTATGCGTACACCGTTGTGCAGGTGCGGAACTACCAGAATCGGATCAGGTACATGGAGAAGTATCTGGAGAGAAAAAGCGACTACATTTTGACTACAGATGTAGAGATAAAACATGGTACAATATGATATAATATGTAAAGTGGAATGTTGAGGAACGGACATCAAAAACCTTTGTAAAACAAGGAAAACCCCCCGGAAATAGAAAAATCCGGGGGGTTTTTGTTTGGCGGAGAAGGAGAGATTTGAACTCTCGCGCCGGTAAACCCGACCTACACCCTTAGCAGGGGCGCCTCTTCGGCCTCTTGAGTACTTCTCCGTACCCGCGTGAGTGCCGTTTGCAGAACTCACAGCGTATGTATTATACACGATTACGACCCGTTTGTCAAGAGCTTTTTGAAAAATAAAGAAACTTCTCTGCTGTGTTGTCGTTACAGTTCACCTACCCCCCGCAGTACGCTCCCTTTTCCACCGTAGAGCGGGGCGAGGGGGCAGAGCAAAGTTCAGCGAAGGCGTTTTTGCTATTTTGGGCGACAGTAACGCCCTGGCTCCGCCGGAGGCTCTCCTGGAATAATGACGGAGCCGCTGATTGATTCGGCGGCACATCTTTTCCCGCCTGCTTCTTGCTGAAAAACTCGATGTACACCCAGTACATCTTGAGTTTTTCGCAATCGCAGACGAAAAAACTGCACCGAATCTGTACCAACTCATTCAATCAGCGTTTCCTTAATGACATTGATGGCTGAACTGTGATCCAGCAGAAACCAAATTTGCAGAATTGTGGAAAAAACAATTGACAAACCGACGAAATGTCGTTATAATGAGGGTATATGATAGGGACGAGCGGGGGTACTTTATGTTTTCTGTTTCTGCTTCTGTTTCCATGACCGGATTTACGGCAGTCGTGATTCTGTATGCTCTCATCGTAGCGTTGGTCTGTACGCTGTGCGGACGGCGACGCTCGGTGCCGGAGGCCGGTGCCTTCCTGGGTTTGACTTTTTTGGCAGGCATTGTGGCCTTTCTCGTTGCCCGCGGTTTGCGGGGCGTTATTGGTGATCTGATCTGCAATAAGGTATTCACCGGATTGGGGGCAGGCGTAGATGATTTCATGGCACTGTCCCCATCCGGGGAGGCAGGGATGCGGGAATTGATAGCCTATGCGGTGGCACCTGCACTGTTCCTTGCACTGTTCATATTGATCCTCTTGTTCCTGCGTCTCACGGTGGGGATCCCTGTCCATCTGGTGCTTCGGAAGAAGAAAAAGGACAGCAGTGACAGCAAAAAGACCAGCGTTCCCGGTGTGGCCATGGGTATATGTAACGGTATGCTGATCGTTCTTATGACTTTGGCTCCTCTGTGCGGGTATATGCTGACGGTCTCCCACACGGTGGACACCCTGCTTGACACCGGTGTCCAACAGACGGACATGGTACAGGATATGCTGGAGGATCTGGACACCGATGAGGAGGAGGTGCGGGCCACCGTGGAGGCGGTGGAGAAAAATATAGCTGTCCGGTCGGTGAATGCCGCTATGGGCTGGATGCTGTACGGTGGGCTGACCAGTGGGAGCGGGCAGTCCGGTGAGGCGGTGGTGCCTGTCAACCTGGAAGCAGAGCTATGCTATATTTCTGACGGTGTGGGGCATGGCCTTCAGGTGTATCAGTGGGTTCGGGATCAGGACGACCAATGGAAGATGGGAGAGGAAGACAAGGACTCCATCCAGGCTCTGTGCGATGCTCTGCTTGCTTCCGACTGGCTGACGGAAGTGGGCGCGGAGGCGGTCAGCGGACTGGCCACCGCCTGGTCCGATGGGGAGGCCTGCATGGGCATGAAGCGGCCTACGGTGGACAGCATTGCCGAGCCGGTGGTGGAGGAAGCCCTGGTGCTGTTCTCTCGGGAAACTCCGGTGCTGTTGGAACAGGACTTGGACACGGTGCTGGATATGCTGGAGGAGCTGGTACAGAGCGGGATCCTCCGTCCCACGCAGTCTGTGGAATCGCTTATGGAACAGGTGGGGCAGAGTGGCCTTTTGAACAAAGTATCTGACACCCTGAATGAGAATGCTCATCTGGCTCCGCTGGTGGATGCATTTCATACCATGAGCATCCGCCTGGTGGCCTCTGTGATGGAGACGGATCTGTTACAGGATGGCCGGTACGATGATATGCTGGATCAGGTAGCGGAGACTCTGACCAATGTGCTGGAGCTGTCCCCGGAGGAACGGGAAGCAACCGTGCGGCAGGCGGTGCAGGAGTCCTTTGAAACCTATGACATTGATGTGCCGGATGATGTGGCGGTGGTTCTGTCCGAGCAGGCGATCCAGAGCCTTGGCGAGGACGGCGAGATCACCGGCGAGGAGATCCGGGAATACCTGCTGGAGCATGTGGAGGATGCCGGCGATGTGCTGGAGGATGTCATAGAGGACTTGCCCTGATCTCATACAGTATCAGTAATATACAATAGGTAGGGCTCTGCCCGGACTCTGCCCATGAAGCCGTAACGGTTCATGGAGAATGCAAAGTCCGGGCAGAGCCCTTATATTGATACTTTGGGGATCGCTTACGCCTTGGTGTAGAACCATATCACGCCGGAGCGGGGTTCCAGCCGGTCACAGAAGCCCTCGTCGGCAAGGGCGGCACCCGATACCACAAAGCTGCGCTTGCCCAACACATCCGTGAAGGTGTAGGTCTTGGTCACATCCACATAGGGGTGCAGGGTCACGCTGTCCTCTGCCACCCGGATGTTGCGGATGATCTGGATGAAGCCCTCACGTACCCCGTCAAACTGCATGGCGTACCAGTCGGAGGCATCCCGGCGGCAGTCAGTCAGGGGGTAGTAGTCGCAGGACAGCTCCAGGGCGGCGGCCTTACGCCACACGGGGAGCATCCGACGAGCCAGGGCGTACATGGCCGGGCTGTCGTTCCACTCCACCATGCAGGTCATGGCGGGAGTCATGGCGTTCTGGAAGGCGAACTCGTCCAGCGGCTGGTTGGTATTCCCGTAGGTGCCGTCCGGCTGATCCCAGTTCATGGTGTGGGCCCGGAAGTAGGGGATCCACTGGAACATCTCCCGGTGCTGGAGCTGCTTGATGAGGTGGTTGCCGTAGCCCACATCGGTGTAGTGCAACGGCACAGCCCGGCGCATGGTCTCCAGGTCGTTCCGGCGGCCACCGGAGGCGCAGGAGTCTATCCACAGCCCGGGGTTGCGCTCCAGCAGGGCATCCCAGTAGCGGTAGTAGCCCTGAATGTGCAGATTCTCCAGCAGGCCGACCCGCCCCGGCTCCGTGTTGGAGTCCCAGTAGGGAGCCGGCGGAAAGTTGAAGTCCTGGCGGTAGACGCGGATGTGGCTCTCCTTGATGATCCCGTCTATTAGCTCGATCAGCCAGTCGCAGACCGCTGGGTCGCCCAGATTGAGCAGGGCGTTCTCCTCCAGCCACTGGTTGGGTGCGCCCCGGTACTTCAGCAGGAAGTCCGGATGCTGGCGGAACAGGTCGGAGGTGTGATACACCCGTTCCGGCTCAAACCAGACCAGGAGCTGCATGTTCTCCCGGTCGCAGTACTGACCCACCGGGCCCATGCCACGGGGGAAGTGCTCCGGATGGGGGTACCAGTTGCCGGTGATGGGCCAGGTGTTGTTGCAGGGGTACCAGCCGGCATCGATCCACCAGATGTCCGGGTGCAGACCGCCTGCCCGATAGGTTTCCAGAGCCTTGATCTGATTCTCCTCGGTCACGCCGCAGAACTCCGGCAGACCGTCTATCATCCAGGTGTGCAGGACAAGCTGGGGCGGCAGGGGGTTCCCGTCCCGCCGGGGCAGGATGTGGTCAAAGTAGAAGCTCCGCCACAGGTTGGCGGCGCGGGTCTCCTCCCCGGTGTAGCCCTCGTAGGTCATGCGGGGGGTGCGGACGGTCTCTCCCGGCTTCAGGTAGGAGGCGAAGGCGGCCTGCCCGGCGGACAGGGAGACCCGGCCATCGGTACACCGCACATCCACCTGCCAGGTGCCGGTCCAGCCCACAGCCACATTCACGCCCCAGCCATTGAAGCACAGGCGCATGTAGGGGAAGGCACCCTTGCAGGAGGTGCCGTCGCCGTCGGGCTTGACGGTGCGCACAGTACCCTCCGGCAGGGGATCCGTCCACCAGGTGTAGCCCTCCTGGTTGCAGGTGTCCCCGTTGCTGTGAGCCAGGCGGGGGGACTCTCCGGCGTACTCCGTGACGATGCGCCAGTCGGACAGGATGGGGGAGTTTTCCGTCCCCCGGTTGGTGACATACATGACCCAGTCCACCACCGGGTAGTCCAGGTACACCTGACAGACGGCCTTCAGCTCCAGACCCTCCGGTGTATGGGCAGTCACTACCGTCTCCTCCAGCCGGGCATCTATCCGGCGGTGGCTGACGGTGGGGTGGAACTCCTCCGGGAAGCCGCAGAAGCGGCGGCCGCCCAGGGTGTAGGTAACAGGAATGGCGGCAGGAGTGGTGAAAGGGTGCAGGGCAGGGAGCAGGGACATATCCGCTTTGGTACTTTTCATAGGTAAGACCTTTCCTTTCTCGCCGATGTGGCCTCTTCTGTTTCTCTATGTGCTGCCGTGACCGGACGCTTTACCAGATCTTCCTGTAGATCTGAATGATCTCTTCCTTGGTAGGCGTGCGGGGGTTGGTGGCGGTGCAACCGTCGGCCAGGGCGGCATCAGCCATGGCGTCCAGTGCAGCCTCATACTCCTCCTGGGTCACGGCACCGCCGGTGGCTTCGGACACGGTCTTGGGGATGAGCATTTCCTCATTCATGAAGTGGATGTAGCTGATCAGGGAGCGGACGGTGGTGACTTCATTGATGTTGCTCACGCCCAGGATCCGAGCCATGTTGCAGTAGCGGCGGACGCAGGGCGGGTAATCACCCTGGGAGCGGGTGGTGGGGCCGATGCCGGTGTTGTACTCCACAATGTAGGGCAACAGCATGGCATTGGCTCGCCCGTGGGGGATATGGAACCTGGCACCCAGCTGGTGAGCCATGCCGTGGTTCAGACCCAGGGAAGCGGAGTCAAAGGCCAGACCGGCCAGGCAGGCGGCGATGTGCATCTTCCGGCGGGCGTGGGTGTCCTGGTTGTTGCTGTAGGAGCGGTACAGGAACTGCCCGATGATCTCCACGGCCTTCTCGGCCAGAGCACCGGAGAACTCGTTGTTGTTCTTGCTCACATAGGCCTCCAGCGCATGGGTCATCACATCCATGCCGGTGTCAGCCGTGACCGAGGCGGGGACGCTCTTGACCAGCTCCTCGTCCAGGATGGCCTCATCCGGGATCAGCTCCTCGGACACCAGGGGGTACTTGCGACCGGCCTCGGGGTCTGTGATGACGGCGAAGCGTGTGACCTCACTGCCGGTGCCGCTGGTGGTGGGGATGGCGATCAGGTGCGGGCGGTAGCCGGGCTTGATCCGGCCGGCGAAGGTGCGGATGGCCTTGGCGGTGTCCATGGCGGAACCGCCGCCCACGGCCACGAGACAGGGCGGGCAGGAAGCCAGCACGGTAGCCACACCATCGATCACCTTGTCGATGGGCGGATCCGGCACCACATTGGTAAACAGCTCGTAGGACAGATGTCCCTCCTCCAGTCGGGAGGTCACCAGATGGATCAGCCCGCTGGAGACCACGAAGGGGTCTGCAATGATCAGCACCCGGTCAAAGGACAGGCCGGCCAGGCGATCCAGGGCACGCTCACCGAAGAAGATCTCTGTGTTTACATGGAATTCTTTCATATTTATGTATGCTACCTTTCGGAATGGGATCAGGAATTGTTGGCGATGGCCTTCTCGGCCATGTGGAGCAGCTTGTCCCGTAGCCATGTCGGCTCCAGGATGCGGATGCCTGACCGGGCGGTCAGGATGGCGCACAGGAAGCGGTCTATGTTGTGGAACTCGCAGAGGTACTCCCCCTTCTGCTCCTCGGATATGATGTAGCCCCGCATCTCCAGCACGGTCAGCTTGTCGCTGATGCCCAGCATGGCGGTGTAGGGGATCTGACTCTGTATGATGACGCTGTCCACCTCCAGGGGATCCCCGTCGTCAGCACGGGGGGAGAAGGGGTTGGCGGATATGTGGGTGATGGTATCGTCGTTCTCGGAGGTGATGGCGATGGGCAGTGTGAAGGGCGTTTCGTACATGTATCCCATCCGGTGCTGGTCGTACACCAGCGGGGCACCCAGGTTGGTTCTCAGGAAGTCAATATCCCGTTGAGCCTGCCGCCGGGACATATGGAATCGCTCGGCCAGCCGGACTGCGTTGGGGTAGGACTTCTTCACCAGCTCGTTGTGAAACCATTGGATGCGGGTATTGGGGGATGCGCGCATGGTAACACCTCCTTCACTGGTCTGTATCAGGTCTCGGCACCTCCGTCCGGGGTATGCGGGGTTGGGTCTGTATCGCTATCCCATGCCGTCCCGGTATCTGCCGCCTCCGCCGGGGAGGATGCCTCCGGTTGACGCAGGAAAAGGAACTGGATAAGGCGGCCGCAGAAGTAGATACCCAGCCCAAGAAGCACCGCACTCCACAGGTTGTAGAGCGGGTGATCCACCACGCCGGCCAGTGCGGCGACAAGGTAGGGGACAGAGGCCGTCAGGCAGAAGAACATGCCCATGCTCTGCACGGCCAGGTACACCCTGGGGGCGGGGTGCTCCAGGTGATACCGCAGCTCACCGCACAGAGCCAGCATCAGCCCCAGGGCACCGAACTGCACCGCCAGCTTGATGGGGCTGTTCATGGTGATATACGGGTCGGTATAAGTCTGTGCGATGACCAGGATACCCCACAGGACAGGGCAGAAGCCCACCAGAGCCAGCAGATCCCGGCGGCGCCAGCCCAGCAGGACACCCAGGAAGTAGGCCGCTCCCCCGGCGGACAGCACGGCCAGGGGTATCAGGAACCGGATAGAGAGCTTTCCGATACCGGCCAGCGTCAGGCAGAGGAAGAGCAGGAATCCGCAAAGAGGCAGGAGGGCGATCAGATCCCGGCGACCGCCACCCGTGCGGACGGGCAGGGTGTTCTTGGGGATCAGCAGTCCGCACAGCACAGGGCAGAGAACAGCCAGCACGGAGAGCACCCGGCAGAGGACGGGTATGGCGGATGAATCAAAGTAGCCGACCTCCCGGTCGTAGTGAAGCAGAAAGGCCAGCGACCGCAGGATCACGGACAGGAGGCTCATACCGGCTGACAGCCAGAAGGCCAGTCGGGGAAGTATGCGGGTACGGTTCATGAATAGTCGCCCTTTCCGATGGCCCTCTGCCCGCCGGGGTCGCCCCCTTGTGCGTGCGATCAACCATCCTATCTATTATATAGCAAACATGTGAACAAACTGTATCCAATCCGGCGGTTTCCGAGGATTTTTTTCATCACGGTTCAACCGGAGTACGAAAGGTACGGGGGTTACGGCGGGGAACTTCTTGGAAGAAGTTCCCCGAACCCTTCAAGAACTTTGAAAACATTTTTTCATATGAATCGGAGCGTTATCCATATGACTTTTTCGGGGAGCCAGCGTTGCTGTTACCGAAAACAGCAAAAACGCCCTCGCGGGGACCCCTATCCCCGCTCTTCGGCGGAAAAGGGAGCGTACTGCGGGGGCAGGTGGACTGTAACGCCGGGGCACGGAAAGAGTATGTGCATAATACATAAAAATAGAGGGGAAATTTCGTGAAAATTTCGTCTGAAATTTTGTGGCGAATTTCCGGTTTTCTATTGATTTTCCTGGCCTTTTATGATAAAATATCAAGGCTTGGTGTGCGTAGATGCGAGAGGTTGCTACCCGGGAATACCGAGCCTGGGAAGGGAATTTTCGCGGAGTATGTCCGAAAATCGGGCGAAGCATATCCGGCAGGTTCCGTGCGTTTTTCGGTTTGACATCCCTGTTGTATCCCTTTTGCCTTGCTTTTTTCCCTGGTGATTCCGGCGGATTCCGCCTTTTTTATCGGGAGAGAGAAGGAACGCACGAGTCCGTGCTGGATCGGTCAGCCCTGCTTTTGCAAATCGTTCTGTGGGACAATTTTTCCTTTATCGGTCAAGGAAACCTGCCGGACGAAATCTGAAAAGGAGGCAAGTTACAATGGCAGTGAAAGAGAAGATCAGAGTCCGTCTCAAGAGCTATGATCACACCCTCATCGACACCGCGGCTGAGAAGATCGTCGCTGTGGCCAAGGCAAACGGCTGCGAGGTTTCGGGTCCCATCCCGCTTCCCACCGATTGCGAGAAGGTGACCATCCTGCGTGCTGTTCACAAGTACAAGGACAGCCGTGAGCAGTTCGAGTACCGGACCCACAAGAGACTCATCGACATCCTGAAGCCGTCCCAGAAGACTGTGGATGCGCTGATGAATGTGGAGCTCCCTGCCGGTGTGGAGATCGAGGTCAAGCTGTAATCAAGCCAACTGACCGGGATCCTGCACCAGAATCCATTCCCCACAGCCGTAAGCCGCGGCTGCCGGCTCCCGCGCGGGCCGGAAGCACCCGGAGGACGACCGAAGGGTGAGCAAAGACAACAGCCGAGGGAGAAAACACTCCGGTTCGGTAACTTTGTAAGTCATGTTGACATGACCGACACAGCGTGTCGGAATGCCAACCAATAATTTACAGGAGGAAAAACAAATGAAAAAGGGTATTATCGGCAAGAAGATCGGTATGACTCAGATCTTTGACGAGACCGGGAATGTAATTCCCGTCACCGTCATTGAGGCTGGCCCCTGTGTGGTCGCTCAGAAGAAGACCACCGAAAACGACGGGTATGACGCCGTTCAGCTTGGCTTCATGAATGCCAAGGCGAAGCAGATGAGCAAGGCTGAGAAAGGTCATTTCGAGAAGAACGGTCTGGAACTCAAGAAGCACCTGAAGGAATTCCGCTTTGATGACTGTTCCGGGTACAATGTCGGCGATGTCATTACCGTCGATACCTTCGCCGCGGGCGACAAGGTCGATGTAACAGGTATGACAAAGGGACACGGCTATTCGGGTGTTGTCAAGCGCTGGAATGCACACATCCTGCGTATGACCCACGGCACCGGCCCGATCCACCGTCAGCCCGGCTCCATGGGTGCCAACTCCACCCCGTCCCGCATCTACAAGAACAAGAGGATGGCAGGACAGTACGGTAACGAGCAGGTGACCGTTCAGAACCTCAGAGTCGTCAAGATCGACGCAGAAAGAAATCTGATCGCCGTGAAGGGCGCCGTGCCCGGTGCCAAGGACGGGATCGTGTTCCTCCGCGACTCGGTCAAAGCATAAGCGGAAGGAGGAGAATGAATCATGGCTAATGTAACTGTATTCAACATGGCCGGCCAGGAAGTCGGCACTATGGCACTGTCTGACGCCATCTTCGGCGCAGAGATCAACGGGGCCGTCCTTCATGCCGCAGTCAGAGCCTACCTGCTCAACCAGAGACAGGGCACCCAGTCCACCCTGACCCGTACCGAGGTCTCGGGCGGCGGTAAGAAGCCCTGGAGACAGAAGGGAACCGGCCGGGCCCGTCAGGGTTCCACCCGTTCGCCTCAGTGGACACACGGCGGCGTCGCCCTGGGCCCCAAGCCCCGCTCCTGGCGCACCGGTATGAACAAGAAGACAAAGCGCATCGCTCTGTTCAGTGCCCTGTCCGCCAAGGTGGCTGAGGGCAAGCTGATCGTGGTGGACGACATCACCTGCGAGAGCTACAAGACCAAGGTCATGGCCAATATGCTGGCCGCCCTGAAGGTAGACACCCGTGCGCTGATCGTCCTTCCCGAGGTCAACCCCTTCACCGTGAAGAGCTGCGCCAATCTCGCCCGTGTGGAGACCACTCTGGTGGGTACCCTCAATGTGTACGAGATCATGAAGGCTGACAAGATGGTCATCACCGCCGCAGCCGTCAAGAAGCTTGAGGAGGTATATGCGTAATGAGTAGAATGGCAGAGGACATTATCATTGCTCCCGTCATTTCCGAGGAGAGCTTCGCTCTTATGTCCGGCGAAAAGAACAAGGTACGCAAGGACCCCAAGGAAGCAATGAAGTCCGCAAGATACCAGCACAAGGTGGCAAGAGCGGAGAGTGCCGGCGAGACCGTGCGTGAGCCGCTTCCGCCCAAACCGGTCTGCAAGAAGTATGTCTTCCGTGTGGACAGGAAGGCGACCAAGCCCGAAGTCGCCGCCGCTGTTGAGGCTATGTTCGCCGGCACCAAGGTGGCAAGCGTCAACATCATCAACATGAAGAAGAAGCCGAAGCGCATGGGCGTCCATGCCGGGTACACCAGCGCATGGAAGAAGGCCATTGTGACCCTGAAGGCCGATTCCAAGCCCATCGAGTTCTTCGAAGGGCTGAACTAAAGGAGGTCTGAGTCAATGGCTACGATTAAGTACAAACCTACGACACCTTCCAGAAGGAATATGACGGTCCCGGACTACAAGCAGGTCATCACCAAGGATACCCCCGAGAAGAGCCTGGTCGTCATCAAGAAGAAGAACGCAGGCCGTAACAGCTATGGCCGCATCACCGTTCGTCACAGAGGCGGCGGCAATAAGGTCAAGTACAGGATCATCGACTTCAAGCGTGCAGATGCTACGCCCAATACGGTGGTCGCCATCGAGTATGACCCCAACCGTACCGCCTACATCGCACTGCTGCAGAATGAGGCCGGCACCCGGAGCTACATCATCGCTCCCGAGGGCCTGAAGGTCGGCGATGTGATCTACTCCGGTGCCGATGCGGACATCAAGGCCGGAAACACCCTGCCCATTGCCAACATCCCCACCGGTACCTTCATTCACAACATCGAGTTGTACCCCGGCAAGGGCGCACAGCTTGCCCGCTCCGCCGGCGTCATGGCACAGCTCATCTCCAAGGAAGGCGGCATCGCTCAGGTGCGTCTGCCCTCCGGTGAGGTCCGCATCGTCCGTCTGGACTGCAAGGCTACCATCGGACAGGTCGGCAACTACGAGCACGACACCGTGAAGGTCGGTAAGGCTGGTAAGACCCGCCATAAGGGCATCCGCCCCACAGTCCGCGGTTCTGTCATGAACCCCTGTGACCACCCCCACGGCGGTGGTGAGGGTAAGTCCCCCATCGGTCATCCGTCGCCTGTTACCCCTTGGGGTAAGCCCGCGCTGGGTTATAAGACGAGGAACAAGAAGGCTCGCACCAACAAGTTCATCGTCAAGCGCAGAAATGCTAAGTAAGGAGGGAATATTTCATGAGCAGAAGCTTGAAGAAGGCTCCGTATGTGGAAGCAAAGCTGTATGCACGGGTTTGCGCCATGAACGAGAAGCATGAGAAGAAAGTGCTCAAGACCTGGTCGAGAGCATCCACGATATTCCCGGAATTTGTCGGACACACGATCGCAATTCACGACGGTAAGAAGCATGTTCCGGTGTATATCACCGAGGAGATGGTCGGTCATAAGCTGGGCGAGTTCGCCCCGACCCGGACCTTCAAGGGCCATTCCGGCACCAAGACCGCGAATTCGTAAGCAGGGAGGAAGTAAGAGAACATGGAAGCAGTTGCATATCTGAGACATGCCAGAATTTCTCCCCGCAAGGTGCAGATCGTTCTTGACCTCATCAGAGGAAAGGATGCCGACAAGGCAATGGCGATCCTGAAGAACACCCGCAGAGGTGCCTCCGAGTACCTCATCAAGCTGTTGGGGAGTGCCATGGCCAACGCCGAGAACAATTTCCATATGGACGCTTCGAGACTGTATGTCTCTGAGTGCTTCGTAACCCCCGGTCCTACCATGAAGCGCATGATGCCGCGTGCCAAGGGAAGCGCAGACCGCATCCTGAAGAGAACCAGCCATGTGACCATCGTGGTCAAGGAAAGAGACTGAGAAAGGGAGGCCAGAACAAATGGGACAGAAAGTCAATCCCCACGGTATGCGTGTGGGCGTAATCAAGAACTGGGATTCCAGATGGTATGCCAAGGATGAAGTGTTCGGCGATACCCTTGTCTCCGACTACAACATCAGAAAGTATCTGAAGAAGACCCTGCAGGATGCGGGCATCCCCAAGATCGAGATCGAGCGGGACAGCCACCGTGTCCGTGTGTTCATCCACTGTGCCAAGCCCGGTATGGTCATCGGTAAGGGCGGCAGCGAGATCGACAAGTACAAGAAGAAGCTGGAGGAGATGACAGGCAAGCCGGTGGCTCTCAATGTGGTTGAGGTCAGACAGCCTGACATGAACGCCCAGCTGGTGGCAGAGAATGTGGCCTCCCAGCTGGAGCGCCGTGTGTCCTTCCGCCGTGCCATGAAGATGGCCATCCGCAACACCATGAAGAACGGTGCCAAGGGAATCAAGATCTCCTGCGGCGGCCGTCTGGGCGGTGCTGAGATCGCCCGTACCGAGCACTACCATGAGGGCACCATTCCCCTGCAGACCCTGCGGGCCGACATCGACTACGGCTTCTGGGAAGCCAACACCACCTACGGCAAGATCGGTGTGAAGGTCTGGATCTACAAGGGAGAGATCCTCTCTGAGGTCAACCGTTCGGCTGCCGCTCAGGAGAGCGCCCGTCCCAACCGTAAGCCCGGTGACCGGAAGCCCGGCGACCGTCGCCCCGGTGGTGATCGTCGCCCCAGCGGAGACCGTCGTCCCGGCGGTGATCGCCGTCCCGGTGGAGACCGTCGCCCCGGCGGAGACCGTCGCTTCGGTGACAAGGGCAACAGAGGAGCCGCTCCCCGTCCTGTGGAGAGAACGCCCAGAACCACTGCACCGAAAGAAGCCCCGAAAGAAGGAGGCGCTAACTGATTATGTTGATGCCTAAGAGAGTAAAATTCCGCCGTGTTCAGCGCGGAAGACTGAAGGGCAAGGCCACCCGCGGCAACACCCTTTCCTACGGAAGCTACGGCCTGGTGGCCACTGAGCCCGCATGGATCTCCAGCGTCCAGATCGAGGCAGCCCGTATTGCTATGACCCGTTACATCAAGCGTGGCGGTCAGGTCTGGATCAAGATCTTCCCCGATAAGCCCATCACCGAGAAGCCGGCTGAGACCCGTATGGGTTCCGGTAAGGGCGCTGTGGAGTACTGGGTCGCTGTTGTCAAGCCCGGTCGTGTGATGTTCGAGATGGACGGTATTGATGAGGCTACGGCCAGAGAGGCTATGCGTCTTGCCAGCCACAAGCTCCCCATCAAGACCAAGTTCATCACCAAAGCTACAGAGGAGGCGTAAGCGATGAAGGCAGAAGAACTGAGAAAACTGGATGCTTCTGAGCTGGAAAACAAGCTCAAGGAGCTGAAGAAAGAGCTTTTCAACCTCCGCTTCCAGCATGCGATCAATCAGCTTGATAACCCCCATCAGATCGCCGAGGTCAAGCACGACATCGCAAGAGTAATGACCGTTCTCAATGAGAAGAACGCATAAGGAGGAACAGTCATGACAGAAGAGAGAGCACTGAGAAAAACCAGAGTCGGCCTGGTCGTCAGCAGCAAGATGGACAAGACCGTGGTGGTCGCCATTGAGGATAATGTGAGACACCCCATATACGGCAAGATCATCAAGCGTACCCTGAAGGTTCATGCCCATGACGAGAACAACGAGTGCGGCGTGGGCGACCGTGTGGAGATCATGGAGACCAGACCTCTGTCCAAGACCAAGAGATGGAGACTGGTTCAGGTTCTTGAGAAGGCAAAGTAATTCACTTACCTGCCTTCCAACCTGCGAAGGCCGGCAGGTGAATGTCACGGCCTGAATTCGAATAGTAAATACGTTGTGGCGTATTGAAACAGTAGGAGGAAAACATGATTCAGCAGCAGACATTGATGAAGGTTGCCGATAACACCGGTGCCAAGGAGCTGATGTGCATTCGTGTGCTGGGCGGCACAGGCCGCCGGTATGCCAACATCGGCGATGTCGTGGTGTGTTGCGTCAAGAAGGCAACCCCCGGCGGTATGGCAAAGAAGGGTGAAGTCGTCAAGGCTGTCATCGTCAGAAGCACGCACGGTGTGCACCGTGCAGACGGCTCTTACATCAAGTTCGATGAGAACGCAGCCGTCATCATCAAGGATGATAAGACCCCCCGTGGAACCCGTATCTTTGGGCCGGTCGCAAGAGAGCTCCGTGAGAAGGATTACCTGAAGATCCTGTCTCTGGCTCCCGAAGTACTGTAAGGAGGTATCGCAAAATGAAGCATCTGCATGTAAAGAAGGGCGATACTGTGATCGTACTCAACGGTGACGATAAGGGCGTCAAGGGCGAGGTCATTGCCGCATCCCCCGATGAGGGCAAGGTCCTGGTCAAGGGAGCCAATATCATCCATAAGCATGTCAAGCCCAGAAGACAGGGCGAGGCCGGCGGTATCGTGGACGCCGAGGGCGCCATCTACGCCAGCAAGGTCGCACTGTTCTGCCCCAAGTGTGAGAAGGGTGTCCGCACCCGCACCGAGGTGGCCGACGGTAAGAAGGTTCGTGTCTGCACCAAGTGCGGATACAAGTTTGATTGAGGAGGACGACGAACATGGCAAGAATCAAGGATTTGTATACCAGTGAGATCGCGCCTGCCCTCATGAAGCAGTTCGAGTACAAGAGCGTGATGCAGATCCCGAAGCTGGACAAGATCGTCATCAATGTCGGCGTGGGAGAAGCGAAGGAAAACGCCAAGGCCATTGACGCTGTGATGAGCGACATCGCCACCATCACCGGTCAGAAGCCGGTTCCCACCTACGCCCGCAAGTCCGTGGCAAACTTCAAGGTTCGTCAGGGCATGAAGATCGGCGTGAAGGTCACCCTCCGTGGAGACAGGATGTATGAGTTCGTTGACCGTCTGTTCAACTTCGCTCTGCCCCGTGTCCGTGACTTCAAGGGTATCAACCCCAATGCCTTCGATGGCCGCGGGAACTACTCCCTGGGCCTGAAGGAGCAGCTGATCTTCCCCGAGATCGAGTACGACAAGGTGGATAAGATCCGTGGTATGGACATCTGCTTCGTCACCACCGCCAACACCGATGAGGAAGCCCGTGAGCTTCTCCGCCGGCTGGGCGCTCCCTTTGCAAAGAACTGATGGAGGTAAACGGAAATGGCTAAGAAGTCGATGATTCTGAAGCAGCAGGCAGAGCCCAAGTTCTCTACCCGCCGCTACAACCGCTGCAAGATCTGCGGCCGTCCTCACGCTTACCTCCGCAAGTACGGCATCTGCCGTATCTGCTTCCGGAATCTGGCCTACAAGGGCGAGATCCCCGGCGTGAAGAAGTCCTCCTGGTGATCCGGGAGCCCTTCACCACTCTGCCGCCGTTCATGGCGACCCGACGGAACATCTGCTCGGGGTTGTGACGGCGACATTCATCCCACCCTGTGGGGTGGGAGCCCCCACCTATCGAAAGGAACCGGCCTCCCGGGTAAGGGAGCGTCCGGCGGCCTGTGTAAAGCATGCAGGAAGCGGTCATCCTCACCTGTAACGGAGGACGGTTAACCATCGATATGCCGCCACACTGTGGCAGCAAGATTTTGATAACTTGCATCAGGAGGAAAGTAATATGCAAATGTCAGATGTTATTGCCGATATGCTCACAAGAATCAGAAACGCAAACACTGCGAAGCATGCAACTGTGGACATCCCGGCATCCAAAATGAAGAAGGCCATTGCGCAGATCCTCGTCGATGAGGGCTACATTAAGGACTACACCATCGTGGACGATGGCAAGCAGGGTACCATTCGTGTGACCCTCAAGTACCTGCCCGGTAAGCAGAAGGTCATTCGTGGGATCAAGCGCGTATCCAAGCCCGGTCTGCGTGTGTACGCAAGCTGCGAGGATATGCCCCAGGTGATGAACGGTCTGGGCATTGCGATCGTTTCCACCTCCAAGGGCGTCATCACGGACAAGAAGGCTCGTGCCCTCCATGTGGGCGGCGAAGTCCTGGCCTTTGTCTGGTAATGGAACGGGAGGTACGAAGATATGTCAAGAATTGGTAGAATGCCCGTGGTGATCCCCGCAGGCGTGACTGTACAGGTGGCTGACGGCAATGTCGTCACTGTGAAAGGCCCCCTCGGCTCCCTGACCAAGAACTTCAACCACAGAATGAACATCCAGGTGAAGGACAATGAGCTGGTTGTCACCCGCCCCACGGATGAAGCAGAGGATCGTAGCCTCCACGGCCTGACCCGTGCCCTGCTCCAGGACATGGTCACCGGCGTGACACATGGCTACAAGAAGGTGCTGATGATCGTGGGTGTCGGCTACAAGGCCGTCAAGCAGGGGAAGAACCTCCAGCTGTACCTGGGTCACTCCCTCATGCCCAACACCGGTATGCCCCAGGATAAGTTCATCATCGAGGATACCGACACCATCAAGTATGAGGTGCCCAGCGAGGATGAGATCAAGAAGCAGGGCATTGACAGGATGACCACCGAGAAGATCAGCTCCAGCTTGATCATTGTCGTCAAGGGCATTGACAAGCAGGAGGTCGGCCAGGCCGCAGCCGTTATCCGCGGCAAGAGACCCCCTGAGCCCTACCATGGCAAGGGTGTCCGCTATATCGACGAGTCTGTCCGCCGCAAGGCCGGAAAGACCGGTAAGTAATGAAAGGAGTGGAACAGTATGGTAACGAAAAAGGACAGTAACCAGGCCCGGCTGAAGAGACATATCCGCATCCGTAGCAAGATCTCCGGTACGGCTGAGCGTCCCCGTCTGGCTGTGTATCGTTCCAACGCAAACATCAGTGCCCAGATCATCGACGATGTGAAGGGCGTTACCCTGGTTGCCGCTTCTACCTATGGTGCCGGCTTTACCGCCAATGGCGGCAACAAGGCTGCCGCCCGGGAAGTGGGCAAGCAGATCGCCGAGCGTGCCATCGCACAGGGCATCACAGAAGTCGTTTTCGACAGAGGCGGCTATCTCTATCACGGACGTGTATCGGAGTTGGCTGAAGGCGCCAGAGAGGGCGGCCTGAAGTTCTGATCCGGTGTGTCGGATCAGTCCGGTTTGTACACTGTTCAAACCAACGATTCGTTTGAACAACATTTCAGGAGGAAACAGAAATGGCTAATAAGTTTAATCCGGGTGAAGTCGAGCTGAAGGAAACGCTCGTTTCCCTGAACCGTGTTTCCAAGACCGTCAAGGGTGGCCGTGTGGCCCGTTTCGCAGCGCTCATGGTCGTGGGCGACGAGCACGGACATGTAGGCGTTGGTCTTGGTAAGGCTGCCGAGGTGCCCGAGGCTATCCGCAAGGGTATCGAGGATGCCAAGAAGAATATGATCACCGTGTCTCTGAAGGGAACCACCATTCCCCACGAGGTGATGGGTGTGTATGGCGCAGGTAAGGTCATGCTCAAGCCCGCTGCCCTTGGTACCGGTATCATCGCCGGTGGTAAGGTGCGTGCCGTGCTGGAGTGCGCCGGTATCTCCAACATCCGTGCCAAGTGCCTGCGCTCGGATAACCCCACCAATGTGGTGAAGGCTACCATGGCAGGCCTGAAGGAACTGCGCACCATCGAGGAAGTGGCGAAGATCCGCGACATCCCCGTGGATCAGATCAAGGCGTAAGGAGGTCAGAATCATGAAAAAGGTAACACTGACAAAGAGTCTGATCGCCGCTAAGCCCAATCAGATCAAGACCGCTCAGTCTCTCGGTCTGCGCAAGATCGGTGACTGCATCGTTCATGAGGACAACGCAGTGCTGGCCGGTAAGGTCAAGGTTCTCGCTCACCTTGTCACGGTCGAGAATGTCAACGACTGAGTAAGGAGGGAAAGAGCATGAAACTGAATGAATTGAGACCCGCTGAGGGTTCTACACAGTCTGCCTGGAGAAAGGGCAGAGGCACCGGCTCCGGTAACGGCAAGACCGCCGGTAAGGGCCACAAGGGACAGAACGCCCGCTCCGGCGGCGGTGTTCGCCCCGGCTTCGAGGGCGGCCAGCTCCCCCTGTACCGCAAGCTGCCGAAGAGAGGCTTCCACAACAAGTTCGCCACGGTGTATGCCACGGTGAACATCGGTACGCTGGAGCACAGATTCCAGGACGGCGACACCGTCAACCTGGAGGTGCTGCTGGCGAAGAAGATCATCCGCAAGCCCTATGACGGGCTGAAGGTTCTCGGTGACGGAGAACTGACCAAGAAATTAACTGTTCAGGCTGCCCGCTTTACGGGAGCTGCAAAGGAGAAGATTACAGCAGTAGGTGGACAGGCAGAGGAGGTATAAGGATGCTTAAGACCTTGAAAAACGCATGGAAAATCCCAGAGCTCAGAAATAAGCTCCTGTTTACCCTGCTGATCGTAGTCCTTTACCGTTTGGGCTCTGCCCTGCCCCTTCCCTGGATCAACTCCGAGGCTCTTAGGTACTATTTCGACAGCCAGGGCGGCAACGCCTTGAGCTGGCTGAACCTGCTCTCCGGTGGTGCTCTGTCCAGAGCCACCCTGTTCGCCCTGTCCGTCTCCCCCTACATCACGGCATCCATCGTGGTCCAGCTTTTGACCATAGCGTTCAAGACGCTGGAGCGGTGGTCCAAGGAGGAGGGTGAGGAAGGCCGCAAGAAGCTGTCCCTCTTGACCCGTGGCATTACCATCCTGCTGGCTATTGTCACCAGTATCGGCTACACACTGTACATTGCCAATATGGGGATGCTGACCCCTGCGGGCAATACCGTCTTCGGTAAGATTGTACTGGTTGCCTGCTACTGCACCGGTGCGGCCATCATCATGTGGATGGGCGAGAAGATCAACGAGAAGGGTATCGGAAACGGTATCTCCATCATCCTGTTCGCCAACATCATTTCCCGTCTGCCCGCCCTGGCCGGAAGCCTGTGGAACCGTTGCTTCGGTTCCGGCACCGGTGCGCTGGGCAGCAAGCTCAGCGGTGCGCCCCTCTATATCGTAGGTGCCCTGCTGTTCCTCCTGTTCCTGGCTGTCCTGCTGGCCGCTACCGTGGCTGTGGTGTGGTTCTCCAATTCGGAGCGCCGTATCCCCGTGCAGTACGCCAAGCGTGTGGTGGGCCGCAAGATGTATGGCGGCCAGTCCTCGACACTGCCCCTGAAGCTGGATATGGCCGGCGTCATGCCCATCATCTTTGCCAGCTCCATCGTCAGCATCCCCTCGACCATTGCCGGGTTCGCTCCCGGTCATGCCTGGGCGGACTGGATCAATAACTATCTGGGTTACACCAGCTTCCCCTACATCGCTGTGTATATCATCCTGATCATCCTGTTTGCTTACTTCTACATCATGATCTCCTTCAACCCTGTGGAGGTGGCAAACAACCTGCGCTCCAACGGCGGTGCCGTTCCCGGCATCCGTCCCGGAAGACCGACCATCGAGTATATCAACAAGATCCTGCATCGGATCACCTTCCTGGGGGCTTTGTTCCTCTGCGTGCTCTCCGGCGTGCCTATGATCGTCAATGCGATCTGGTATGCAGTGGACGGCTACGGCATCTCGGATCTGGCCTTCAGCGGTTCCTCCCTGCTGATCGTAGTCGGTGTGGCTCTGGAGACCTTCCGTGAACTGGAAGCACAGATGACACTGCGCAACTACAAGGGCTTCCTTGACTGATGCGGGGATGCTCGGATGCTTGATGTGACATGTATGCCCGTCAACCGTCATTCTGAAAAACCCCTTCAAACCATATGCCGGAAGGAGAGATAAACCCATGAAACTGATACTGTTGGGCGCACCCGGTGCCGGTAAGGGCACCCAGTCCGCCAGGATCTCGGAAAAGTACAACATCCCCGCCATCGCCACCGGAGACATCCTCCGGGCCGCGATCAAGGAGGGTACGGAGCTGGGCAAGTCGGCAAAGAGCTACATTGATGCCGGCAAGCTGGTTCCGGATGAGGTCGTCATCGGCATCATCCGGGAAAAGCTGGCCAGCGATTCCTGCAGGAACGGATTCATCCTGGATGGCTTCCCCCGTTCCATCCCCCAGGCAGAAGCCCTGGATCAGATGGGCGTGGCCATGGACGCTGTCCTCAGCCTGGAGGTACCCGATGAGAAGATCATCGAGCGCATGAGCGGGCGGAGAGTCTGCCACTGCGGGGCATCCTACCATGTGGTTTACCTCCCTCCCATGCAGACCGGTATTTGCGACAAGTGCGGCAACAAGCTCTATATCAGAGACGACGATGCCGAGGAAACAGTTCGCAAGAGACTGGAGACCTATCACGCACAGACAGAACCCCTGAAGGCTTACTACGCCAAGAAGGGCATTCTCATTACCGTGGAAGGACAGGAGGAGGTCGCCGATACGACCCGTGCCGTCTTCTCTGCGCTGGCTTCTGTGGAGTGATAGCCCCATTCGAGGTAAAGTATGATTCAACTGAAAAACGGTGATCAGATCAAAGCCATGATGGCCGCCGGACGCATCACGGGCGAGGCATTGCTTCGTGCCCGTGATCATGTCCGGGAGGGTGTCAGTACCTATGAGCTTGACCGTGTGGTACGGGAGAGCATTGAGAAGGCGGGGGCAAAACCCTCCTTCCTGGGGTACGCCGGATTCCCGGCCAGTGCCTGCATCAGCATCAATGATGAGGTCATCCATGGCATTCCATCCAGGAAACGGTTCCTCCAGGAGGGGGACATCGTAAAGATCGATGTGGGAGCTTTCTACAAGGGCTTCCACGGCGACTCCGCACGGACCATCCCGGTGGGGAAGGTCAGCGAGGAGGCGCTTCGCCTGATCCAGGTCACAAGGGACAGCTTTTTCGCCGGACTGGAGATGCTGAAGGTGGGAAACCGCCTGGGCGATATCGGGGCGGCCATCGACACCCTTGTCAGGCACAACGGCTTTTCCACGGTCAAGCGGTATGTGGGCCACGGTGTGGGTCACGAGCTGCATGAATCTCCGGATGTACCCAACTACGGGACGCCGGGACGGGGGCCACGCCTGTGCGCCGGTATGACCCTGGCCATTGAGCCGATGGTGAATATCGGCCGGGAGGATGTCCGAGAGCTGGACGACGGCTGGACGGTGAAGACACTGGACGGCAGCCTGTCCGCCCACTATGAGAATTCGGTGGCCCTGACCTCGGATGGAGTCATCAATCTGACCGGGATAGACCCTTCGTTCTGACCCGGAAACCACACAGTCTGTATTCAAAACTATCAGTTTCCATTCATATGTAAGGGAGGGATTGTTCTGCCAAAGGATGATGTCATTGAGTTTGAAGGTGTTGTGGAGGAGGCATTGCCCAACGCAACCTTCAAAGTGAGGCTTCCCAACGGCCACCTGGTGACCGCCCATATTTCCGGGAAGCTCCGCCTGAACTATATCAGGATCCTGCCGGGAGACCGTGTGACCATCGAGGTGTCGGTATACGACCTCGACAAGGGCCGCATAACCTGGCGTTCAAAGTAAAACCCCAACTACTGAGAAAGGTATGGTAATCACCGATGAAAGTGAAACCGTCCGTGAAGAAGATCTGCGAGAAGTGCAAGATCATCAAGAGAAAAGGCAAGATCATGGTCATCTGCGAGAACCCCAAGCACAAGCAGAGACAGGGATGAGATCGCCTGATCCACCCAAGATCGTCTTTTCAGAAAATGCCCGTCCCTGTGAGGACGGAACTAAATCACACAGAGAGGTGAAAAGGAAATGGCTCGTATAGCTGGTGTTGATATTCCCAACAACAAGCGTGTGGAGATCGCTCTGACCTACATCTACGGAATCGGCCGCAAGAGCGCCAACGACATCCTGGCCGCCACCGGTATCAATCCCGATACCCGTGCCAAGGATCTGACCGAGGACGAAATTGCAAAGCTCCGTGATGAGATCGAGAAGTCCTACTCCGTGGAGGGTGACCTCCGCCGGGAGGTGTCCCTGAACATCAAGAACATGGTCGAGATCAACTGCTACCGTGGTATCCGGCACAGAAAGGGTCTGCCTGTGAGAGGTCAGCGCACCAAGACCAACGCAAGGACAAGAAAAGGCCCCGCCAAGACCATCGCAAACAAGAAGAAGTAAAGGAGTGGCATGAAAAATGGCAAAGAATGATAAGGCCGCCAAGGTTACGAAGAAGCGCCGCGAAAGAAAAAATATTGAAAAAGGCACGGTGCATATTCAGTCTACCTTCAACAACACAATTGTCACCATCACCGATGTGAACGGCAATGCGATCTCCTGGGCATCAGCCGGTGAGCTGGGCTTCAAGGGATCCCGGAAATCCACTCCGTTCGCTGCACAGTCCGCATCCGAGGCCGCTGCAAGGATCGCAGTGGACCACGGCCTGAAGTCTGTGGAGGTTTATGTGAAGGGACCCGGCGCAGGTCGTGAGTCCGCCATCCGTGCCCTGGAGACTGTCGGTCTTTCCGTCACGCTGATCCGTGATGTGACCCCCATTCCCCACAACGGTTGCAGACCCCCCAAGCGCAGAAGGGTCTAATTGATAGTTGATAGGAGGAGAAGAATTATGGCAAGATACACAGGCCCTGCGTGCAAGCTCTGCCGCAGAGAGGGTAAGAAGCTGTACCTGAAGGGCGACCGCTGCGTCACCGGTAAGTGCGCTGTGGAGCGCAGAACCTCTGCTCCCGGTCAGCATGGTGCTGATGTCAAGAAGATGAGAGAGTACGGGATGCAGATGAGAGAGAAGCAGACCGCCAAGAGATACTATGGCGTGCTGGAGAGACAGTTCCGGAACTACTACGAGGAGGCTGACCGCAAGGAAGGCATGACCGGTGAGAACCTGCTCATCCTGCTGGAGCGCAGACTGGACAATGTGGTGTACCGCATGGGTATGGCCGAGTGCCGTCGTGATGCCCGTCAGCTGGTCCTGCACGGTCATTTCACCGTCAACGGCAAGAAGGTCAATGTGCCGTCCTTCATCGTGAAGCCCGGTGATGTGATCGCCGTCAAGGAGTCCAGCCGTTCTTCCGTGAAGTTCAAGGGTCTGGCTGAGTCTGAGGGTGGTGTCCGCACACCCAAGTGGCTGGATTCTGATAAGAAGAATTTCACCGCCAAGGTCGTGGCTATGCCCGCCCGTGAGGACATTGATTTCGAGTTCAACGAGCAGCTGATCGTCGAGCTTTATTCCAAGTAATTCCCCGAAAGCCCGACTGCGCAGGCAGAAAGACAAAGGGGCAGGCCGTTCCCGGTCGCTGGCCGGTGTACGGTGTTGCACTGCGGTGGCGCACGGATGCGCATCACCTCACTTACCCGTTACCCTTCGCTTTCCGCATCCCAGTCCCGTAAGGACGGTAGCGCACATAGGCCCTGCCCGTGGATCATGCCACGGAGGCACATCGTCCGATGTGTCATGGAGACTGTGTGGCGCAGGCATGTGTTCGCCTCGCACCTTCGGGAATTCCTGTGCCTATAAGGGACAGGAGCCATCGGAAATTCGTTTTCCCAAATAGCAGAAGGAGGTATTATTTGGAATGATAGAGATTGAGAAGCCCAATATTACGACGACCGACCTCAGCCCGGACGGTACCAGAGGTACCTTTGTCGTAGAGCCTCTGGAACGGGGATATGGCATCACTCTGGGTAACTCCCTGCGCCGTGTACTGCTCAGCTCGTTGCCTGGCGTGGCTGTCACCAGCATCAAGATCGACGGCAAGAATGAGGCCATTCTGCATGAGTTTTCCACAGTGCCCGGTGTGGTGGAGGATGTGACCGAGATCGTCCTGAATGTCAAGGGGATCACAGCCAAGCTGCACGGCCAGGATCCCAAGACGGTGATCATTGATGTGACGGGGGACCATGAGGTCACTGCCGGAGACATCAAGCAGGATTCCGACATCGAGATCCTGAATCCCGATCACCACATCTGCACCCTCTCCGAAAATGCACGGTTCTACATGGAGCTGACCTTTGAGAGCGGCCGGGGCTATGTATCTCAGGAGCGCAATAAGCAGCTTCACTGCGATCCCGTGAATATGTCATCCATGTCCGTGCCGATCGGCACCATCTTCACCGATTCCATTTACACGCCGGTCTACAAGGTAAGCTACAATGTGGAAAATACCCGTGTGGGTAACATCACCGACTACGATAAGCTGACGCTGGAAGTGGTGACAAACGGCACCATCTCCGCTAAGGAAGCGATCTCGCTCGGGGCCAAGATTCTCAACGAGCATCTCAACTTGTTTGTGGATTTGTCAGATGAAGCAAAGAAGGCTGAAATCATGATCGAGAGAGAAGAGACCAAGAAGGAAAAGGTTCTTGAGATGACCATTGAGGAGCTTGACATGTCTGTGCGCAGCTTCAACTGCTTGAAGCGGGCAGGCATTGATACGGTAGAGGACTTGACCAACAAGACCGAGGAGGACATGATCAAGGTTCGCAACCTCGGTAAGAAGTCGCTGGAAGAAGTGATCCAGAAGCTACACTCCCTCGGCCTTGACCTGAAAAAGGAAGAGGAGTGACAGGGTATCCGCTACAGAACGGAACCCGCCCATTCGTTTGAAGTAAAGATTCAGTACAGCAGAAGGAGGCAATGAAAATGCCCGGAACCAGAAAACTCGGAAGACCGACCGATCAGAGAAAAGCCATGCTCCGCGGTCTGGTCACTCTGCTGCTTGAGAACGGCCAGGTTATCACCACCCTTGCAAGAGCTAAGGAAGTCCGTTCCATCGCAGAGAAGATGATTACTCTCGGTAAGGAGAACACACTGGCCAGTCGCCGTGAGGCTCTCGCTTACATCACCAAGGAAAGCGTTGTCACCAAGGTCTTCACCGAATATGCATCCCTTTACGCCGACCGCAAGGGCGGTTACACCCAGATCTTCAAGCTGGGCCAGAGGAGAGGCGACGGCGCAGAGACCGCTGTGATCAGAATGGTGGACTATGTGAAGCCGGCTGAGACCAGCGCCGATGATGCCAAGGATAAGAAGGCCGCTAAGGCCGAGAAGGCTCAGGACGCTGCCGAGCCCGCAAAGGCAGAGTAAGTATTCCCAAGAGGGGCTGGTGCAGGAGCACCGGCCTTTTTTGGTCGTTCCGGCTTCTTTCAAGAAGCCACGGGCGTTCTTTCGTACCCCGGTTGAACTGTAACACACTTTATGTTACAGTTCAAATGACCGTGATGTATCCGTTTATTCTATGTACTTTAAGTCTTATAGCCCCATCCCCCCGGCCCCCTTCCCCGGCGGGGAAGGGGGAGAGCCTAAGTATTTTTCGCAAGGGGCCTGCGGCCCCTTGCATTCCCGCCTATTATGTCAGACGCCAGCTGTTCTGACCGGATGTAGGATAACGCTGGGCGTAGTTGCGAGGGTTCCTCTTCCACGGTGGAGAAGGGACACCCCGGCACACACTATCGTCATCATCTTGCATTTGGAAAGAGTAACAACTGACCGATATAAAGAGCAGGGATGCAAGGGGCGAAGCCCCTTGCAAAAGAATATAGGTTCTCCCCCTTCCCGGCGGGAAGGGGGTCGGGGGGATGGGCAAAGCCCAGGCGTAAAATCTATACGGAGCATGGGATAATGCAGATATGTCATAGTCAAGCATCTGAACTGTAACGGTTACAGTTCACCTACCCCCGCCGTGCGCTCCCTTTTCCGCCGTAGAGCGGGGCGAGGGGCCCCCGCGAAGGCGTTTCTGCTGTTTTGGGCATCAGCAACGCTGGCTCCTTTGGAAAAACGACAACAAATATATGACAGAATAACGCTTCGAATCATACACAATACCTGTTTTGAAAGTTCTTGAGGGGTGTGGGGAACTTCTTTCAAGAAGTTCCCCACCGCATCCCGTACCCCCACCTGAACTGTAACCTGTAACGCTTTAATTATATTAACAAATTGCGCAAATTATCAACAATCTATTGACTTTTCTGACGGGGCGAGGTATAATAGAAGCGGTAGATCATGACAAGGAGGGGCACCCGCTTGGAAAAGATCAGAATCGGTGAGAAGATACGGCTGTTGCGCCGGAAGAATGATGTGACTCAGGATCAACTGGCCGCCTACCTGGGGGTGACACCGCAGGCGGTGTCCCGGTGGGAGTCCGGCATCTGTTACCCCGACATGGGCACGCTACCGGCCATTGCCGACTATTTCAGCGTCAACATGGATGAGCTGCTCTGTTACACCAACAACCAGAAAAGGCAGAGGGAACAGGCCTACCTGGAGCAGGCAGACAGACTGCTGGACAGCGACCGGGTGGTGGAGGCTCTGGAGGTACTGCGCAACGCCATGGCCGAAATGCCTTCCAGTGATGCCATCCGACTGGAGACGGCTCAGGTGCTCTCCCTGTATGCGCAGATGGTGGCACAGCGAGCCGAGACCAGAGGCGGGGGGGAACGAAATGCCGCCGCCGCATCCTCCGCACGAGCCGCCGTACAGGCCGCCCTGGGGGAAGCGGTGTCCCTGTGCCGCCACATTCTGGAGGACAGCACCGATGACAGACTGCGGGACGAGACCCGGAAAACGCTGTGCGATATATACGCCCATCAGCTGGGAGACGGCATCCAGGCACTGGAGCTGGCGGATCAGTTTCACAGTATGGCGTACAGCCAGGAGATCATCAAGGCCACGGTGCTGACCGGCGATGTGGCCTTCCGGCAGGCTCAGGAAAACCTGATCCTCTTTGCCGATAACATCTGGTGGCACCTGTACAACCTGGCCTGCGTCCCGGATATCTCCGGCGACAGGTATACTGTGGGGCAGAAGATTGCCATACTGAAAAAGGGGATGGACATCTTCTCCGTCATCTTCGAGGACACACCCCTGTTCTATGCGGATCGGCTGGCTAACTCCTGCCATCAACTGGCTCTTTTGTACCTGACGGAGGGAGACCGTGACACAGCCCTTTCCTACCTGGAAAGGATGGCAGAGTACGCCATGGCCTTTGACCGTCGTCCGGACAGTGCCATCTACCCCTCAGTGGTCATTGATCAGGTGGTGTGCCAGCGGCAGGAAAGTGCCGACGCAAGGCAGAGCAAGTGCGCCCGCCTGTTGCGCAGTCTGTCTGCGGGCCGTGCCTACCAGCCCTTGCGTGGGGAACCCAGGTTCCAGGCGGTTCTTGACCGCATGGCGGCCTGCGCCGGGGAAGAAAAAATGGAATCCTGAAAAGCAAATGTAGATAAAAGTATTAGAAAGGAAAGGTCATGAATATGGAAAAGATCATGCAGGTGGAAGGTATGATGTGCCCCCATTGCGAGGTCAGAGTGCAGAAGGTACTGGAGGCACTGCCCGGCGTGGCAAAGGCTGTGGCAGATCACAGCCAGAACCGGGTGACAGTGACGGTGATGCCGGGCACCCAGGTAGCAGATGAGGTGCTGACAGAGGCTGTGCAAAAGGCCGGGTATACGGTCAAGGGCGTGCAGTAAGCCTTCAACAACCGAATCAGGGCAGGGACATCGCACAGGCGAGCGTCCCTGCTTTTTGACATCGGATGGGCCAAAAAAGATATACAGTAAAAAAGTATAAATTATTTTATGAAATACCTTGACAGGCGAGGTACTTTGTGATATACTGTATTCATAGGAGGTGAGGGTATGTCCATAACAGCAGATCTGATTCGGGGACACACCGATACCATCATACTGGCCTCCCTGATGGGCGGGGACAGCTACGGATACCGTATCAACAGGAACCTGTACAACCTGACGGACGGCAGGTATGAGCTTAAGGAGGCCACCCTGTACACGGTATTCAAGCGGCTGGAGGAGAGCGGCTTCATCCGTTCCTACTGGGGCGATGAGTCCACCGGTGCCCGCAGACGCTACTATGCCATCACGCCGACCGGGCGGGATGAGTACCAACGCCAGGTGGCGGAGTGGCGGGAAGCCAGCGAAATGATCGAGAAGTTGATTTGCCCACAGAATGCGCAGGTCAGAGCCTGCCAGCCGGAGCAGCTGTGAATGCCCGCCCCGGGCTACACGGTGGCACCGCAAAACAGTCGTGACTGTACTGCCATACATGATTACTTGGAGGAGACTTACCATGAGCGAAAGCAATCACAGTGAGATGAAGGCAAAATTGAAGGATTACATTGACACCATTTTTGCAGACACCCCCCGGAGCGAGCGGGTGGAGGAGCTGCGAATGGAAATGGTACAGAATCTGTACGAAAAATATGACGATTTTGTGGCCGAGGGACGCACCCCGGCGGCGGCCTACAACATGGCTATCTCCAGCGTGGGGGATGTCAGTGCCCTGCTGGCCGAGATGGCAGGCACCGCACCGACATCGACCGATCCGTCCTTTTCCGGCACGACACAGGCCGGAAGCACAGGCCGGGCCACAGCTGACCCCGGTCTGCCCCCCTTGAGCCAGGAGGAGAAGGATTCCGTCCGCCGGTACAGGCTCCGGTCGGCCATCCTGACAGCAGTGGCCGTGGCTCTGTATATCCTGTGCGTCACCCCGCCCATCCTGTTGGTGTACAACGAGATGGTGGGGATGGTGCTGATGTTCGGCATGATCGCCGTGGCCACCGGTATGCTGATCTTCAACAGCATCCTGAAGCCAGACATCATGCAGAATCACTTCTGGTACCGCCGGTGGGGTAAGACCGGCCGTGAGGAGGCTCGGGACATCATGAATCGGTACAGATCCCGCTCGGCTGTGCTGACCTCTGTGTCGGTGGCTATGTATATTCTGTGCTGGATCCCCTGCGTATTCCTTTCGCAGTGGGGGAATCTGGCACCTGCCTCCCTGTTCTTCATCGTGGCTGTAGCCACGGCGTTGATTATATTCAACACCATGACCAAGCCGGAGATCATGCGCCATCCGGGCATGATCGGCAATGGTAACAGCGGCGGGTCGCCCATGGGGACGGAGGATGCCCAGTCAGACCGGGCATATGACGATGACAATGACGAGGACGATGATGAGCCGAAGGGGAGCCGGGGCAAGGTGTACAAGGCTATCTCCGGGGCACTGTGGATGCTGACGGTGGTCGCTTACCTGGCGGTCAGCTTTGCGACCCAGGGCTGGGCGTTCACCTGGCTGATCTTCCTCATCGCTGTGGCCGTGGACAATATCATCAAGGCCATCTTTGATATACGGCTGTGACTTGTACCCAACAAGGAAAGGAGAACAGATATGGATAAGACTGACAGAACCGAACGAAAGAAACAAGCCAACGCCGGTGCCGCCGTGCGGATCGTGATCTGGCTTTTGGTGCTTGGCCTCTTGGGCGGCCTTTTCGCCGTTTGCCTTATGGGATACTATGGGGGCGGAGAGAATGACGGCTGGTTCCCGCAGATACTCAACCTGGGCTTTGCCAATTCCTACTGGTACGACGACAGCGACTACTCGGTGGGGGATCATGCGTTCACCGAGAGGATCACATCCCTTGACATTGACTGGCTGGCGGGGAGTGTGACCATCGTCCCCGGCGAGGGGGACACCCTGACCATTCAGGAGCAGTCCTCCAAAGGGGACACAGACACCCGTGACCAGCTCCGCTGGCGGGTGGCGGACGGCAAGCTGACCGTCAAATTCTGCGAGCCTTCCCGGTTGTTGGCCTTCCATATTTCTGAAAAGAGCCTGACCGTCACTGTGCCCGCCGCCTGGCTGGAGGATATGACCTCTGTCAAGCTGGATACGGCATCGGCCTCGGTGCAGGTCAGCGGCCTGCGGGCTGACCGGCTGGATGTGGACACCGCTTCCGGTGCCGTGACGGTGACGGATCTGACTGTGCGGGAGCTGGATGTGGACACCGCCTCCGGGCAGGTACAGGTGGTGAATGCCACGGCGGATACGGTGGATATGGAATCCGCCAGCGGAGGTATCACCTTTGGCGGAAAAGTCGGTAAGGTGGATGTGGATACTGCCTCCGGCCAGGTAAACCTGACTCTGACGGAGAAGGCAGGGGAAGTTTCCGTGTCCAGCGCCAGCGGCGATATTTCCATCATTGGCACTGCCGATGAGGTGGACCTGGACACCGCCTCCGGCACGCTGACCCTGACGCTGACGCAGGCCGCCCGTAAGGTGTCTGTCGAAAGCGTCAGCGGACGGCTGGAGATACACCTGCCCGCCTCCGTTCCCGGTTTCACGGTGAATATGGACAGCGTCAGCGGGGAGCTCACAGTGAACGGCTTTGCCACCCAGGGCGGGAACCGTCGTCAGGTGTACGGAGACGGCAGTATGACCATCGACTGCGACACGGTCTCCGGGAATGTGACCATTTCCAATGATGCAGAAGGTACGAACTGATCTGCCTCTGGGCGGGGAGGATGGACTGCCGGAGGGGAACAGCCCCATCCGCACGGTGTGCTTCACCGGACATCGGCAGATCGATCCGGCTCATGCGGTGCTGTTGCCTGCGCTCCTGGATGCGGCCATCCGGGAGCTGTACGGGCGGGGTGCCCGTGTGTTCCGGGCCGGGGGAGCCATTGGCTTTGACACCGTGGCGGCTCTGAAGGTGCTGGATCTGGCTCCGGTGCTTCCGGGTCTGGAGCTGGAGCTGATCCTGCCCTGCCGGGATCAGACCAGCCAGTGGAATGTCGGCAATACCCGCACCTACGACTACATTCTGTCCGCCGCTACCCGGAGCCGCTTCCTGTTTGATCACTACATGGAGGGCTGTATGCTGGAGCGGGACAGACAACTGGTGCATGGGAGCGATGTGTGCGTGGCTTACTGCGCCCGGAGTCGGGGCGGCACGGCCTACACCTGTGCACTGGCCCTGCGGGAGGGGCTGGAGCTGATCAATCTATACGAAAGAATACAGAAGAGAGGAAAGAAAGACAGACTATGACAGAACTGATGCATGCTATGGCAGAGGAAGTGCGCAGGCAGGCGGGGGAGGGGAATTACTACTCCGTGGTCACGCTGGAGGATCCCCATCCGGGGGATACCCTGTACCATATGGAACGGGTGGACTTCCGCCCCGGCAATCCTGCCCATGACAGCTACTCCATCGCCAAGAGCGTGGCCGTCACGGCGGCTGGACTGCTGTATGACCGGGGGCTTCTGACCATGCAGGACAGGCTGGGCACCTACCTGGGGGACTACCTTGTCCCCGGTACCGATCCCCGCTGGGGGCAGGTGACAGTGGATCAGCTGTTGCGCCACCGCACCGGTGCCCGGGAGGGCGTGGACTTTGACCTGACCAACGCCCACCTGTGGGAGGATCCGGAGTGGCTGCATACCCTGTTCGCCATACCCATCACCGGAACGCCGGGGCAGGACTTTGTCTACTCCGATGGGAGCTACTACATTCTGGGTCGTCTGGTGGAGGTGCTGACCGGGATGGACATGGAGACACTGCTCCAGCGGGAGGTGTTCCTTCCTCTGGGCTTCCACGCCAATGCCTGGAGCCGGGACAGGAACGGCCACACCGTCGGCGGAACCGGTCTGTATATCCGCACCGAGGACATGGCCAAGATGGGCTGGCTGTACCTGAACCGTGGCCTGTGGGGGCAGCGCAGGATCTACTCCGAAGCCTGGTCGGACATTTTCCTCCATGCTCCCACTGACAGGATCCGGTATGGGTACGCCGTGACTCAGGGAACCGGGGATCTGTACATGGCTGGTGGTATGTACGGACAGGGTCTGTGCTTTGACCTGCGCACCCGCCGGGTGGTGGCCTGGCACAACTTCGATCCCGAGGGGAAGACCCAGGGTCTGGCCGATGCCTTCATGGCGTTCTGCCGGTGAGCGGGTATTGACATTTTCGGCGCTTGGTGGTATCATTGGTACTGTCCATCGGGAAGTGAAACTTGATTTTACAATGTACTCATATTTTGGAGGTTCTTGGGGGTCTGCTCTCCACGGCTGTCGCTGAGTTTTCACCTTCCTTCCGGGGCACAGGATGTGCAAGAAAACACTTGCTTTTCCGGGGAAGATGTGATATAATACATACAGGCTCCGGCGGAGCCTGGAATATGAACGGTACCGGAAAGGTTTAAGAAAATGAGCAACCAGTACGATGTCATCATCATAGGGGCAGGCCCCGGCGGGATATTCACGGCCTACGAGCTGTCCCGACTGCGGCAAAACCTGCGCATCGCCGTTTTTGAGGCAGGCAATCCCCTGGAGAAGCGGAAGTGCCCCATTGACGGCGTGAAGGTCACATCCTGCCTGAACTGCAAGACCTGCGCCATCATGAACGGCTTCGGCGGGGCAGGTGCCTTCTCGGACGGGAAGTACAATATCACCAATCAGTTCGGCGGCACCCTGCACGAGTACATCGGGAAGCGGGAAGCCATCGACCTGATGAAGTATGTGGACACCATCAATCTGTCTCACGGCGGGGAGGGAACCGCCCTGTACTCCACGGCCAATACCCCCATAAAAAAGTTATGCCTACAGAACGGCCTGCACCTGCTGGATGCGTCGGTGCGCCACCTGGGCACGGACATCAACTATGTGGTGCTGAAAAACCTCTATGAGGAGCTGTCGTCACGGGTGGACTTCCACTTCAACGCCCCGGTGGAGACGGTGGAAAAGACGGCGGAGGGCTTCGCTGTCGTCAGCAAGGGGACAGAGTACACCTGCCGCCGGTGCGTGATCTCCGCCGGACGGAGCGGCAGTAAGTGGATGGAGGGCGTGTGCCGGACACTGGATATCCCCACCCGCTCCAACCGGGTGGACATCGGCGTCCGGGTGGAGCTGCCTGCCGAGGTGTTTGCCCACCTGACCGACGAGCTGTATGAATCCAAGATCGTATACCGCACCGAGAAGTTTCAGGATCTGGTGCGCACCTTCTGCATGAACCCCCACGGCGTGGTGGTCAACGAGAACACCAACGGCATTGTCACGGTCAACGGCCACAGCTATGAGGATCCGTCCAAACACACCCCCAACACCAACTTTGCCCTGCTGGTCTCCAAGCACTTTTCCGAGCCGTTCAAGGACAGCAACGGCTACGGCGAATCCATCGCCCGGCTGTCCAATATGCTGGGCGGCGGCGTGATGATCCAGCGCTTCGGCGACCTGATCCGGGGTCAGCGGAGCACCAAGGGGCGCATTGAGGAGGCTTTCATCGAGCCGACCCTCCAGGCTACCCCCGGCGACCTGAGCTTGGTCATCCCCAAGCGGATCCTGGACGGTATCATCGAGATGATCTACGCCCTGGACAAGATCGCCCCCGGCACTGCCAACGATGACACCCTGCTGTACGGCGTGGAGGTCAAGTTCTACAACATGGAGGTGGAGATAGACCACACCCTCCAGACCCGGCACCACGGCCTGTATGTCATCGGCGACTGCTCCGGCGTGACCCACTCCCTGTCCCATGCCTCCGCCTCCGGCGTGTTCGTGGCCCGGCATATCGCAGAGAGCGTATGACCGACAGGGACGGAAGATCTTCTGCTTCTCATGAAAGGTGGTTGCAATCTGTATGCACAATGAATTGACCAAGGTGGATATTGACCAGATGAAGGCGGAGCTGGCTCACAGGCAGAGCCTGGTGCCCGGACTCCGGGAGGAGGTCAGGCGGACACGGGAGTACGGCGACCTGTCCGAGAATGACGAGTACCGCTGTGCCAAGCGGGAGTACAACAAGAACAAGAGCCGGATGCGGTACCTGGAGCGGATGATAGAGACAGCCGTGGTCATCACCACGGACTCCGCCGCCGATGCGGTGGGCCTGTTCGATAAGGTGGAGATATACTACCCCGAGGACGATGAGAGCCGCACGGTGCGGCTGGTCACCACCCTGCGCAATGATGTGCTCAGCGACAACATCTCCAAGGATTCTCCCTTCGGCAAGGCTCTGCTGGGGCACAAGGCGGGGGAAACAGTGATCGTCCATGTCAACGACAAGGTCAGCTACCCGGTGAAGATCGTCTCCATCACCAAGGGGGAGGATGACCCCACCCTGCCTATTTCGTCTTACTGAAAGGCTTTGCATACCGAAAAGGGCTGTAACACATTCGTGCTACAGCCCAGAATTATTTCTATTTGGCACCGGCCGTCCGAAAGAAGCTGTACAATCCGTTTGACGCTTTGTCATGCTTGAAAAGTCTTTGAAAGAGTCTGGGAAAACTTTCTTCAGAAAGTTTTCCCAGCGTCCCTTCCGTTCTCCACCGACCGTCACTTTTCCAGTGCCGCCCGGGTCTGCGCCATGACCAGCTTGTAGTAAATACCCCGCTGGTTGAGCAGTTGGAGGTGGGTGCCGAATTCTGCCACCCGGCCGTGGTCAATGACCAGGATCTTGTCGGCGTTGCGGAGGGTGGACAGACGGTGGGCAATGGCGAAGGTGGTACGGTTGTCCGTCATTTTGTCAATGGCATCCTGGATCAGCTTTTCCGTTTCGGTGTCCAGAGCCGCCGTGGCCTCGTCCAGGATCAGGATGGGGGGATTGTGGATCAGCGCACGGGCGATGGCGATCCGCTGGCGCTCTCCGCCGGAGAGGGAGTACCCCTTTTCGCCCACGATGGTGTTGTAGCCCTGGGGCAGGTTGATGATGAAGTCGTGGGCATTGGCCGCCCGGGCCGCCCGGATCACCTCGTCATCGGTGGCGTAGGGCTTGGCGTACCGGATGTTGTCCCGCACCGACCCGGAGAACAGGTGGGTCTCCTGGAGCACCACGCCCATCTGGGAGCGCAGGGACTGCTGGCCGATCTCCTTGATGTTCACGCCGTCGATCTCAATGCAGCCTTCGGTGGGGTCGTACATACGCATGATCAGGTTGATGAGGGTGGACTTGCCGCATCCGGAGTGACCCACGATACCGATCATCTCCCCATGCCTGACCTCCACGCTGACATCCCGGAGCACTGGGTTGCTGGCCTCGTACCCGAAGGTCACATGCTTGACGCTGACATCTCCCTTGAAGGTGAAGTGCTGGGGCTTGGCCACATCCGACACCTCCGGATCCTCCTCCAGGATCTCCATGATCTTTCCGAAAGAGGTGGTGAAGGCGGAGATGTTCCTGGGGATCTGGGTGATCTGCATCAGGGGCGCATACAGGATGGAAGCATAGGTATTGAACTGGTTCAGCTCACCCACATTCAACACACCCTGGAACAGCCACAGGTTGCCGTACCACATGATCAGGTAGGAGCCGAACCGCAGGGCAAAGCCCAGGAGGGGGAACACGGTGTCAAACAGCTTGGCGTTCTTCTCATCCTGATGGGCCTGCTGGTTGGTGCAGTCCCGGAACTCCTCAATGGCCGCTTCCTCACGCCCGTAGGTCTTGACCACCCGGATGCCGCTGAGGATGTCCTGCAGGGTGCGGTTGGTGCGCTGTCCCTTGATCCAGGACTTGACATTCATCCGCCCCATCATGTGACGGAACTGCCAGATGAACAGGATCACGAAGGGAACGGGGATGAAGATGAACAGGCTCATGTGGGTGCCAAGGCTGGCGTCCATGGACAGCACCAGGATAAGACCCAGTACGAAGGACACCAACTGCCCGAAGTAGGTGGGGAGCAGGTTGGTCATGAAGTTCTGCACCACCGCCACATCGTTGTTGATACGGCCCATCAGGTCGCCGGTGGACTTCTTCTGCACCGAGGCCATGGACAGCATCTGCACCTTCTCAAAGAGCAGGGTGCGCAAAAACCGGGTGAAGCGGTTGCCGGATATGGCGGCGATCCGGCTCTGCACGATGGACAGCACCTTGTTCAGAATGTCGAAGGAGACAATGGCCGCCACGATCAGTAGCAGGTGTACACGCCAGTTGTCCTCCAGAACGGCCGGGTCGTTCAGGATGTAGCCGTTGATCAACTGCTTCTGCAGGACAGGCACCACATACTGGATGGCCATGGCCAGCACGGCGGTGAGCATGGGCACCAGCAGCATCAGCCGCAGACCCTTGGTCATGCTCCACAGGCGGGTGTAAACCTCCTTCTTGCTCTGACAGAAGGGGCATATGTGGGTGTTCATGACGAAGGGACGCCCGCACTTCTGGCAGTACCGTTCCGGTTCGTCACTGACAAAGAGATTGTCGGTCTGCCCCTTGGCGATGGCCTCGCAGGCATCCACCATGATGGCATACCGGGGCCGGTTCCGCCCGCTGATAAAGCGGCAGAGCCGGGTACTGATGCCGTCTACCTTGGCGAAGAAGGCACAGCATCCGTACAGGATCTCCACCGAGAAGTCGGACAGGTGGGCAAAATCCCACTTGGCCTCCAGTACACCGGCGTTGAGCTTGTAAATAAACTTATTGGTAAAGACCATGCGCCCGTCCACCCGTGCGTCGCCCTCGCAATCAAAGGGCAGGCAGTACATGATCCGCTCATCAGCCTGCCGGGCGGCCTCGTAGGCGGCCTTGTCGGCAGGGGACAGTTCAAACAGCAGTTTCATACATAGGACCATTCCTTTCCAAAGATGGCGGAAGTTCGTGCCGTTCCGGCTCTGCCGGAGGGGCAGTTTCGGTTTGAGAACTGCCAGGGCACAGAACCTCCTGTCTGAAAAAGGCCGGAGCTTTTTTCAGATCTCTCTTCTCAGAGGTAGATCTCGACCTTCTTGTAGCTGGCTTTGTCCAGCTTGAGCGGGTCGTCAATGGTGAAGCAGTTGCCGTCGATGTCGTACATGAACACCCGGCCGTCCTCCAGGGTGCGTATGCTGGAGGTGGGGTTGGACATGATGAACTCAATGCGCCCGGCACTGGTGGTCACATCCCAGTAGCAGTACCCGAACTTCTCGGAGTAGGAGTGGATCTTCTTGATGGAAGGGGTGAAGTACCGCCGACTCAGCTCCTCCTCGATGAGGGCGGCTGTTTGCTCCGGAAAATCCGACAGACGGCGGATCATACCGATCTCATCGCCCCGACCCCGGGTGGGAGAGTCCGGCTCCCGGATGGAGATGAACTCCTCGGGGGAGGAGATGGGGAAGGAGCGGACGGGGACAATGCGCTCAAAGAATTCTACCTCGCCGGAGGGCTGGGTGACGGAGAGGGAGATCAGGTTGCCGGAGGAGCGGGTGAAGATGGCGTTCTCCGGGGTCAGGTCAATGGATACACGGTGCCTGAACAGATCCTTATCCTTATCATCATCACAGACGGCGGCTTGGGCGGCCTTATCAATTTGCTTATCAGCCATGGTACAATACCTGTCCTTTCATGTGCTTGGAAGCAGCCGGTCAGCGGCCTTCCATGACCTTCCGGAGCTGCTCGTTCTGGAGCGTCCAGAGGCGGTAGTAGATACCCTTCCGTTCCATCAGTTCCTCGGCTGTGCCCATCTCGGCCAGCATGCCGTTGTCAATGGCCATGATGTAGTTGCAGTTCTTCAGCGTGGACAGCCGGTGGGCGATGGAAATGGTGGTCTTGCCCTCACTGACCCGTTCGATGGCTTCACTGATCAGCCGCTCGGTTTCCGTATCCATGGCGGCGGTGGCCTCATCCAGGATCAGCAGGGAGGGGTTAAGCAACAGAGCCCGGGCGATGGAGATGCGCTGGCGCTCTCCGCCGGACAGGGAGCGGCTTCCGATACCCACCTTGGTCTCGTACCCCTCCGGCAGGGCCAGGATGAAGTCGTGGGCGTTGGCGGCCTTGGCGGCGGCTACCACCTCATCCAGGGTGGCATCCGGCTTGGCGTAGCGGATGTTGTCGGCGATGGTGCCCCCGAAGATGTACACCTCCTGGGAGACGATGGCCACATTCCGCCGCAGGGAGGCCATCTCGATCTGCTTGATGTCCACGCCGTCTACCGTGATGCTGCCGCTGACCACATCGTACATACGGGTGATCAGATTGGCGATGGTGCTCTTGCCGGAACCGGTATGGCCCACAAGACCCACATGGTCGCCCTTGTGGATGGTGAAGTTGATGTCCTTGAGGATGGGGCGGTTGGGGTTGTAGTGGAAGCTGACATGGTCAAAGGTGATGTCGCCATGCACCGTGTCCAGGTGAACGGGGTCGGGCACCTCGGTGATCTCCGGGGTCATGTCCATGATCTCAAACATACGGACGGCGCAGTTCATCACATCCGTGACCTGGTTGGTGAAGTTGGTAAAGAAGCTCAACGGGCCGAAGATCAGGCCGGTGTAGCCGATATAGGTGGTCAGTTCACCGTAGGTCATCTGCTTTCCGATGACCATCAGACCGCCCGGCCCCCACATGGCGTGGCAGGCGGCGCCGATGATAATGGAAATGACAGGGAAGATGCACAGGGAGATGGCGTTGACCTTCAGGTCTGCATTATATAATTTAGAGGAATACTGGTAGAAGCGGTGGGTCTCTGCGTCCTCCTTGGCGAAGGCCTTGACCACCCGGATGCCGCTGAGGGAGTCGTTCATCATGGAGCTCATGGAGGAGGAGCGCCGCCACAGAGTGGAGTAGGACCGCATGAGCTTGGGGATGGCGAACTTGATCATCAGCACGATGGGGATGATGGGGGCAAACAGGAGCAGGGTCAGCTTCCAGTTGATCATGAACAGCACCACCGAGAGGACAATGTAACTCAGGGAGTGCACGATGAAGTAGGGCACACCGTCAATGAAGAAGCTGCGAACCCGTTCGGCGTCGTAGTTGACCCGGTTGATCAGCCGGCCGGTGGGGTTCTGGTTGAAGTAGGACAGGGACAGCCGTTGCATGGCCCGGAAGATGTCGTTCTTCATGTTCCGAACCACCCGGGTGGACAGGTAGGCGTTGGTGCGGTTCTGTACGACACCGATGAGCAGGGACAGAACGGCCATGCCGATCAGTACACCCACCCAGATGTACACATACTTCAGCTCGTGCATGGGGCCATTGGGGTCAATGACCCGGTCGTACAGGATCTGACCGCTGACAATGGGGGTCAGGATGGACAGGGCGGTGGTCAGGAGCAGGCAGATACCGATGACGACCACCTGGGGCTTGAAGTAGCCGAAGTAGCCAAGTAGCCGGGACATGACGCCCTTCTTGCTGACGCAGTGCTCACAGATCCTGCGCTGGGGATCCCTGTAGGGTCGCCCGCACTTGGGGCACACCCGGTTGAACTGGTCGAAGATCTGGTCGTCAGCTGCCACATCCTCTCCCCGGGAGAGCCGCTCCCACAGGTTGGTGAAGGCCAGGAGCTTGAGCTTGCAGGTGTTGGTGCAGTAGCCCAGGATGATGGTGGTGCCGGAGCAATTGTATTGGTCGGTGGCCTTCCGGAATTCATCATCCGTCATGTCACCCTGCACCGGCGGCTTGTCGTCCGGGTCGTGGCGGTGGACCTGCAAACGGTTGGAGGTTGCGTAGTTGTCGATATAAGGCTCGGTCAGCGAGCAGAGGGGGTAGCTGTCTACCTGCCCGCCGGCTTTTTCATCGCCGGACAAACGGTAGAGATTGCCGTCTCTGCGGGAGTAGGCCAGCCAGACTTCACCATATCCGCCGTTCATGTCCAGATCCATCCGAAGGCACATATCCAGTCCTTCCGGTTGGATCCCATGGGCGGTCAGTGCGTCTCTGGCTGTCCCCGACAGACTGTCAAGAGGTAACAGGCTCATGAGAATCACTTCCTTTCCGATTTTCACAAATCGTGAGGTGGTTGTGTTTGCGGCCCGGAGGCCACATCGGCTTGTCTTTCCGTGTGTGATATGTACTGCGCTTCCTGCGCTCCGAAAATCATACCACTTTTCAAAAAAAAAGCAAGCACTTTTTACAAAATTATTTCATTTCGTTACTGATGTGCAAATTCTTCACAAAAGAGCCGGAAATTTTCACAAAAACAACAAACAAGGAACAAATTGAAAGGATTAGCAGTGACAACCGAAGAAATCGGAGGATTCTCGGCTTTGAAACTTTGCGTATTGCCTATTTGTACGAAGAAACAGATTGCAAAATTCGACATATTGTTGGAATTGACGCTTGCAATTGTGACGGTTTCGTGATACAATATACCATCATACACAGGTTCGGCTGTGGCCGAGCCATGGATATGCCTCCAATATAGATTCGAAGTAATGGGCCGAATGTTTCTACCGCACACCTCAGTTGCGACTATTGGTGAATGTCACACTGCGCTTTGATCCTCCCTCCGTCCGGGTACCCTGATGCGGGAGGTTCTGTGTCTGTCGGGTGGGTCTGCTTGCTTGCGAATGTGGATTGGGGGACTGTTGGTCTCCCTTTTCTTTTTCCTGTTCCTGATGTCGGGCCCTTGCGGGGCTTCACATAAAATCAGTATAAAACGAAGGAGAAACAAAATGAAAAAGTTCCTGTCCCTTGCCCTTGCGCTGGTCATGCTGGCCGGATGTGTGGCTGTGTTTGCCTCCTGCTCTGTGGATGGCGGTAAGAAGGGAATGGCTGATTCCCTCCTGCCTGTACCGGAGTTGAAGACCACTGTCACCGTGCCCTCCGATTTCAAGATCGGCTTCATCTTCCTGCATGACGAGAACTCCACCTACGATGCCAACTTCATCAACGCCGCCAAGGAGATCAAGAAGCTGTTCAACCTGTCCGACGATCAGGTGATCATGAAGACCCAGGTCAGCGAGAGCAACGACTGCTACGAGGCCGCCAAGGAGCTGGCTGAGGCCGGGTGCAAGATCGTCTTCGCCGACAGCTTCGGCCATGAGGGCTTCCTGGCTCAGGCCGCTGCGGAGTATCCCAATGTGCAATTCTGCCATGCGACCGGCGTTTCCGCACACACCGAGGAGGCTCCCGCCAACCTGCACAACGCCTTCGCTTCCATTTACGAGGGCCGCTACCTGGCCGGTATCGTGGCCGGTAAGAAGCTGAACAAGATGATCGAGGAAGGCAAGATCACCGCCGACAAGGCCGTCATGGGCTATGTGGGTGCTTTCACCTACGCCGAAGTGATCTCCGGTCTGACCTCCTTCTACCTGGGTGCCAAGTCTGTGTGCCCCTCCGTCACCATGAAGGTGCAGTTCACCGGCTCCTGGTATGACGAGAGCCTGGAGCAGGAGGCCGCCAACGCCCTGATCGCCAAGGGTTGTGTGCTGATCAGCCAGCACGCCGACTCCATGGGCGCTCCCACTGCCTGCGAGACCGCCGGTGTGCCCAACGTTTCCTACAACGGCTCCACCG
>CAMEON010000010.1 GCA_945929845.1 uncultured Clostridia bacterium | reverse complement strand
CCGACCGGCTGATCAGCGCCCTGAATGAGGGGCTGACCGCCGCCGGGGTGGATCATATCGACATGACGGAGGCATTTCGCACCCGGTATGCCGCCGGGGAGTATATCTACTATCGCACCGACCACCACTGGACCACCGGGGGCGCATACCTGGCCTATGCCGCCATTCTGGAGGCCATGGGGAAGGGAAGCGAGACTGTCCCCGCCGAAGCCTTTGCCGTGCGGCAGGTGCCTGGCTTCTTCGGCACCACCTGTTCCCGATCCGGCGTGTACTTCACGGATGCGGACACGCTGGAGATATGGGAGGCGGAGAGCGATGCCTGCTATGCGGTGGCGGACGGAAACGGACAGGAGCTGCTCCGGGGGTTCATCAGCGAAGCCTATCTGACAGGAAAGGACAAGTACGGGGCTTTTCTGGACGGCACCCACAGCGTCCTGACCATCACGCAGATCGCCCCCGACAGCCTGTCCCCTGCCGGGGAGACGGACGGCACCGCCCGGCCTCGCCTGCTGGTGGCCCGGGATTCCTTTGCCAGTGCCGTTATTCCTTTCCTGGCCCGGCACTTTGACATTGTGGCCGTCAACCTGACCGGAGGCATGACAGACCTGTCCGCCCTGGCCGCCGCATACGATTGCGATGCCGTGCTGGTGCTGTGCAACCTGGAAAATGTGGTGACTTCCGACTGCATCCGGGAGATCAGGTAGCCGGGAGATAAACGGTAGGCTGACCTTTGAGCGTAAAAATACTTTGACTTTTTTTGAAAAACCCCTTGCTTTTTCGGCCCGGATGTGTTATAATACTCTCCGTTGCACAGGGGTATAGCTCAGCTGGTAGAGTACCGGTCTCCAAAACCGTGGGTCGCGGGTTCGAATCCTCCTGCCCCTGCCAAAACCAAAAAACCACGCCTACGGCGTGGTTTTTGGTTTTGATGGGGTTCGAGGTGAGAAACGCGTGCAAGTTGCCAGCAACGCACCCATTTATGCTTTGCTCATACAACTTGCCACCGAGCGAAGCGAGGCTGGGTTCGAATTCTCCTGCCCCTGCCAAGTCTTTAGGTCGATTTAGATCCGACCGAGAAAACAAGAGAAAACGAGAGATTTCTCCCGTTTTTTCGCGCCTACTTTTTTTCAAAGTTTCATAGATCCATTTTCAGCATTTCCTTGAGTCGAAAGGAACGAACTATGGAATGAGCCATTTTTTCCAAATATATAGTCAAAAACAAGCGACCGGAAGGACTTGAACCCACGACAGGGTTTCAACTTCTTTCGGCTTTTTACGCTCATCACAAATTGTTTACAAATAGTTCCTTCCAAAACAGATCCATCCCTTCTTCGAGAGGATCCGAATCCACGAAACGCTAAAAAAAGATTTTTTTGAAATAGATCCATTGAGCCGACAAAGGGATTCGAACCAGCGAATCCCAAATATTGCCCCACTGAAGACAAAGAAAAAGCCACGGCGAACCGTGGCATATTCTTTCAAGTAAAACTCCCTGACAAATTGGAATTTGTTTATCAAAATCCTTATAATGAATACATCAGCATACCAAGACCTGCCGATATGAGTATCATCAGTATCGGTGTTGGTTTTTTCTTAAATGCAAGCTTTGCTACAATGTTGATTAATATCAATATGGCGAATATGATAATGCCATTAAAATCTGTGGCAAGTGTATCTCCTATACCACTGAATCCGATTGCCGTACTCATAAACATCGTGATTGCCGTTGCGAGTATCAAGCCAACAACACACGGACGGATACCGCCGAGAAACGCTTTTACTCCCGCATATTTCATAAAGTTGCGTATCAGGGCTGCGATTATGAGAATGATAAAAAATGATGGCAATACCACACCCAGCGTAGCAAGGATCGCACCGAGGAAACCGCCTTGTGACGAGCCAACGAAGGTCGCCATATTAACCGCGATCGGTCCGGGAGTGGATTCAGCTACGGCAATCATATTGAGCATTTCTTCCTCGGTAAGCCAACCGTGCATCAATACCTTTTCCCGTATCAGCGAGATCATTCCATAACCACCGCCAAAGGAAAAAGCGCCGATCTGAAGGAAGGTCAAGAACAGTTCAAGATAGATCATGCTTTTTCTCCTTCCTTATTTTGCCGAGAAGATATACCACTACGCCGACCGTTCCGCTGATAAGAATATAAAAGATGGTGGAGAAGCTGACCGCAAATACCGACAGTGCAACCATACATACGAGTGTGACCGAAATAATCATGATGTTGAATATGCTCTTTTCGGTTTGCTTTAGCATCTTGACACCTGCCGATAGGATAAGATATACCACGCATATCTGTATTCCTTTGAAGGCATAGGCAACGTAGGTCAGCGAAAGGAATGTATCAAAGAACAAAGATATGGCGTAAATGATAACAAAAGACGGCAACATCACACCGAGGGTTGCCACCGCAGAACCAAGCACTCCTGCCTTCTTGTAGCCGATATAGGTCGCAGAGTTGATGGCAATCGGTCCGGGTGTGGATTCGGCTATCGCGGCGACATCCAAAAATTCATCTTTTTCAATCCATCTCTTTTTGGATACGAACTCGTTTTCAAGCAGAGCAATCATAGCGTAACCACCGCCAAAGGTGAACAGACCGATTTTCAGCATCGTCAAAAAGAGATTAAGATATTTTTTCATTTTGCGCCGCCTTTACAAGAATATGATTCATCACGAATATCATAGCAACACCTGCAAGCACCATAAAAACAGACCAGAACTGTGAAGGCGTAATGAAGCCCACAAGCTCACCTCTGTCATCACCGCGCACATGTTCAATCAAAAATCGGAACACGCCGTAAGCGATAAGATACAGACTCAGATTGTGCTTAAAGTCCTTTTTCATGACAAGATATACCGTAACTGCAAACAACACGAACAGAAATACCGCTTCATATAGCTGCATGGGATGTACGGGACTGTCGAGATGCGGAAACTGTACGCCGAGAAAGCTGTCCGTTTCTTTTCCGTAGCAACAGCCTGCAAAAAAGCAACCAATACGCCCGAATGCGTGAGCAATCAAAATGCTGCACGGCAATATGGATATGACCTCATAAAGCCTTGTTGTATAGCGTTTTCTGAAAATGAAATATACGCCAAGGAAGCAAATAACACCGCCGATGAGTCCTCCGATAAAGGTCATACCGCTTCCAAGCCTAAAGCCTGCCTCGGGATTTTCTATGTAATTATATGTCGCTTGGAATAGCGTTGCAAATCCAAAGCCAACGGCAATAGAGGCAATTCCGTTATAAAAAATAAAATCTGTGAATTTTGCACTCACACCTTTTCTTTTCGTCAGACAAAATAGCGTAAGAAAAGCACACAGAATACCGACTGCAATCATCACGCCGTACATATGCACGTTCAAAAATATAGGATCGGGTAACATTTTGACCTCCAAATTCTTTATTATTACATTATACCACTTGACACTTCATAAGTAAAATAGTATAATATTATAAAGTTTATATCGGGTTTTATATGAGGTATATGATGACATTCCGACATTTGAAAATATTTGTTGCTGTATGCGAGTGCGGCGGTATCACTAAGGCTGCGGAAGCCTTATATATGGCTCAGCCTGCGGTCAGCACGACCATCGCAGAGCTTGAAAAATACTACAAGGTGGTTCTCTTTGACCGTATCAATCAGCGATTGGTGATTACGGATATAGGCAAGGAGCTTTATCTCAAAGCCAAGGACATCCTTTCGGGCTTTGAGGATTTTGAGGCATTTGCTAACGAGGGCGGTAGCAACCCAAGCGTGCGGATCGGTTGCTCCTTAACGCTTGGCAAAACAGTATTGCCGAGGTTTATCAAGCAAATGAAGTGTGAGATCCCAACGGTTATACCAACTGTTATCATCAATAGAACGGCTATGATTGAAAAGGCTCTTGAATGCGGAGATCTTGATTTCGGATTTGTGGAGGGAGAGATAACCTCGCCCCACTTAAATGCTGTAACCTTCGGAGGCGACCGTATCGTAGCGGTTTGTGCATCCGATTATGATATTGCCGATTCAGTTACGCTTGAAGAGCTGACACGGCATCCTCTTTTGTTGCGTGAGAATGGAAGCGCATCGCGCAATCTGTTCGACAGTGCGCTTGCATCGGCACATCTTACGGTGAAGCCTATGGTCGAATCGGTCAGCAACCAATGCCTGATTTCTGCCGCAATCGGCGGTCTTGGCGTGTCGATCCTGCCGGAAGGACTTATTAGCGATGTTGTAAGGGACGGTACACTCAAAGTCATAAACGTAGCGAATACCAATTTTTCAAGAACACATTATCTGCTGATTCACAAGAATAAGAAGCTGAATTCCATTCAAATGCAAGCGTATCAAATGTGTTCGCATCTATAAGAAAGATTTAGCGGCAGGGATTATTTAGTCCTTGCCGCTAATAGTTTCATGGGAAATTTGAGTGTGTCTTTACTACTTTTTACTTTGTTTACTCCTACTCACCGACAAATTGGAATTTGTCAAATTAGCGTAAATAAATATCCAACCACAGGACCTACAAATATAGCAAGATATATCAGAGTTATCCACGGTTGATAGTCAATATAAAATTCCTTGAAAGACAAACTCCACGGATGCTTGATAAGTACCCAACCAAATACGTCAAATACAATACAGATACCAGCCCATATTGCTCCCGTAATCAAAGCCTCGGATATTGTCGGTGCGGCAAGACCGTTCATATATAGCCAACCAAAGATTGAAAATAAAATGATATTATATAATGGATGCCACGGCTTCGTTTTTTCATAACCCTCACCCATGCCGTTTTCATCCATAGGCTTCATTTTTAATACATAAATATTGAATATAGTATGAAGTATGCCAACGCAAGTGACAATTACATAGCATATCCAAAACCATAACATTGACAATCCAAGTTTTGCATTTGTTTTATTTCTCCGTCAAATTCTTATTTATCGATGAGATAATTATATCACAAAACCGAGAACAAGTAAACCTATATCCTGTAAACAATCGAAAATATTCTTTCTACATAGCCAAATGCTTATCAGCCAAGCGTTTGGCTTTTTTTATTGCAGAAAGGATGATAACAGATGAATGCAATTATCTCAAGGGGCGACAATACCGCCCACGTTCAACTTCCTGTCGGGCGAAAACAGTTGTCCGGAGCTCTCTCGTATTTGGGGGCGAATCACACCTCAGATTAAAGGATAATGCGCAGAGCATGGACATAGTAGATTCAATAAAAAACATGCCATTAATAGTTATTGAGGGAAGCAGCTGTCTTGAGATTACGAGAAACATGACCGGCAGTAACAAATCAATGAAGCTCGCTATCAGCTTTGGCGGGGAGCGCGACTTTTCAGAGACCTCGGTTTTGTGCTACAATGTAAACTCCTATGGGGGACAGGTTGGTGCAAGTCTTTATTATGTAAGAACCACAGTTATAAGTAAAAATGCAACTTTCGAAAGAATTTACGGTTATCTTGCGGATGCTTGGAATTCTGTCGTGATCGACATGTCTGAATTTGAAGGCAAGAATGCGGTAACCGGAATAGAAATAGAATTTTTGTCCGACACAGTATCAAACGACCCGTGGGAAGGTAAATTCCAGATAGATAATATATTTTATGGAAAGCTTATAGATTTCCGCTTTGCAGAGGATGGAGATCTGCAGGATGTAAAAGTATTGGGTGCCGATGCAAGTGTGGAAAAGGATGAGCTTATACTAACAGCAAATTCCAAAAGTATGTCCGTGGAAGTGCCCGAAATGTCTTACACAAAGGTCCTTTCATACCTATGGAACCGCTGATTGATTCGGCGGCACATCTTCGGCACATCTTTTCCCGCCTGCTTCTTGCCGAAAAACTCGATGTACATCCAGTACATCTTGCGTTTTTCGCAATCGCAGACGAAAAAATCTGCACCGAATCTGTACCACCTCATTAAATCAGCGTTTCCCTAGCTTAACCATATCCGCCACGCGTGATTTGGTTTGAAACGGTTGAAATGTTCACGAATTTATGTTATAATGAAACCAAGAAAGGCGGTGAATGTAGCATGAATTTTTCTCATTGTGACCATAACGAAAACTACTTGACGCTACACGATTGTATTGCAGAGCGAGCATATTTTGAAAACGGTAAGCTGGGATTTGAATTTCATGACGGATTTTGGGTTTCGCCCAATCATCCGGAAAGCAAACTGCCTGAGCTTGTGAGAACAGACCATTCCAAGGTGGAATACACTTTAGAGGATGGTGAAGATTACGATGTTACGGTATTTGTTTTCAAGAAATCATGTTTCAAAAAGGTGATCAGAACCGAATGGACGGTTCAAGAGTTGGTCAATAAAATAAACACCGAAAAATGTAAATTGGAATTTTTGTATCAATCCATTGACTACAATTCAAGAATTATTGAGTGCGAACTTATATTTGACAAAAAACCTTACCGCAAAGAGTGTATGATGAAGATATCCGCTCCTGAAGTCAGCTATTATTGGAATAATTTGCGTGAAGATAGACCTTGGTAAATCTCATTACATAGACTCGTTTCCGGGCATAGTTGGAAAATCTCTTTTCGAGAGTTTTTCGCAACTCCTCATCGCCAAGGGATAAGTCTATCCGCTGCCTCAAAAGCACGGATCGATTTCGAAAAAACTTGTGGTACGGATCTATTTTGTAATAGTGTGCCAAACAAGAAACAGTAGATTGATACGATCGTATCGACCTATTGTTTTCTTTTTTGGCACATTATAAAATGCAGGTGCACTACCCCTCGAGACAGAAAGTTTGTAAGTAACCGCCCAATCTTCCTGCGCCTTGCCATTCTCACCCCCCGCAGTATCATTTACTCCAACGAACCGCATAGGAGCAAAAGGGAGTGAAATGCACTCCGATGCACTCCGTAGCAGCACACCGACGAACAAAAATGAAATGACAACTCAACAACTCACCGCTTCCTGCCGCCTCCGGGCGGCTTTCTTTTTTGGGGGCGGACAAGGGAGAGTCGGGCGGTTACATTCTGAGGCGAATTTCACGGATTTTTCAGTTTATTCAAGTGAAGCCGAGGATCTATGAGAAACTGACAATATATTTTCCGAGTGCTCTTTTCACTTTATCAGATAAAACGGTCGGAAGATCCTCAATGGGTATTGATTGGTAGATCATGGAAGAAACATCGATTCTGCCACTCTCGATGAGAGCGAGTGCTCTTTTTTGCGTATAGGGATTGATAAACGATGCTTTAAGAACGATTTCTTTTTTGAATAGCTCAAAGGGCTTTACTTGGATCTCATCATTTGGCTTGGAAAGCCCGAACAGCATGACGGTGGATTTCTTTCCCGCAATAGCGATCGCCTGCTTCATCGTGGATGTTTTTCCGACACATTCAATCACGGTGCTGACTCTCGTGATACCGCATTCCCGGATTTTACCCGGAACATCTTGACTCACGGGATCGATGGTCACATCCGCACCGAGCTTTTTTGCAATCACTCTTTTTTCTTCAATCGGCTCGATCAGTATGATGGTTGCGGCACCCTTCAATCTGGCTAACTGGAGCATAAGAAGCCCTATCATGCCGCCGCCTATGATCGCAACGGCAGTTCCTTGCTGGATCTCGCACATATCCATACCGTGCAGACAGCAGGCTACCGGCTCCGTCATCGCCGCCTGGGCGTATGTGATCTTCTTCCCGAAACGGTAGACCTGACTTTCGGGAACGACACAATACTCCGCAAAGCCACCGTTCATCGTGGTACCGATACCGTTCATATTCTCACAAAAATGACCGAGGCCCTCTTTGCAATAATCACATGTATTACAAAGCCAATTCGGATCGACACAAACGCTGTCACCCTCTTTTACTCTTCTGACCTCGGTGCCCACTGCTACAACTTCACCGGCAAACTCATGTCCGAGGACTGTTCCCGAGGGCGTTGATGCCGCCCCCTCATCCCCATCGAAAATATGCATATCCGTTCCGCAAATGCCGCACGCCCTCACCTTGATGAGCACATCATTCCTATTTGTTATTTCGGGAATGCTCAACTCCTGGATCCTCAGATCCTCTTTGCCGTAAAAGACCGCTGCTTTCATCATGATCTCCTCTCATATTTTGCATTGGATTCCAATTCTGTTTTCATAGTAATAATAATTTTCGAAGCCCAACTTTCTTAGCATGTCTATCGCTTTCTCAAAGTTTTTGCCTACATTCTGCGGAATGTGCGCATCAGAGCCGACAGTAACAAGATAGCCACCCATCTCCCTGTATTTCCTGATGATCCATTCATCCGGCATGAAAAAAGCATCACACGAGGTATTTACTTCAAGTGCCAATGATTGATCGATGATAAGCCGGAGTATTTTGTCTATCTGCTTTTCGTATTTTGTCATGTCAACAGCCCTTTTATATTTTCCATTGATGTATCTCAGCGGACAGGTAAGGTGGGAAACGATGTCACAGGGGATCCTTTCAAGCATGGTGCAAACCTCGTCGAAGTACAGGCGAAGATACCCGTCCAGATCCTCGTCGCTCATCGTACTGAAATCAATTCCGGAATAAGGTCTTTGCAGGTCTTTATATCTCACCGCATGGACAGAACTCAGCACGACATCAAAATCATGCCTTCTCAGAAGCTCCTGCACATATTCTTCACACCAGATGCCTTCCCCTATCTCGACGCCCTTTCGTATCTTAACTTTACCCGTATAGTCTTTCGCGGCGGCTTCCGTCTCCTTCACCGAACTGTCGATATACCCGAGTATGTCCCTCTCCTGATGATACTGAACATCAAAGTGATCGGTCACAGCAAACCCTGAGATGCCTTTTTCCACACAGCTTTCGGCACATGCGGCAACCGGCGCTTTGCTGTCGTGGGAATTGCAGGAATGCACATGCATATCAAAGAGCTTTCCGTTCTCCTTTACCGGCTTTATGATACCTGTCGTTTCGATTACATCGGGGGAATATGTGTCACAAATGTATCTGTAGGATTCATAGTCTTCAACGATCCAGATACCAAGCTTGGCATACCGCTTTACCAAGGCGCAGGACTCCTTGCTCGCAAACGGAACCTTCACCCATGAGGTACGGGGGGAACGGTACGGTAGCCACACCGTCAGCCTTGTGCCGAGTGGGGCGAGCCGTGAGAGTACCGCCTCATCAACCGCTCCGTCATAATGCAACTCTGCCCTCGGAAACCTTTTGGCGTAGAATTCTATGATTTCGGCTTTGTCACTTGTCAGGGCAACCGCTTCCTCAAACTCGCCAACCAGAGCGTAAAGGACCTCCGATGCTTCCACAGGGAATCCCTGTACCTTGTTATCTATTTTGATCCTGACGCCGTTTTCATGCGCAAGGCGCAGAACATCATGAAGTTTCGGAAGGATTTCGCCCCTGAACTTGAGAGAGAAGCCTGTTCCGTAGTCATATTGTAACGCCTCTTCATAGGTAATATCATGGATCCTTATCTCACGGTCGATATTCGTACCATCCTTGTTTCTTGCGGTTCTGTTTACCGTGCTGTCGTGGAGCACAACGATCTGATGATCGGCCGTATAGCCGGGGTCAAGCTCAATATAATCATATCCCTGCTTCACCGCAGCCAAAAACGCCGACATTGTGTTTTCCGGATATTCCGCTGCCACTCCTCTGTGCGCTTGCAGCAGGGGATATTTCGGTTTTATTCTCCCGTCCTCTACCGTATAATCCGGAATGGCTTCTGTTCGTGATACCACGAATCCGCTGAGTGCAACGCCGAATCTGACCGCCTCACTGACCGGTTTTCCGGACAGACAGGATGCTGTAAAGGCAGCCGTGAAGCTGTCGCCGGCACCAACGGTAGATGCTACCCGTACACTTTTAGCCTTTTCGTAAAAGTGCGCTTTGGTCTGTGAGGAATAGACGAAGCAGCCATGCTCGCCGCATGTCAGCAGGATATGCTGTATTTGCGGGTGCTTTTCACATATCGCCTCGGCAATGGACAGATGGGAGCTTGGGTTGCATACATACCCATCTATATCGCGCAAAAGAGGCTCTTCCTCCTCACTCACCTTAAGTATGGTTGCGTTGTTCAGGCAAAATGCAACCGATGCGCTGTCGTAACAGTCCTTTCTCAGGTTGATATCGCAAATGATCTCACCGAAGCTACATGCCTGGCAAAGCTTGTGCAATGCGGCGCGCGATGTGGCGCTCCGTTGTATCAGCGTGCCGAAGTACAGCGCATCGGGAGCCATCTCTCTGATGGCAATGATATCATGATCGGAAACGGTTATATGATCGTAAGCCACATCCTGTTCCACATGGTAGCTCGGCACTCCGTTCTTGTCAAGATTCACGAGGCATCTTCCCGTTTCCTTGTCAGCGTGCTTAATAAAATCAGTCCTGACACCGAATGTATGGATGATGTCGATTGCCTCCCGTCCAAGCGCATCCTGTCCTACGGCAGAGAACATGTATGTTTCTTGTCCGCATCTTGCGGCGTGTGCGGAAAAGTTCAATGCCGCACCGCCAATCACGGCCCCCTTCTCATAGACATCCCATATGATCTCACCAAACGAAAGTATTTTTTTCATTGTACTCGCTATTCCTTTTTTCATTGTACTCGCTATTCCTTTCCGCATCACGGTCATCGCCTTTTCTTTCCGCATCACGCACAAGGCTTGCGCCGATTCCGACCCCGGCGGAAAGGCGGCTTGTCAGAGCGGCAAAGCATAGAGGGTACCGTTTTCAAAAACCGGAGGCTTTTTCGGATCTTGTCCGTTTCTGCACTTTTGTATTGCTTTTCCTTACTGTATATGATATAATAAAACGAACAAACAGTCAATAGTCGCCGATCATATTGATCAAGTGCGCAAGAATATGCGCATTTCATGAACGGAGTTTGCAAAAATGAGCAAAGAAAGAGAAAAAAGTATATTGGAGAGTCTCCTGAAGCACAAACATGTAACGGTAAAGGAGCTTGCCAGAGAGCTGTATGCAAGCGAGTCGTCCATACGGCGCGATTTGGACAAGCTGGAAGGTCAGGGCTTTCTGCGACGGACCCATGGAGGAGCCGTTCTTGAGGAGCAAAGCAATTCCATAATAAAGATACCCTTCGCTATACGGGAGCTTGAGGATTACGATGCAAAGATCGTCATTGCCAGGAAGGCGGCAGAGTTGGTGAAAGACGGCGATACCGTTATGCTCGATGCTTCATCCAGCGCATATGCCCTGATACCGTTCCTTACAAAAAAGTCAAACATCACGGTGATTACAAGCGGCATCAAGGCGGTGATGCTTTTGGCGGAATACGGTATCAATACATATGCTACGGGAGGACATGTGATCGGCTCCTGCCTCTCGCTGGTGGAAAGCGATGCGAATCATATGCTTTCCTGTTACAATGCCGATATTGCCTTTTTCTCTTGCAGAGGTGTTTCAAAAGACGGCATGCTGAGCGATTTTTCGATAGAAGAAAACATTGTTCGACAAGCCATGATCAAGCATTCAAAAAAAGCGGTTCTGCTGTGCGCAAGTGAGAAGGTCGGCAAGTCATATATGCATAATTTATGCAGTCTCAAGGACATTGACTGTGTGATCTCGGAGGTGGACTTTTCCGAGGAACTGTTATCGCAGAGTTAAGGAACCGCTGATTTGATGAGGTGGTTCAGATTCGGTACAGCTTTTTTGCCTGCGATTGCGAAAAACTCGATGTACTGGATGTACATCGAGTTTTTCGCAAGAAATAGGCGGGAAAAGATGTGCCGCCGAATCAATCAGCGGTTCCTCAACTGTATGATGCTGTCCGATGCCTGTGGCATACCCTGCACACCCTCAATAGACATACACTGCGCAGGAGGTATGCGGCCAAGGCAGGAGACAAGACAACGATCACTTTCTCGTGGGGTATGTGTTCTTTACCAGATAGTAAGCGACGACAGAGTTGGAGGAAGAAGTGCCTGCCGAAACCCGCACGATCCGGTAGGAAGCACCATTTGCGTAGGATAGCGCAACCACGGTGGGTTCTTCGGCCACGACAACTTCCGTGTGTGCATCATCCATGAAGTAAAGGGTGTTCCGCTGTGTGGAACCGGGCTTTGACTCGGTTGCGTCAAATGTAGTCAGCAGGTAGTAGGAAGAGTAGTCGGTTACAGTGGTGTACTGATCTAGGGTGAGTACCGTTTCGGCCTTCTTCGTATCTCCATGCAGAACCACAACTTCGGTCTGTGTTGCGTACCAAAGGTCGCCATTGTAAAGCAAACCAGATCTTTCAATATTCTCATCCGCAAACTTTCCGATCAGATTGTCTTTCAGGTCGTATACATACACGGAGGTGGCGGATTCTTTCACGACCAGATCCCCATAGAACCCGCAGTCGGAATCGCCGGCATACAGTTCCTTCTTTCCCTCGTAGAGGTAGGAATTCTCGCTGTCCCGGATGATCAGGTACTTACCCTGCACGGAAATGCTTTTTGCACCGGGAACCAGCTTCTGCAGGTCAACGGCTACCTTGCCGTCGGTGCCGAAGGTCTGAACAATCGTGTTTTTCAGGATATAGCCATCCTCGATCTCACGCACTTCCAGGGCAACACAACCGTCATTGATGGTAGCGGAAGAATCTTCTACGACATAGTCCATATCCACTTCGGTGATCTTGCCGTTTTTCAGATCCAGGCGGTAGGTGACAAGATCGTACTTTGCATTGCCGGAGGGATCATAGACATCGTACTCCTTGCTGTCGTCGGGCAGGCGGATGCTGTACTGAAGAAAGGCGAAATTGCCGACAGTCCAGGATCCGGATTCATCGGCACCGTCAGGAACATTCAGGGAAGCCTCAAGGTTCAGTGTGTAAAGATACTTTCCGTTCTTATCAAAAACATACATATCGTTGGTCACATAGTAATCACCGATCTGATAAGAACCGTAAGGAGCAATTTTCTTGAACTCATCCGTCTCGGTCTGCAAATTGCCATGGACATCAACATAAGTCCGGGTTCCGTCCTTGGCCACGATGACAGTACCGTCCACCTCTGCCTCTCCAAGATCCTGCTTTCCGTCCCGGGTGTAGATCGTGACCTCGGTCTTGTCGTCGATGTTGGTCTTTAAGGAATAGAAGACACCGTGCGTCAGAACGCTCATGTCGGACTGAGCCACTTCTCCGGCCCGTTTGTCCAGCTTTGCGCCGGATACATAGGCGTTGGCAGTCATGTCAAACAGGGAGTACTGTGAGCCGTTTCCTTTTTTCTCTACAATAACGACCAGACCGGAATCATCGGTGTCACCGAAGTCAGCATCTTCCGGAATCGTGGGGATGGTAGAGACGGTGAGGGAATACGCACCCTCCTGGGTGATCTTCAGGCTCCCGCCAGAGAGGCTACAGCCGGTAGCCGTCAGAAGGAGAACCACCGCTAAAACAGAAGCGGTAAACAGGGTCAAATGTTTCTTCATGGTTTTTCTCCGTTTCAGTTTTCTTTATGAGTGTTTCTGAAATACAGATACATTCATAAGCAAGCTCATTGTAGCACAGGAAATGCCCATTGTCAAGGGAAAAATCGTTTTTTGTCTAAGGAACCGCTGATTGATTCGGCGGCACATCTTCGGCACATCTTTTCCCGCCTGCTTCTTGCCGAAAAACTCGATGTACATCCAGTACATCTTGCGTTTTTCGCAATCGCAGGCAAAAAAAATCTGTACCGAATCTGTACCACCTCATTAATTCAGTGGTGCCCTAAAGGAGCTGCTTGGCGATGACCCCATCCTTCTGAGGTTTCCTTATGCACTGTTGCAGTAAATTGACCCACACGATGAAAGGCGGGCGCTTCTGATGCGCTCGCTTTTTTCAGCGCCGCCCGATCCTCCTGCGCTTGCTTCTCAAAAAGAAAGCCGCCCGAAGGCGGCCAGAGCGCAGTTGAGTCATTATGTTTGTTCGCCTTGGCTCCATCGGAGGAGATCGCAGTACAACGACTGCGGCTGGCTCCGATGGGGCTCTTTTGAATTGATCGTCACATATCACACAGGGATTGATAGACGCAGGAGAAACGGTGCTCAGGTTTTTTCCGCGTGTACCATCAGGAGAATCGCCTCACGGGCACCTAACTGGATCTCGAAGCCGTGGTCTGCCAGTTGAGAGCCGGTTCCGGATAGCACGCAGGTACCGTTCCCATCAACGATCTCATATACGGTATCTGGATCAAGGCCGCCCAATTTGACCCGATAGGAACCGGATGCGGCGTTTTCCGGCCGGAACATCTGCAAGAATCCGGAGTCACTTTCCGGATCAAAGAATTCCCATCCGCGCCATGAGGTGCTGTCATTGCTCCATTCCGTGAGCGGGTAGTAGTCACAGTAATAGTAGTTCTTGATGCCCTCCCATTGTTGGCATAACCGTGCCATCACATCCCAATTCATATTGCTGTTGGGCACATAGTCAAGGACAACGGCTGAGCAGAAAGAACTGTACAGATCGTATTCCGATACGGTATAGGCACTGGCATCCGGCCCCGTTGTGACCGCACCAAAATAGGGTATCCAGGCAAAGAGGGATTGGCTCATCGCCTGTTTCTCATTCTGATTCGAGTAGTCGTAGTCGGTTTTATGCAAGGGAACGGAGCGTCGCAGGGTCTCCAGATCCGTGCGATTCCCTCCGCTGGCGCAGGTATCGATCATCAGATCCGGATTCCATTGGATCAGATTGTCCCAGAACTTCAAATAACCCTGAATATACTTGTTCTCTGTCATGCCGGTGCGTCTCTTATCACCATCTGCCTTACGCCACACACTCACAGGGGAGCTGAAACCAAAGTCCTGGCGGTATATGGATATATCGCCCTCCTCCATGATGGACATCACCCGCTTTGTCAGCCATTCAACAAAGTCATCGTTCCCGTAATCTGCAAGTCGCCAGTTACCGTCATCGACACCCAATATCCATTCCGGGCGGATGCCATCCTGATCCAGCTCCGCATTCCGCAGACGAACCACCTCCGGCTCAAACCAAAGAATGGTTTTACACTGATTCTGTGCCGCATATCCGCTGATGTCGGCCATTCCGGAAGGGAACCGGCTCTTGTCCACATTCCAGTTGCCGGATTCCAGCCATGATGTCAGGGATGTCGTGCCGGTCTTGTAATACCACCCGGCGTCCATCCAGAAATAATCCAGGTTCACGCCGCCCTTTATGTAATCCCGGATCCATTGACACTGGTTGGTATCAGTGGCCTTTTCCATGCAAGAGTATTTCCAGGAGGCAGAACTCATCAGTGCGGGCTGGAACTTCTCGCCCTTAATGGTGCGGATATTGCAATCAATAAACCAATGCCGCCAAAGATTGGTCGCCCTGTTTTCGTCGCTCCCACTGTAGAATAGGAAGGACATCATAGGTGTTCGGATGGCTTCTCCGGGTTTTAGATAGGTATTCAGATACCTCTGCCCGGCAGTGAAATGCGTCTGTGCGGTGCTTGCATCATATTCAAACGATGCAGTCCAGCAACCGGGCCACCCAATGGAAATAAAGACGCCGTCATTTTCGGTTGTGAGCTGATAGTATGTGTTCTGCCCTTCATTGGGCCTGCCGGTTTCGTTTTGGAAGTTCGCCGTTCCGACAGATGACAGCTCCGTACAATATGGCGAGTAGGGGCCATCCCCGGTTCCACCGTCTCCTGTAATGCCCTGAACCATCGGAGATTCCCCGATAAACACAATGTCCGCCGCATTCACATTTGAGAGAACCTCCGTGTTTTCACTGCCAATATTGGAAAACCAGACAGTCCACTCATAGGCACAATAATCAGGATATACCGTGATGACAGCTGTCGCACGCAGCTTTTCATCGTAATCTGTGACGACAGTTACAGATACAGAGGTGTCTGTTTTTACGACTGTTCTTCCTTTTTCGGTGAATGCCTCGCCTAAGCCCTTGAACTGCGTGCCTCCGTACCGAAAGGAAATGGGCAACAAGGACAAATCGTTCAGTATTCTTTCTGCTTCTGCAAGCGCAGTCTTTTTCTCTGTGATAGTCGGTTGAATCCCTTTGCTTGCGGTTTCAGCGAGGGGAAAGTCTTCAAAATAGTGGATCTCATTTCTCAATGTTTCGGCCTCCGCAGATTCTTCGGGTGTTTCAGTTTCCATTTTGGCTTCGGTCTGCGTTTCTTCTATGCTTTCAGGCGTACTGTCAAGTATGCTGTCGGTCGAATGATCCGCATCGGTACCGGTTTGCGCTGACGGGTCAGCGGTACCGACACACCCTGAAATCCAAAGCAAGATAAACAGGGAAGCCAGGGTAAGTAGAATTTTTTTCATAGTAATCTGTAATCTCCATTCTGCTATAAAAGCGTTGGTACAAAAAGCTGAAACGGACTTACCGCCTCGTGCTTTCGGTACGGTCATGATGTGTTCCTTTTTTTCGAATAGAAACCAGGGCGACTGCGCAGGACAGCACAACAGCGGGTCCCATGCCGGACAGCAGGGATGTACATCCACCGCCTCCCTGCGTATCCGTGGTTGCTGAAGTGGTTATGGCTTGTGTTTCGCTTCCCTGTATTGTAGCCGTGCCGTCTTCGGTAGTCGGATCATTGGTCTCAATGGTCGGTTCTTCTTCCGTCTCTGTTTCTGTTTCCGTTTCTGTTTCTGTCTCTGTTTCCGTGTCCGTTTCTGTCTCTGTCTCTGTTTCTGCTTCTGTTTCTGTGGTCGGTTCTGCTTCTGTTTCTGTGGTTGGCTCTGTGTCGGTTTCGGTTTCCGGTTCTGTTTCGTCGGCAACGACCTGAATATCAAAGGAAGCCGTTTGCCCGTATGCGGTAATGGTAACGGTTTGTTTGCCTACCTGCGTCAGGTCATAGCCGGATACCATGGATAGGTCTACTTCCTCGGTGCAACTGTATCCGGTATCGTAAACAACCATGATATAGCAACCGGCGAGATTCAGGTCATCCCCCACATGGTAGTTGAGCTTGAAGGGGGCCTCTTCCAAGGCGATCGACTGTACAGTCATGTTGCATAGCCGGGCATTGCCCCATGCCGAGGAATCGTGATGGAAGGAGTCAGCCGTGGGATCCACCCGCAGTGTCAGCGTGCTTCCCCCATGAATGTCAGCACAGATCACATAATCTTCTCCAAGGGTCAGATCAGGACTTTCCGCAATCAGATTTCCGTCAACAAGAACCTGAAACCGAACGAATCCACCGCCTGCCGAGGCACTGTCCCGCCCTACGGTCGCAACGAAGTACCTGTACTGCTCACTGTACGCACTGATATCATACACGACATCGGCGGGTGTTTCCGCATCCGGATGTGTACGGATCCCTTTCTCATAGGACACATTGTTGATGACAATGGTTCCTCCTGCTTCGTTGCAATTGAAGGATGGCTGATACTGCGGGGAGGCCTGTCCGGAATGAGAGGCGATCATACGCCAGTTTTTCCACTTCAGATCGCTTACGAATATTTCTTCTTCCGTTCCGGAATAAATCGGCTGGTATTCGCCCTTATAGTCATCCCTTTCCGGGTCGTACTGATTTGTCGGAGCAGGTGTGTGCGGATCGTCCGTATCGGTATCGGCTGTGTCCTGTACAGGCTCTTGCGAGAGCAAAGCATTTCCCCATGCGGACGAATCGAACGCACAGCCATCCACATTGTACACATAAAGGGACAGCTTGCTGCCGCCTTCCACGGAGCACTGTATGAACTGGCTTTCACCGAACGCCAGTTCACGGCTGGTTGCAACTTCCTGATCGTCTACGCAAACCACAAACCGGACCAGACCCTCTCCGCCGAGGCTGTCTTTTCCGACGGTTGCGCTGAAATACTTGTAATTGAGTGTACTGATGTCGTACACGAACACTGCCGGAGCTGTCTGGTCAGGGTGGGTCCGCAGTCCCTTTTCATACTCTACACCTGCGATCGTAAGCGTTCCGCCTTGCTCGTTGCAGTTGAAGCTCGGACGATACGGAGAGGCCGGATTGTCTGAGGACGATTGGATCATTTCCCAATGGGTACATGCAAGGTCGCTGACATAAACGGAATCAGGCTCTTCTGCCAAAACTGTCTGGATGGTGATGCAAACCAGGGTGCTGAAAACCAACAAAACGGACAGGATGAAGCAGAGTGCTCTGCGTGTGTGTGTAGATACGCGTTTCATAAAATACCCTCCTTTTCCGGTATTGCCCTTATTATACCTTGGCAGAGGGGGATACACAATGCTCTGGTTGCACTAAATATGTGTCATTTTTTGATTTTTTGTTCATTCAGAATTGACAGTCACCGGAGCAGATGTTATAATGGAAAAACCGAACCGATCCAGAAGGAGGGGACTATGTTTTGTAATTATCATAAGAGTGAAATCAATGAATTGATCACGGTAGACCGATGGGCAGAGCAGGTGTATGAAGCGTATAGAAATGCAGTCCGTGAGGGGACGGTGGAGCAGTTTTACAAAGAAGCGGATGTTGCCCTCTTGGATCACTACCATATGTTTATTCCAAAGCTGGTGGCGGCACCGTTTGAATTGCTTGTGGAAAGCGACTATTTTGACGATCAGACACACCTCATCGTACTGCACCACTGTCGGTATACTCCTTCTTTTACACACGCGCACGAATTTTTTGAGCTTTCCTACCTTCTGGATGGAACAGTGGATAATATCATCTGTGACCAAACGATTCACATGAACCAGGGGGACATCTGCATCATTCCCCCCTATACGGAGCACAGCTTGGCCAACTGCGAGGGAACGCTCATAAATATCCTCCTGAAAGCATCGTCTTTTGATGTCATTTACCAGAATATTCTGCACACATATGGCACGGCACTTGTGTCATTCCTTTACAATAGCATTTTTTGCGCCAATATTGAAAAGTGTTACTATATAAAAAACGAGTGGTGCCCGGAAACCTTCCATGAGCAGTTGCAGCTTTTGATCCTGACAAAACTGCGCTCCACCCGACATACGCCCAATGACATCCAAGCTACTGCCATGATGACATCTGCTTTGACGATGCTCGCAGAGATCACGCCCTTACAGCCATCCATGGCGGAAACGAAGGGCGTATACAAGAATCAGGTCACGGCTGACATACTGGCTTTCTTAAAACGGAATTTCAAAACAGCGACACTACAAAGCGTAGCCCAGACCTTTAATTATTCGCCGTCCTATCTCAGCCGATTGATAAAAATGGACACAAACACCAATTTTGTTGCCATTCTTCAGCGCATGAAGATCAATGAGGCTTGCCATTTATTGAAAACCACTGATCTGCCTGTTGCCGAAATCGGTTTGTCCATCGGATTTGAAAGCTGTAGTTCTTTTTACAAGGCGTTTAAGGCGCAGACTGGCAGAACGCCGCATGCGTACAGATTGAAGCCATAAAACGGCCGTCCACCGTTGCCCCGAATCTAGCTCGTAAAAACCCCATCGAAAAAGCAGAATCATCGCCCGATCCTTCTGCGCTCGCACCGAACTGCAACAAAAACATCAGTTCCACTTGATAATTCCGGGATTGTATGGTATACTGTGGTATACGCTGTTGGGGGTAGCTGATCGGCTTACCGCCTGGCCGCTTTCCGGAAAGAAGGAGCCGCTATGTCTGACACTGCATTCATTGACACTCATGCCCACTACTTTGACAAAAAATTCGACACGCTTCCCGGCGGGGCGGCGGGACTGCTGACCGACCCTGCCTTCCTGTCCTGCGTCCGGGGCATCATCCATGTGGGCACCAACCTGGAGAACAGCCGCACGGTGGTGCAGGAGGCCGCCCGCTACCCCTTCATGGTAGCGGCAGTGGGCATCCACCCGGAGGACTGTCAGGCCTACGATGAGACCACCGTCCCCCTGGATCCGGACACGGAGCTGTCCCAGCTGGAGGACTGGCTCTCTGACCCGGCCGCCCGGCGGCGGGATAAGATCGTGGCCATCGGGGAGATCGGGCTGGACAACCACTGGCAACCGGTGGACAGGGAGCGGCAGATGGCCTTCTTTGAGGGTCAGCTCTCCCTGGCGGAGAAGCTGGGTCTGCCGGTGATCATCCACGACCGGGAGGCTCACGGGGACTGCTTTGAGGCTGTTCTGCGCCACCCGGCGGTGCGGGGCGTGTTCCACGGCTACAGCGGTAGTGCGGAAATGGCCCGTCAGTTGGTTGACCGGGGGTGGTACATCGCCTTCGGCGGTTCCGTCACTTTCAAAAATGCCCAGCGGGTGCGGGAGGTGGCCGCCTCGGTGCCGCCGGAGCGACTGCTGCTTGAGACGGACTGCCCCTACATGGCTCCCGTCCCCTACCGGGGGCAGGTCAATCACTCCGGGTATCTGCCTGCCATTGCCCGGGTGGTGGCTGACCTCCACGGCATGACCGTGGCGGAGCTGGCGGAGGTGACCACCCGGGGGGCGGATCAGCTCTTTCACCTGCGGGAATTTCTGACGGATCTGTGAAAACCGGACACCGGATTTGTATAAAGCGCACAAAAATGTGCGCTTTATTTCTACGCCCGGTATAGAAAAAACTGATTTTAGCGTATTGAAAAAAAGCGGGAAATCATGTATAATAGGTACGATACCGAAAATAGGCGATGCATAGCCATGAATTTTGTGCAATCGTACTTATTCTTCCGGTACGGCGTGCGGCAGATTGCCTGCGGGAACGGTGCCCGGTTCGGGCGTAACCGGTCACGGAGATCACGCATACCGCATACAAATACAGCTACAGCTGAAGCAAAAAGAAAGGCGTCCTCCCCCTGCGTGTCTGCTCGGACACCCGGCGGCGGATGAAGGTGATTCAAAATGGCAGATTTCAATACCAAGCAGATCCGGAACCTGGCCCTCCTGGGCCACAGCGGATGCGGAAAGACCTCGCTGGCCGAGGCGATGCTGTATGTGACCAAGAGCATCGACCGGCTCGGCAACACCACCCAGGGGAACACCACTTGCGACTACGACCCGGAGGCCAAGGCCCGTGGGTTCTCGCTGGCCGCTACGCCGGCATACATGACCTGGAAGGACACCAAGATCAATGTGATAGATACCCCCGGCTTCCTGGATTTCACCGGTGAGGTCAAGCAGGCCGTGCGGGTGGCGGATGCCGCCGTCATCTGCGTGGACGGCAAGTCCGGCGTGGAGGTGGGCACCGAGCTGGCCTGGGACAATGCCTGTGCCGCCGGGATCCCCCGTGCCTTCTTTGTCAACAAGTGCGACGATGACGAGACCAAGTTCGGCCGGGTGTTCCGCCAGTTGCACGCCACCTTCGGCGTGTCGGTCTGCCCGGTGTTCATCCCGGTGGAGACAGGCAAGGATGTGACCATGATCGACCTCATCGACATGAAGGCCTTCAAGTACGACCAGAATGGCAAGCGCACCGAGATCGCCATGCGCATCGGTTGGGAGCACACTGCCGCCGAGTACAAGGATGCCCTGAACGAGGCGCTGGCCGGTACCTCCGACGAGCTGATGGAGAAATTCTTTGAGGGCGAATCCTTCACCAAGGAGGAGTCCGTGGAGGCACTGCACAATGGCATCATTGAGGGTACCATCGTGCCGGTGTACTGCGGGTCTGCCATCCATCTGTGGGGCGTGGTGGCCATGCTGGATGCCATCGCCGGTTCCTTCCCCCGGCCTACCGCCCGCAAGACAGAGAAGGATGCCAACGGCAAGCCGGTGGCCATCGATCCGGAGGGGGATCCCGCTCTGTTCGTCTACAAGACCATCGCCGACCCCTTCGTGGGTAAGATGACCTTCTTCAAGGTCATGACCGGTGTCCTGCGCCGGGATGCCGCCCTGCGGAACCTGCGCTCCGGAGCGATGGAGAAGATGGCGCGCATTTACATCATGCGGGGCAAGGAGCAGACCGAGGTGGATGAGCTGGCCTGCGGAGACCTGGGTATGGTCGCCAAGCTGACTGCGACCAACACCAACGATACCCTGTCCGCATCCGGTGATACCGCCTATGCTCCGGTCAAGTATCCTACGCCCTACCTGTGCCGTGCTCTGGTGCCGGAGAGTGCCAAGGACGACAGCAAGATCTCCCAGTCCATCGCCCGGATGCTGGAGGAGGATCTGACCCTGCGGTTTGAGAACAACCCGGAGACCAGGCAGATGCTGATCTACGGTATCGGAGACATGCACCTGGCTGTGATCGCCTCCAGACTCAAGAGCCGGTTCGGCGTCAATGTCCGGCTGGAGGAGCCGAAGATCGCCTACCGTGAGATGATCACCAAGAGCTGTGATGTGGAGGGCAAGCACAAGAAGCAGAACGGCGGCTCCGGCCAGTACGGCCATGTCAAGATCCGCTTCATGCCCGGCGACGAGGAGGGACTGACCTTCGTGGATGCCACGGTGGGCGGCTCCGTGCCCAAGAACTTCATCCCCGCAGTGGAAAAGGGACTTCAGGACGCCATGCAGAAGGGTGCCGTGGGCTTCCCGCTGGTGCGGCTGAAGGCGGAGCTGTACGACGGCTCCTACCATGCGGTGGACTCGGATGAGCTGTCCTTCAAGACCGCCGCCAACCTGGCATACAAGAAGTGCCTGGAGTTAAGTGCTCCGGTTCTGCTGGAGCCGGTGGGCGAGCTGTCCGTCACCGTACCGGAGAGTCTGGTGGGCGATGTGATGGGCGACCTGAACAAGCGCCGGGGCAGTGTGATGGGCATGAGCCCCTGCGAGGAGAAGTCCGGGTATACCACCGTGCAGGCTACCGCTCCCAAGTCGGAGCTTTCCGACTACCCCATCTCCCTGCGTGCCATGACCCAGGGTCGGGGCTGGTTTGACTACACCGTCACCGGATACGATGTGGTGCCTGGCAATGTGGCCGCCAAGGTCATTGCGGTTTACAACAAGTAGAAGTAAGGCGGGGGATATGTAGGAACACATCCCCGGAATACGGATGGGCGGGTGCCTTGATGGTGCCCGCTCTTTTGACCGATAACAGAGAAACAAAGAGATAAAACAGGTACATCAGGAGGATTCACATGAAAAACAGACTGATTCTTGCGGCGGCACTGCTCCTGCTTTTGCTGCTTGCGGCAAGCTGCACCGGCACACGGGGGAATGACCCTTTGGCATCCGTCGCAGAAACAGAGGCAGGAACGGGGACAGAGACAGGAACAGAACCGGAAAATGGCTACGATACACCCGCCGAGACGGATCCTGCCGACCCCGGGACACCCACCGAGACCGAATCCGAGGCACCTGCCACGCCTGGGGACACCGAACCGGAGACGGAGGCGCCTGTCCCGGTTCTGGGTGAGCGCATCGACCTGGTGGCTCACACCCTCACCGCTACAGACGGCAAGGTGACGCTGAAGCTGACCGCCCAGGTCCAGGAGGCAGGGCTTGCGGGCACGGTCAGTCTGACACTGGCAGACGGGGACGGCGTCATCGCCCGGCAGAGCTTTGAGGCCGCCGGGGAGGCCACAGTCACCTTTGACTGCCCCGAGGACAGGATTTATGGTGCGCTGACGGTGAGCGGCACTGTCACTGCCTCCGACGGGGAGATACTGGACGAAATGACCCTGAAAATGAAGGACGGACTGCCCCAGCTCACCCCGGACGGCGTGCGCTGTGTGGTGGCCGCCATGACCGCCGAGGAGAAGGCGCATATGGTGACCGGCGTGCAGTATACCGTCCAGCCGGATGCGTCGGGCGGCACCTACCCCATTGACCGGCTGGGCGTGCCCTCCATCACCGTCAACGACGGCCCGGCCGGCGTGCGTTACGGTACCTCCGTGTGGTATCCCTCCATCATCAATGTGTCCTCGTCCTGGGACACCGCCCTGGCGGAGCGGATCGGCCAGTCCATCGGCGGGGATGCCCTGGCCCTGGGCATTGACATTGTCCTTGCCCCCGGCATGAACATCCAGAAGAATGTGCTGGGCGGGCGGAACTTTGAGTACAGCTCCGAGGATCCCATCCTCACCGCCCTGATGGTGTCCCCCTATGTGAAGGGCATGCAGTCCACAGGCGCAGGGGCATGTATCAAGCACTTTGCCGTCAATAACCAGGAATCCGCCCGGGGTTCCGTCAGTGCCAATGTCACCGAGCGTGCCCTGCGGGAGATTTACCTCAAGGCCTTCGGTATGGTGGTGGCGGATGCCGACCCGTGGACGGTCATGTCCTCCTACAACTGCCTCAACGGCACGCACACCTCGGTCAATGCTGACCTGCTGACTGGGATCCTCCGGGGGGAGTTCGGCTTTGAGGGCTTCGTCATGTCCGACTGGGGAGCCGCCGGCTCCATGGCCGACAAGGTCAACGCCATGAACGACATCAATATGCCCGGCAATGCCACCGATCCCGCCGATGTGCTGGCCGCCTATGAGGCAGGGCTGATCAGCGATACGGCACTGGATGCCTGCTGTTACAACATTCTGACCGTCGTGGTCAAGTCCCCCACCTACCTGGGGCTGGAGATGAACACCAATGTGAGCCTGAAGGAACACCACACGGTGGCCACCGAGGAGGCCGCCCACACCATGGTGCTCCTGCAAAATGAGAACGCCGCCCTGCCCCTGTCTGACGGTACCTCTGTCGCCCTGTTCGGAAACGGAGCCTACAAGACTGTGTACGGCGGTGCCGGCTCCGGCAGTGTCAATGCCAACATCACCGTGAGCATTTACAGCGGGATCATCCGTGCCAGCGGGCTGTCGGTATATGATGCCAAGAACAACATATTCCAGGATTGCGACTACCACTCCGCCGAAGACCCCTCCCTGGATATCGTGGTCACGGAGGCGTATGCGCAAAAGATGGCCGAGGGTGCCGATGTGGCGGTGATCGTCATTTCCCGTGGCTCCGCTGAAGGAACGGATCGCTATACCTTCAAGGGGGATTTCCTGCTGAACGATACCGAGCGGGATATGATAAACCGTGTCTCCGCCGCCTTCCATGCCAAGGGGAAGCAGGTGGTGGTGGTGCTGAACACCGGTTCGCCCATCGAGGTGGTCTCCTGGCGTGACCAGGTGGACGCCATCCTTTGGTGCGGCTATGCCGGGCAGGGAACCGGTACCGCTGTGGCTTCCGTCCTGAAGGGGAAGGTGAATCCCTCCGCCAAGACCACCATCACCTGGCCTGTGGATTACAGCTCCACCCCGGCCAATCGGTATTTCCCCGGCAGTGGTATAGATGTGACCTACTACGAGGACATCTATGTGGGCTACCGGTACTACGAGACCTTCGGCGTGGAGGTGGCCTACCCCTTCGGCTACGGCCTGTCCTACACCACCTTTGCATACAGCGACTACAACCTCCGGCAGAACGCCGACGGCACCGTGACCGCCTGGGTGACTGTCACCAACACGGGCCGTGTGGCGGGTCGGGAGATCGTCCAGCTCTATGTTTCCAAGCCGGAGACCAGCTTTGAGCAGGCCAAGCTGGAGCTTTGCGGCTTTGCCAAGACCGCTCTCCTAGAGCCGGGTGCCTCCGAGCGGGTGTGCATCCGGGTCTCCGCGGATGCCATCAAGACCTATGACACGGCGGGGAGCCGTTGGATATTGGATCAGGGGGACTACACCTACTCCGTGGGGGCTTCCTCCGCCGATCTGCGCTTTGCACAGACCGTGACACTTGACGCACTGACCGTGGTGCAGGATGTGGAGAACCGCTGTGAGCCGGACACGGCCTTTGACTACATCCGCAAGGAGGACTACCAGGTACCCGACGATTCCGGTACCCGGGTGAATCTGGCACTGAACAAGGCGACCTGGACAAACTACAGCGAGAATGAGTCTTTTCAGCCGGACAAAGCCGTAGACGGGGACTACATCTCCCGCTGGAGCGGGCTTGGCTTGTCCTCCGGCAACCACCTCTGGCAGGTGGATCTGGGTCAGACCTACGCCATCGGCGAGATCCGCATCAGCTGGGAGTCCATCCATGTGCCCTTCGTCATCCTGCTCTCCCAGGACGGCAAGACCTTTACCGCCTACAGTATGTTCATGGACAACGGCTCCGGTGTGACCTCTATCAATCTGTACGGGACAGAGGCACGGTACATCCGTGTGGATGTCACCCGCGGAAACGCCGTGTCCATCTACGAGTTTGAAGTCTATGAAGCCACGGATGAGGACATCGCACAGGGCGGGGAAGCGGCCAAGCGGGAGAATCTTGCCCTTGGCAAGACCGTCACCGCCACCACCCAGGAAGCGGCCTACATGAAGGAAAAAGCCGTGGACGGAGACCTCACCACCCGCTGGGGCTCCCTCCCCTCGGGCGAGGCGTGGTTGCAGGTCGATCTCGGCCGGGTGTGCCATGTGGACAGTATCCAGCTTTACCTGGAGTCCGCCTGGGTGCCGTGGCGCATTGAGTATTCCGTGGACGGCGAGACTTATAAGACCCTCCGCTCCTGTGACACGCAAGAGCTGATCGTGCTTCTGACCGACCTTGACATCGATGCCCGCTTCATCCGTATGTGGCGTGAGGGCGAGAACTGGTTCAGCATTTACGAGGTCATGGTTTACGGTGAGTAGCACCCACGGACTGCCGGCCTACCGGGCGGTCAGCTACAAATAAAAAACAGAAAAATATACGCCCCCTGCATAAAGTGACAAACTTTGCGCAGGGGGTGTGTTATACTGTTGTCAGAAAGCGGAAACCACCCGGAAAAACAGGGGACAGAACAGAACAGAGCAGAGAACAGAACAGAGAAAAGGAAAACAAGAGGAAAGGAAGCAACGGTATGATGAAGCAGAAGGCGGATATTGTCTGCGACAGCGTGGGCAGCACGCTGACGGTACACATACGGGGGGAGATCGACCACCATACGGCGGCAGACATCCGGGGAAGGATAGACGATATGCTGTTCCAGCGGCGGCCCAGGCGGCTGGTGTTGAATTTATCCTCCGTCACCTTCATGGACAGCTCCGGGCTGGGGCTGATCATGGGGCGATTCTCGGTGATGAAGGAGCTGGGCGGGGAGATGGCAGTCTGCGACCCCAGCCCGGAGACACGGAGCATCCTCACCCTGGCGGGGATGGAGCGGCTGGTACGGGTGGAATACTCCGACGGCCACATTCCACCCCAGCCGCCGGTCACGCAAAAAGGCCGGAGCGGGGGACAGGCTCCCCGTGCTCCATACAATGGTGCCCCGGGCAATCCTGCCCCGGGCAATCCTGCCACGGGCAATCCTGCCCCGGGCGTTCGCAAGCCGGGGCGGGTCGGTTCCGGGCGCAAGCCGACCATACGCCCCCTGAAAAAGACAGAACCGCCGGCATAAGCCGGGTGCGCCGCCGTCCTGTGCCGGCGGCAGAATACGGAATGAAACAGAAAAAGACAGAAAGGAATGGAGAGTATGAAACAGAAAGCAGAGACAGGGGGCGAGGTGGTCAACCGGATGCAGGTGAAGCTACCGGCCCTGTCTGTCAATGAGGGGATGGCGCGGGCCATGGTGGCGGCCTTCGTCTCCCAGGCGGATCCCAATGTCACCGAGCTGGCGGACATCAAGTGCGCCGTGTCCGAGGCCGTGACCAACTGCATCGTTCACGGGTACCGGGACAGTACCGGTTACATCATCCTGACGGTCAGCATTCTGTCAGGGCGGGTCATTAAGATCGAGGTGAAGGACAAGGGGTGCGGCATCCCGGATGTGAAGCAGGCCCGCCAGCCCCTGTTCACCACCGATGCGGCCGGGGAGCGGAGCGGTATGGGCTTTACCGTGATGGAGAGCTTCACCGACCGCCTGCGTGTGACCTCCAAGGTAGGGAAGGGAACCACTGTGACCATGTACCGCCGCCTGTCCGATCGGGGACGCTTCTGATACATATAGCCGGGCAGGCCGTCTGTGCACATCCAAGGCTGGACAGCCACCCGGCGGCAAGGGGGCGGAGCATGATGACATTTCATACAGCAAATACGAATACGGCTATGGACACAGCTACGGAGTGCAAGGACACCGGCAGGACAGCTGGGACGGAGCGGACGGCCCCCGTCGGCGCAGGGGATGCCGGGGAGAGAAGACCGTCCCCCGGCAGTGCAGACAGGTTCGCCGGAAACCTGGAGCTGGTGCGGCTGGCGCAGGCCGGGGACGAGAAGGCCCTGGAGCGGCTGGTCATTGACAATACGGGACTGGTGCGGAGCGTGGCGGTGCGCTTCCGGGATCGGGGCACCGAGTTTGAAGACCTGATGCAGATCGGCACCATCGGCATGATCAAGGCCATCCGCTCCTTTGATATGTCCCGGGGCACCGCCTTCTCCACCTATGCGGTGCCCCTGATCGTGGGGGAGATCCGCCGTCACCTGCGGGACGACGGCCTCATACGGGTGAGCCGGGGCTGCCGCCACCTGGGGGTGTTGCTCATGCGGGAGCGGAGCCGCATCCTGACCGAGGAAGGCCGGGAGGCGGGGGTGGCCGAGCTGGCCGCCGCCTGCGGCGTATCGGCGGAGGAGGCCGCCGTGGCGTTGGATTCCCTGGCCCCGGTCGCCTCCCTGTCGGATGCGGCCTATGGGGAGGACTCCCCGGAGCTGGGAGCCGTCCTGCCGGATCAGTCCGAGGCGGACGACATGGCCCGCCAGATGGACAGGATCGCCCTGGGGCAGGTCATTGCCTCTCTGCCTCCGCTGTGGCGGCAGATCGTGGTGCTCCGGTACTACCGGGACATGACCCAACAGCAGGTGGCTGACCTTCTGGGCTTGTCCCAGGTCAAGGTCTCCCGGGAGGAAAAGAAGATCATGGCCTTCATGCGGGCACAGCTGGAGGGATAAGATGCCGGACTGTACCATTGTTTGAATGTCTTTGAGGGCACCGGGTTACAGTTCAGGTGGGGGATGGGGATACGGTGGGAAACTTCTTGAAAGAAGTTTCCCACACCCTTCAAGAACTTTCAAAACATGTATTGTGTACTGTTCGGAGCATTATTCTGTCATATTTTTGTTATCGCTTTTCCGGGGATCCAGCGCTACTGCTACCCGAAATAGCACAAACGCCTTCGCGGGGCCCCTTTCCCCGCTCTACAGCGGAAAAGGGAGCGTACTGCGGGGGGCAGGTGAACTGTAACGGTGCCGGCGTTCCCCTGACTTATAAAATGGCGACCGCTCCTTGACAAAGGGGCGGTTTCGTGGTATAGTAGGGGGCAAGAGCACCCTGTCTGCCGACAGACAGGGCGCAGGAGGAATGTGTATGGAACCCTTTCCCACTGAAGCGGTCGGGCTTCTGCTCGACTGGTACAGATACCACGCCCGCCCGCTGCCCTGGCGGGAAAACAAGGATCCCTACCGGGTGCTTGTCTCGGAGATCATGCTCCAGCAGACCCGGGCCGAGACGGTCAAGCCCTACTTTGCCCGCTTCCTTGACCGCCTGCCCACGCTGGCCGACCTGGCCGGGTGCCCGGAGGATGTCCTCCTGAAGCTGTGGGAGGGGCTGGGGTATTACAGCCGGGTGCGCAACCTGCAAAAGGCGGCCAGGGCTGTCATGGAGCGGTACGGTGGGGTCATTCCCGCAGATTTTGATGCCCTTTTGACGCTGCCCGGTGTGGGACGGTACACCGCCGGGGCGGTGGCCTCCATCGCCTACGATATGCCGGTGCCAGCCGTGGATGGCAATGTACTGCGGGTGGTAGCCCGGCTGACCGGGGACAGCAGCGATGTCATGCTGGCCTCTACCAAGTCGGCGGTGGAGGCGGCTCTGGCTCCGGCGGTGCCCACGCCGGGGGCGGGGGACTTTACCCAGAGTCTCATTGAGCTGGGGGCGCTGGTCTGCCTCCCGGGGGAGCCGGCGTGCGCTGACTGCCCGGTGCGCCTGCTCTGCCGGGCACACCGGGAGGGGCGGGAGAAGGAACTGCCGGTTCGGGGAGCCCGCACCGCCCGCCGACTGGAGCAGATGACCGTGCTGGTGCTCCTGCTTCCCCCGGACGGGGACGGGGAGGAGCGGGTGGTCATCCGCCGCCGCCCGGACGGGGGGCTTCTTGGCGGGCTGTATGAGTTCCCCCATATCCCCGGCCATCCGGGCGGGGACGGCGTGGCGGTTCACCTGGGCTCCCTGGGCCTTTCTCCGGGCGAGGTAACGCCCCTTGGCCCGGCCCGGCACCTTTTCACCCATGTGGAGTGGCAGATGGAGGGGTATGCGGTACAACTTCCTCCGGACAGCACCCTGCCGGAGGGATGGCTGGCTGTGCGATGCGGGGAGATCCGGACGGATTATGCAATTCCGTCTGCATTTTCCGCCTACCGCTCCGTCCTTTTTCCCAATGCCGCCCGTAAGAAAAGAAATGACGGAAAATCCGGATAATTCAGAAAAAATTTCGGAATGGTCGGATCTAAACCGGCTTTCATTCGAAAAAATTAAACAATCTGTTCATAAAAGAAGGGAAAATCCAACTCGAATTTTGTTGAACACGCCTATTGATAAATGCAGGATTGTGTATTATAATAATGCAAATACAGAGACCTGTATGAATTACATCCGAAGGAGATGATTTCTGTGAAAAAGTTTCTATCGTGTGCGCTGGCCCTTGTGATGATGTTGGGATGCCTCTCCATCCTGTCCGGGTGCGGCAAGAAGGAAGAGTGGGTCGTGGATGAGAACGGCCTGACTGAGTTGATGATCGGCGGTATCGGCCCCCTGACCGGTGACTATGCCAACTACGGCCTTTCCGTCCGTAACGGTGCCCAGATCGCCGTGGATGAGATCAACGCCGCTAACCCCTCCGGTGTGGACGGCTTCAAGCTGGTGCTGGATTTCCAGGATTCCCAGGGCAAGAGCGATGCCGCTACCTCCGCTTTCGGTAAGCTGATGGATGACGGCATGAAGGTGTCTCTCGGTGCCACCCTTTCCGGCGAGACCGAGGCTGTGGTGGCCGCCGGCGACAGCGACGGCATCCTGATGCTGACGCCCTCCGGCTCTGCTGTGTCCGCTATTTCCGGTAGCAAGCAGGCCTTCCGTGTCTGCTTCTCCGACCCTGCCCAGGGTAAGGCTTCCGCTGACTACATCGCTCAGTATGGCCTGGCTACCAAGGTGGCCGTGTTCTACGGAAGCGATAACAACTACTGCGTGGGTCTGTACGAGACCTTTGCCGCTGAGTGCCAGGTGAAGGGCATTGAGATCGTGGAGGTTCAGACCTTTACTTCCTCCACCAGCACGGATTTCTCCGCTCAGATCAACAAGATCGCCGCTTCCGGTGCTGACCTGGTCTTCCTGCCCATCTACGCCGCCGAGGCCGCTACCTTCCTGACCCAGGCCGGTGACAAGCTGGACGGCATGAAGCTGTTCGGCTGTGATGGTTTGGACGGTATCCTGACCAAGATCGACGACACCTCCCGTGTGGACGGCCTGCTGATGCTGACTCCCTTCGCTGCCGACAGCACCAAGGCCAATGTGCAGAGCTTCGTGGCCAAGTATCAGGAAAAGTACGGCACCACCCCCGACCAGTTCGCCGCTGATGCCTACGATGCTGTGTACACCATCGTAGCCGCCATGAAGAAGGCCGGCATCACCGCAGACAACAAGGATGATTTCAACAAGAGACTGGTAGCCGCCATGACCGAGATCACGGTGGAAGGCCTGACCGGAACCATGACCTGGACCGCCGATGGCGAGCCTACCAAGAACGCTATGGCTATGGAGTATCAGGGCGGCAAGGCCGTGCTGTTCGACCCGACCAAGTGAGAGCATTGTAGCTCCACGGGCTGGTAGTCTGTATGCGTCATACGGAGACCGCAATCTGAACGGAAACAAACCAAACGAAACCAAACGAAACCAAACTGTCACCCAAGCACTCTCCATGGGCCCCTGTCGGTCTTCCGGCGATGGCTCATGGAGAAATTTAGATTTTAAGGAGCGATGGGACATGATCCAACTTGTCGAGACCCTGATCAGCGGACTGACACTGGGCAGTATCTATGCGCTGATCGCACTGGGCTATACCATGGTATACGGCATTGCTAAGATGTTGAACTTCGCCCACGGGGACATTATCATGATCGGGGCCTACGCTGTGATCGTGTCTGTGGCTACCCTGCGGTTGCCTGCCGTGGTGGCCATCCTCATCAGCGTGGCGGTCTGCACTCTGCTGGGCGTGACCATTGAATTTCTGGCCTACCGCCCCCTGCGCCAGTCCCCCCCGCTGACTGTGCTCATCACCGCCATCGGCGTCAGCTACCTGCTCCAGAATGTGGCTCTTCTGATCTTCGGTTCGGAGCAGAAGTCCACCCCCCGCATGTTCCAGATCCCTGACCTGAAGCTGGGGGCTGTGACCATCAGTGGCGTGGCACTGCTGACGCTGGGCGTGACCGCTGTCATCATGATCGCCCTGACGCTGTTCATCAACAAGACCCGGATGGGCAAAGCCATGCGGGCGGTGTCCGAGGACAAGGAGGCCGCCGAGCTGATGGGCATCAGCGTCAACAAGACCATTACCGTGACCTTTGCCATCGGTTCCGCCCTGGCCGCTGTAGCCAGCATCTTCTTCGGGGCAACCTATGTGTATATCAAGCCGACCACCGGCTCCATGCCGGGCATCAAGGCCTTTACGGCGGCTGTGTTCGGAGGTATCGGCTCTGTTCCTGGCGCCATGCTGGGCGGCATTCTGCTGGGCGTTCTGGAACAGCTCTCCAAGACCTACATTTCCACCCTGTGGTCGGATGCCATCGTGTTCGGTGTGCTGGTGCTGGTGCTGGTGGTCAAGCCCTCCGGACTGCTGGGCAAGACCGTAAGAGAGAAGGTGTGAGCCATGGGTGAAACAGTAAAAACAACGCCAAAACTGCTGCCCGCCGGGAAGTCCGGCATCAGACGCTTTCTTAACGCAGACCGTGTGGCTGTCCTGGCAGTGGTGGTTGCCTATGCGGTGGTGGCCATTCTGGTCTACACCGGCTCTGCCACCCGTCAGCTGATGAATATGCTGATCTCCGTCTCCTGCTACATCGTGTTGGCTCTTTCGCTGAACCTTGTGGTGGGTCTTCTGGGCGAGCTGTCCCTGGGGCACGCAGGCTTCATGTCGGTGGGTCTGTTCAGCGGCTGTACCATGGCGGTGCTACTGCACGATACCCTGCCGGTGATCCTATGCCTGCCCCTGTCCATGATCGTGGGCGGTCTGGCCGCCGCACTGGTGGGTCTGCTGGTCGGTCTGCCGGCTCTGCGGCTCCGGGGCGACTACCTGGCCATCGTCACCCTGGCCTGCGGGGAGATCATCAAGAATGTGATCACCAATCTGGATATTGACGGTACGCCCCTGCGGGGTGCGCTGGGCATTGATACCAGCTCCATCCGTATGTCTCCCACCGAACTGCTCCCGTATGCCATTGTACTGGTTCTTGTGACCATGTTGGTCATCATGAACTTCAAAAGATCCAAGCACGGCCGGGCCATCATGGCCATCCGGGACAACCGGATCGCCGCCGAGGCCACCGGCGTGAATGTCACTTACTACAAGCTGATGGTGTTCGTGCTGGCCTCCCTCTTTGCCGGCATGGCCGGCGTGCTGTACGGGTACAGCCTGCCTACCACCGAGGCTTCCCTATTTGACTACAATATGTCCATTGAGATCCTGGTCATCGTGGTGCTGGGCGGCATGGGCAACCTGGGCGGCTCCATCATTGCGGCCATCATCCTGCGTGTCCTTCCGGAGGCACTCCGGGATTTCAGCGACTACCGGATGCTGGCGTACTCCATCCTGCTCATCGGCATCATGCTGTTGAGTGAGAACAAGCGGTTCAAGTCATGGAAGAGTCAGGTCAGCTTGGGGAGCCTTTGGAACAAGGTGCGGGCAAAGTTCAGGAAGAAGACCCCGGCTGTCGCCACAGCGGATGCGGTAGCCGAGGAACCGAACCATACGGACAGCCCCAAAGGAGGTGACGGGCAATGAGCGTGTTTGATGATGTGCAGAACTACAAGTCGGAAGGCTCTCACCTGGTGCCCTACCCCTCCGGTGCGGTGATCCCCCAGCGTGACCTGGGCAAGACCCCGGTGCTGGAGGCTCTGCACCTGGGCGTGGACTTCGGCGGTCTGACCGCTGTGGATGACTTCTCCCTGGTGGTGGGCAGAACAGAGATCGCCGGGCTCATCGGCCCCAACGGTGCAGGGAAGACCACGGTCTTCAACCTGCTGACCAATATCTATCAGCCCACCCGGGGCAACATCATGCTGGACGGGTACAGCACCGCCGGGAAGACCACCGCCCAGCTCAGCCATATGGGCATTGCCCGTACCTTCCAGAACATCCGGTTGTTCTCCAACATGAGCGTGCTGGACAATGTGAAGGTGGGATTGCACAACAACACCCCGGAAAGCCTGTTGGCCGCCGTGACCCACACCTTCGGGTACCGGAAGTGGGAGCGGCAGGCGGAGAGCCGGGCTATGGATCTGCTGGACTTTTTCGGCATGGCGGATCTGGCGGGCGAGGCGGCGGGCAGTCTGCCCTACGGTGCCCAGCGTCGGCTGGAGATCGTCCGTGCCCTGGCTACCAACCCCAAGCTGATCCTGCTGGACGAACCGGCAGCGGGCATGAACCCTTCAGAGACCGCCGAGCTGATGGTCAATATCCGGCGCATCCGGGACACTTTCCAGATCGCCGTCATGCTGATCGAGCACGATATGAAGCTGGTCATGAGCATCTGCGAGGGCATCTGCGTGCTGGATCACGGCAAGGTCATTGCCAAAGGCTCTCCGGATGAGATCAAGGCCAACCCCCGGGTGATCGAGGCCTATCTTGGTAAGAAGAAGGAGGACGGCGACCATGCTGAAGGTTGAGAATATCAATGTGTACTACGGCAAGATACACGCCCTCAAGGACATTTCCCTGGAGGTCAACGATGGGGAGATCGTGGCTCTGATCGGAGCCAACGGGGCGGGGAAGTCCACCACCCTGAAGACCATATCCGGCATGATGCGCACCCGTACCGGTAGCATCACCTTCATGGATCAGAACATCACCCACACCGAGTCCTACAAGCTGATCTCCCACGGTCTGGCTCATGTGCCGGAGGGACGGCGTTGCTTCCTCCAGATGACTGTGCAGGAGAATCTGGAGATGGGTGCCTACACCAACCAGAAGTATACCAAGGAGGGGCTGGAGAAGGTCTATGCCCAGTTTCCCCGACTCCAGCACCGGCGGAATCAGATCGCCGGAACCCTGTCCGGCGGGGAACAGCAGATGCTGGCCATGGGTCGTGCCCTGATGAGCCAGCCCAAGCTGCTCATGCTGGATGAGCCGTCCATGGGCTTGGCGCCCATCCTTGTCCAGCAGATCTTCGACATCATCAAGACCCTCCACGCCTCCGGTACCACCATCCTGCTGGTGGAGCAGAACGCAGAAATGGCCCTGCGCATCGCCAACCGGGCCTATGTCCTGGAGACCGGACATGTGGCCATGAGCGGAAGTGCCGCCGACCTGGCTCAGGATGACCGGGTCCGCCGGGCGTACCTGGGTGCATAAAGGGCGGAATGTTTATTGCGGGGGGAAGACTTCTTGAAAGAAGTCTTCCCCCCGCACCCCCTTTTCAAGAACTTTCAAAACAATGTTTTTGAAGTTCTTTGAGGGAGGGGTGCGGGGAGGGGGCTTTCTTTCAAGAAAGGCCCCTCCCCGCAAAAATATTCAATTCAGTATATCCCCTGCGGAAGAGAAGTCGGCCTGGACGGCGTGGAGGAGGAGCGGGTGATCGGCCAGGGTGGGATCCCGGTCAAGGAGGGAGCGGGCTTCAGTGAAGGCCTGATCCATCAGGGCACCGTCCGGCCAGCCCTCGGCCAGGCGGAGCCGGAAGCTGCCGCTCTGCCGGATATCCCCGCCGGAGCCGGGAGCCAGGAAGTCCCCGGGGCCTCGCTGGGTCAGATCCTGCTCGGCGATCTGATAGCCATCGTAGGTGGTGCGCATGACCTCCAGCCGTGCCCGGGCGGTCTCCCCACCTCCGGCCCGCACCAGGATACAGTAGGATTTCCGGCTCCCCCGGCCTACCCGTCCCCGCAGTTGGTGGAGCTGGGACAGGCCGAACCGCTCGGCATTCTCCACGATCATCAGACAGGCGTTGGGCACATTGACCCCGACCTCAATGACCGTGGTGGACACCAGCACCTGAATATCCCCGGCGGCAAAGGACTGCATGATGCGGTCCTTTTCTACTCCCTTCAGCTTGCCGTGGACGAAAGCCACAGAAAGCTCCGGGAGCCGTTCGGAGAGTTCCTGCGCATACTGGACGGCGGCCTTCATGGGCGGCAGTGGCTCCGCCGCCGGGCGGGCGGTCGGCCCGGCGGAGAAGTCTGCCTCCAGGGGGATGAGCCCCTCCTCCCTGTCGGTGTCCCCCTCTTCTGCCTGTTCCACAGCGGGGCAGACCACATACACCTGCCCGCCGGCGGCCACATTCTTGCGGATGAAGGCATCCAGCCGGGCACGGTAGCTCTCATCCACCACATAGGTGTCCACCCGTTGGCGGCCGGGGGGCATTTCGTTGATGCGGGACACATCCAGGTCGCCGTACATGACCAAGGCCAGCGACCGGGGAATGGGCGTGGCACTCATGACCAGCAGGTGGGCGTGTCCGTTCTTTTCGGACAGCGTAGCCCGCTGGTTCACCCCGAAGCGGTGCTGTTCGTCGGCGATCACAAGGCCGGGGGCGGCAAAGGACACCCCCTCGGAGAGCAGGGCCTGGGTGCCGATGACAAAGTCCAGGCGGCGGGTCGGATCCTCCGAGGCCAGGGCGGCGTATATTTTCCGCTTCTGGGCGGCAGGGGTACTGCCAACCAGCAGAGCACCCCGGATGCCCAGCCCCTCGAACAGGGGGATCAGGTCGGCGGCGTGCTGGGCGGCCAGGATCCCGGTGGGAGCCATGAGGGCGGCCTGCCGTCCTGACCGGATAGCCACGAACATGGCGGCGGCGGCACAGACCGTCTTGCCGCACCCCACATCCCCTACCAGGATGCGGTTCATGGCCATCGGGGAGGCCATGTCTGCCCGGATGTCCGAGACGGCCCGGGCTTGGGCACCGGTCAGCGCATAGGGGAGGGCGGAGAGAAATTCCCCCATGACCGGGTCGGACACCCGGCACACCGGGGCACCGGCGACCCGGGCGGTGTGCCCCAGGGTGCCCATCCCCAGGGCGAAGCGGAAGAATTCGTCAAAGGCCAACCGCATCTTGGCGGTGTGAAGGGAGGCAAAGTCCGGTGGCTGGTGAACCATGCGCAAGGCATGGGCCAGGGTACACAGCCCCTGCCGCTGTCGGATGTCCTCCGGCAAGGGATCCTCCAGAAGGGCGGTGGCATGGTTCAGTATCTGGTCGATGTGGGCGGTGATCACCTTGTTGCTGAGCCCCTCGGTCAGGGGGTAGACCGGGTAGAGCGGGGGCAGGGCACTCTCATCCGCCCATGACTCATAGGACGGTCCGGTCATGGTGTAGCCGCCCCCCAGCCGCTCCACCTTGCCGAAAAAGCGGAAGGTGGACCCGATGGGAAAGCTGTTGTACAGGTAATCCTGATTGAAGAAGCAAATATCGCAGACCCCACTGTCGTCAAAGGCTCGGAATTTCAGGAGTGTCATCCGATTTTTCAGCCGGGCACGCTGCGGCTCGGTGGACACGGTCAGGATGACGGCCTGCCGGGTGCCCCGCCGCTCCGGCTCCTGGGTACCGGCAAGGGAGACAATGTCCCCCCGGTTTTCATAAGCCCGGGGAAGGTGGAACAGAAGATCCCGCACACAGCGGATGCCCAGCCGCTCATACAGAGCCGCCCGCTTCTCCCCGACGCCGGGGAGGCGTATGACCGGTTTCGATAAAAAGTTCTCCATTGTGACCACCCTGCGCTCCCTTCCACTTGACAAACCCCCTGACCATGGGGTATAATAGTGCCATACTTATGGAACCGCTGACAGATTCGGCGGCACATCTCCGGCACATCTTTTCCCGCCTGCTTCTTGCCGAAAAACTGGATGTACATCCAGTACATCCTGCGTTTTTCGCAATCGCAGACGAAAAAATCTGTACCGAATCTGCACCACCTCATTCAATCAGCGTTTCCTTATTATAGCGCACAGGAGGCTGTTATGTCAAGAGGCTTGATTGTTTTGGATCCGGGCCATGGGGCCTGCGGGAACCAGTACCCCATCATGCCGGGTACTTATGAGGGCACCCAGAACTTCCGTCTGGCTGTCCATCTGAAGGCGGAGCTGGAGGCGAGGGGCTTTGAAGTCTGCCTGACCCGTAATCAGGTGGAGGACGACCCTTCCCTGGAGCAGCGGGGCCGCATGGCCGGGGAGCGGGGGGCGATCCTGTTCCTGTCATTGCACTCCAATGCGCCCGGCTCGGCCACCCCGCCGGAGCGGTACTCCCTTGTCCGTGGTTCGGAGGCGTACTACTCTCTGGCGGACGAGGAGCGGAACGCCCAGCTCGCCCGTGCCCTGAACCAGGCGGTGGTACAGACCATGCACACCGAGGATCGGGGTGTCAAGACCCGTTCCTACCCCGACCAGCCGGGGGTAGACTACTACGGTGTGCTCCGTCACAGCGCCGCCTCCGGGTGTAAGACCGCCCTGCTCATTGAGCATGGCTTCCACACCAACCCTGACGACGCCGCTTTTCTTTCCAACGAGGACTGCCTGGCTCGCCTGGCCGCCGCCGAGGCGGATGTGCTGGACAGGATGCTTTGATGGGGACGGGGAATGGGTTGCGCTGGGGGCTTCTTGGAAGAAGCCCCCAGACCCCCAAGAACTTTCAAACATTTTCTATTCATGATTCTTATGTAATGAAAGGTACAGTATGAAGATTCTGGCCATCGGCGACCTGGTAGGCCGCCGGAGTATTGAGTACCTGTCCGGCTGTCTGTGGCGGGTGCGGTCTAAGCTGGGGGTGGATTTCGTCGTAGCCAACGGGGAGAACGCCACGGAGATACACGGCCTGTCCGCCAAGGATGCCGAGGCCATCCTCCACAGCGGGGTAGACCTGATCACCCTGGGCAACCACGCCTTCGGCTGTCGGGACATCGGAGCCTATCTGGATGACAACAGTCACGCCATCCTTCGCCCAGCCAACTATCCTGCCCTCTGCCCCGGCATGGGGTGCGCTGTCCGGGAGGTAGGCGGGGTGCGCCTGCTCTGTATGAATCTGTCCGGCACCTCCTTTATGGATCAGTTGGACAACCCCTTCGGGGTGGTGGACAGGCTGCTGGACAGCCAGCGGGGGCGGTACGACCTGGCTCTTCTGGACTTCCATGCCGAGGCCACCTCCGAGAAGGTGGCCATGGGGCTGTACCTGGACGGGCGGGTGCAGGTGGTCTTCGGCACCCACACCCATGTGGCCACCGCCGACGAGCGGGTCCTGCCCGGGGGCACCGGGTATATCACCGACCTGGGCATGACAGGCCCCACCGGTGGGGTGCTGGGCACCGACAGTCAGGCGGTCATCCAACGGTTCTGCACCCGGATGCCCACCCGCTTCACCGTGGCCGACGGGCCAGTGGAGGCTCACGCCGCCCTCTTTACGGTCAGCGAGGAGAAGCCCTGGCGGTGTGTCAGGGTGGAACGGGTGGTCTTCTGACCTGGGTCTCTGCCGCTTTGTACAGAGGGAGCCTTTCCCCGGGTGGGAGAGGCTCCCTGTTTCTTTACAAATATTATTTTTTCATCACCCAACCTTTTTCCTGAAAGAAGTGTCTTATAAGTGAACCCCAAAAGAGAATCGCAATGGCGATGGCAGCCGGCACCGACAGAGATGAACGGTACCGGCAGGAAAGGAGACAGAAGGTACATGCTGAAAAAGTACATGGATGCAGAGGATGATATCCTGGTGGAAAGGACACTGCTGGGAGACGGCGATGCCTACGAGGCGTTGGTGCTCCGGCACGAGAAGGCAGTGAAGGGGACCGCCTTCCGGGTGACGGGCAACCAGTTCTCCGCAGAGGACGCCGCCCAGGATGCCTTTGTGACGGCTTGGATGAAGCTGGACAGCCTGCGGGAGCGGGATCGGTTCGGTGCCTGGGTCTGTTCCATCGCCAAAAACTGCGCCCGGAACCTGGTGGCGCACTACCATGCGGCGGTGCCGGACATCAGCCTTGACCTTCTGGAGAATACGGCGGCCACGGGCTCTGACGAGAGCGGGCTGGCCAAGCTGTATGACCTGGCCCAGTTGGGCGAGCAGGAGCGGGACGGCAAGTTGCACGAGGCGGTGGAGGCCCTGAGCGAGAAGATTCGGGAAACCGTCCGGCTTCACTACTTCGACGGATTGTCGGTGGCAGAGATCGCCCGGACACTGTCCCTTCCGGAGGGGACGGTGAAGTGGCGGCTGTCTGAGGGGCGAAAACAGTTAAGAAAGGAATACGGTGTGATGGAAGAGCAATATGACGAAAAGGAAGCCCTGGTGAAGCGTGTCATGCGGCAGGTAGAGGAGCTGAAGCTCTGGCGGCTGAAGCGGGATAAGACTGGCTTTGAGGCCGATTACCGGGTCGTGCTTGCCCAGGTGGAGGCCCTGGATGAATCCCAGGATAAGCAACATGCCCTGGCCGATGTGCTCCTGCATGGGTACTGGTGGCTGCCCGGGGAGAAGAATCAGAATATGCTGGCCCGCATCAAGGCCGCCGCCGAGGCAAGCCACAATGAGGAGGCCATGCAGATGGTCATGGCTGAAGAGCAGGATCAGAAAAACGGGCAGGAGAAGCTGGACTTCATGAGGACGGTACAGATGCCGTATCTGGAAGAGCATCGGTTGGTCAAACCCCTGGGTTATGTGTGGTTCTGGTACGCAGTTGCGTGTCTGGACGAGAGGAAGACGGAGGAAGGCTTTGCCGCACTCCGCCGTGTGACAGACCTGTTGACCCCTTCGGATGTGTACTACGCCACAGCCCTGGCGGCGTTGGATGTGGAGGAGCGCAGGAAGGCATTGGAAGCATCCTGCGATGAGAACCCGTTCCTGGCCGACAAGAGAAGCAATCGATGCGTCGAGGGTGAGGTGTACTGCCAGCTGGGGCAGGGACTGTACTTTTGGGAACAGCCCGGATACGGCCGGGGCGGCTTAGCATGCCGCTTCAATCATTCCCTTGTTTGGAGTGCGTCCCAGTGTGACGGGCTGATATTGGATGCCACCCTGCGCCCCGGACAGAGCCGGGTATCCACCGATGGCTGTGTCACCCTGACCTGTCTGGAGGACAGCGTCAGCGTCAGTACACCGACCGGGATGTTCGGAAACTGCACGGTATACCGGGTAGAGGAAAGAGGCACTGCGGACGGGGAAGTGAAGCACTTTACCGAGACCGCCTTCTGCCCGGGTGTCGGGATCGTCCGACAGATTGTCAATCTCTATGGGACACAGTGTGAGTGGCAGTTGACTGACTACACCGTCCGTGGTGGGGAAGGACTGTTCCCGCTGGCCACCGGGAACGAGTGGGCGTTCACCTGCGTCACCGAGATGCCGGGACAGGTGCTGGGATATGAGAATCGGTATACCGTTACCGCTTCAGAAGGAGGGCGTTCGGTGGTGTCTCATCCGGCCTTCACTCATCTGAAGGGCTATGACCAGCATTCCTGGGAGGGTCAGATGCTCAAGACCCGGTGCGAATACTGCTACCATGTCAGCGACGAGGAGGAGAGGCTGGCGGATGTATCGGATGCCCTGTCCCGTGCCGCCGTTCTGGCTGTCACCCAGCGGCAGAAGCGGCACACCGCCATTGCCACCCAGGTCATGAATCGGATCCTTGGCACCGACCCGGACTTTACCCCTGCCTGCACGCAGGTGGGACGCTGGAACTTCTTCGAGTTGTGTGCAGTCAACAGGCAGGACGGGAGGGTCAGCCTGGCGGAGCGGCGGGATTACAGCTTTGAGTGGAAGAACTCGGGGGCTCTCGGGGAGGAAGGCTACAAGGTACTGTACAACTTCCTATATGACATTCTGAGTGTTGCGACCGGTGGGTGTATCTGGTCTGACCAGTGGGTGCCCGGGTACGAGGAGGACAGGAATGTGAAGTACTTTGGTCACTGGGATACACACCTGATGCTACAGGTACTGGAGGATCAGTCCGTCACTGTCCCCGCTGGCCACTTTACGGATTGCCGCCATATCAGCCTGGAGCTGACCGGCCTTACCGGCGGCCTGGCCTACCGGGGTGGGCATATGGAGTACTGGTTCGCCCCCGGTGTGGGGATCGTCCGCTTCTCCCGCCCGGTCAGCGAGAAGACCAGCAATGTCTGGCAGTTGACAGCGTTCTGCGGGACAGGCGAGGGGTACTTCCCCACCGACGACGGCCTGTTCCGCCGGTATGAGCCGGAATCCTTGTCGGACGGCTGGCATGGCTCGGTGGAGTACACCTTCGATGTGGACGAGAGCGGCACCGTCCTGTTCCGGAATGCCCTGGGCACCCAGGACAGGGAAAACTACGAGGCGGCCATGAAGGGTCGATAAAAAGGGATACGGTGGGAAGTTCCTTTCAAAGGGCTTTCCACCGTATCTTTTGTATTCTTGTATTACACGGAATGGTTCAGTTACCCGCCGTAACTTCGTATTACTCTTCCTCATCCATCCGGCAGGGGATCAGCTTGCCGGAGCGGATGCGGAAGGTCTTGACCTCATAGGCGGTGAAGGACAGGGGAGCGGAGAGGCCAAGCGTGGGGCAGGACACGGTGCAGGAGACTGCCTCGGCGGAGGGATTGAACAGCCGGAGCAGGACATCCCGGCCATCCTCGGTGCGCTTGAGGGCGGTCATGGTCACAGGGGAGGGACTGACCGTCAGAAAGGGCATCTCGGCGGGGGCGGGGGACTGGGCACCCTGCCCGGAGGGGAAGAAATTCAGCACCATGGGGGCCTCGTTGAAGGACAGGGCTTCCCGGGCCGCCGTCCGGTCGGATGCCTGCCCGGCCAGCAGGCGGAAGGAGTAGGTGCGCTCCCCCTGCTCCATGTGCTCGCTGTGGCGGTCGGTGGGCATCACTTTCCGGTCACCGAGGGGATGGGCGCAGTAGCCGGGGCTGTGCAACAGGGTCAGATACAGGGAGCCATGGTCAAAGGAGTAGCCGTATGTTCCCCGGTTGAGTACCGTCAGCCGACGGCCGTTGGGGGAGGTGACGGTCAGGTACTTCTGACCCACGCACTCAAAGCCCTCCGGACGCATCGGCTCCTCGCCGAAGGCTACCTCCAGGGAGGGGGTGGGATCCGGCAGAGCCTGGGGCAGGCGGAGCTTGATCATCTTTCGCTTGGTGGCGTTGACCACCCGAACCTCCAGATCCAGCCGGGGGGCCGCCTTGGAGATCAGGTAGCGCACCACCGCCCGGGAGTCCTCGTAGCCGAACACGGCCTCCACCACGGTGCGCACCGGCCCGTCCTCCAAAAGGCGGACGGCGGGGATCACCTGATCCAGGTCGGAGAACCGACTGCCCTCCTCGTCGGACAGCAGGGTGAACTGCCCCACCTTGTCCTGCCAGGCGGTGCGGGTCATGCCCCAGGCATCATCCACATCCGCCATGACATCCAGGGCGCAGGCCCCGTCGGCCAGGTAGTCGGCTCCGTCCACCGTCCATTTGCGGATGAGGCCGGTCTTGCGGCTGATCTCCAGCGTGCCGCCGGGGACGGTGAAGCGCAGAACCTCCGGGTCATCCCCGGCCAGTGCAACAGCGTCAGGCATCGGCTTTTTGTCCAGCCGGATCAGCTTGCAGTCAAACCGGTTCATGGACATGGGTGCCAGTGTGGCCCGGAAGACCACCCGCTTCCGCCAGTCCAGAGGGATGTTGGAATACTCCTTCTCGCACTGGGAGGGCAGGAGCTTTCCGTTCTTATAGGCCACCGGCAGGGTGAAGCTGTCCGACCAGTTCTGGTCAGCCAGCATGAACTCGCAGACCAGATCCTCCTCCACCGGCCAGGGATGAGGGTTGTAGGCCAGCACCGGGATCTCTCCCTCGGCGACTTCCGGTTGCCCATCGGCCAGGGCGAAGAAGGCACGGACACGCACCCGAGACAGAAGCTCCAGCCCGTGGTTCAGGGTGCGGATGGCCATGGCCTCGGCGGGCTGAATGGAGGAGCCGGGCAGGACATCGTGGAACTGGACGGTCAGAAGGTCGTAGACCGCCTGGGAAAGCTCGGCCTTGGGGTAGTTCATCTTGCCCAGGGAGACGGCGTGGGTCACCATTTTCTCGGTGGAGAACAGTTGGTTTTCCGCCTGGCGGTAGGTCTGCTTGATCTGAATCTGGCTGGTGTAGCACCCCGGTGCCCAACTGTTCAGGTCGCCCCTGACCCTGGGCAGGGTCATCTGCCCGGCCTTGACGGCGGCCTTGACATCGGCGAAGTAAGCCTCCGGCGTGGAGTGGATCACCCGGATGCCTTGAGCCCCGGCCTCCTCGATGAAGGCATTTATGGCCCGGATGTCTTCCCGGGAGGGGCCGCCGCCGTGGTCGCCAACGCCCCACAGACAGAAGCCCAGGGGGGCGGCCTCGCTGATGCCACCGGCCACCGCCCGCACCTTGTCCACGGCGTGACCCAGGGCGGTGCCGTAGCCGGAGGCCGACCGCTGACCCATGACACGGGAGCCGTCGTAGCCTACCCATTCAAAGGTCTCGGCGGGCAGGGGACAGTGATCCGAATCCGGCCGGCAGAATAGGTAGCTGTCGTAGCCGGACTTGGCCAGGATCTGCACCAGCCCCCGGGTGTGGCCGAAGGGGTCGAAGTTGATGGCGGTGGTGGGCTCCACCCCGAATTTCTCCCTGAAGTAGCGGCGGCCGTCGGTGATGTTCCGGACGAAGCCCTCGCCGGAGGGCATATTGCAGTCCGGCTGGACATGCCAGCCGCCCATGATATGCCACCGTCCCAGGCGCACAAGATCCTGTATCTCGTGGAACAGGGTCGGCTCATACTCCTCCACCCAGCGGTAGATCAGGGACTCATTGTGGCAGAATACATAGCCGCCAAACTCCCGGCAGAACCGGGCGGCACAGCGGAAGGTGGACACTGAGGCGGCGCATCCCTCCTCCCACTCCCACTGCCAGATGGGATCCAGGTGGGCGTTGCTGATGAGATGCAGACACATTTCTTTTGCTTTTGCCATGCTTGTACTCCTCTTTATGTATTGGGTTTTGGTTTACAACAGCGGTTGGACACGGACGGTCACGCCTTGAACTCGGTCACATACCGGATGGCTTCGGTGATCCAGCGGGCACAGACCGGGCTGTTCAGCAGGGGGTTGCCCACATCCGTTTCCCGGTTGCACAGGGAGAGGCCGTGGACACCGTCCGGGTAGACATGGTACTCAAAGGGCACGCCGGCGGCGGCCAGGGCGCTGGCGTACAGCAGGGTGTTCTGGATAGGCACCGCCATATCGTTGAAGGTGTGCCAGATGAAGGCCGGGGCGGTGTCCTTGTCCACATGAAGCTCCAGCGACCAACGCTGGGCACCGGGTGTTCCCTCGCAGGGGCCTCCGTTCAGCGTATCCACAGAACTCTGGTGGGTGTGGATGCCGGCGGTGATGACCGGATAGCAGAGCACGGTAGCGGTGGGTCGCTGGATACCGGCGGGTGCGTCACCGATGGCTTCCAGCACGGCGGGATCCTTCCACAGGGTGCCGCAGGAGGCCGCCAGGTGTCCACCGGCGGAGAAGCCGGTGATGAAGACATAGGCGGGATCCACATGGTACTGCTCTGCGTGCTCCCGCACATGCTTGACAGCCAGGGCTGCCTCAATGAGCGGCGCACTGTTGCGGGCCTTCTCACAGATGGAGTACCGCAGGATGAAGACATTCAATCCGGCGGCAAAGTATTGCAGAGCCACCGGCTCCCCCTCCCGCTCGGACAGGAACTGGTAGCCGCCGCCGGGGCAGACAATGATGGCACGCCGGGTGGCAATACCCAGCTCTGCGTAAGGCTCGTGGATGTAGGTGGTCAGGGTGCAGTCGGGGTAACGGGGATCCAGTATGAATGTGTCGGTCAGCATATATCATTTCCTTTCTGATGCGCAGAGAATGTATGTTCAGTATAACATACAATGGAGGAAAAAGCAAGGTTTTTCAGCAAATCGACAGGAATTTTCCACGGGTGGTTGACAAGTCCGACAAGGTGTGGTAAAATGTCCGCGAAAGACAGCCGATAGGCTGACAGCTCTGTGGCGTTGCTCCACAAGGAAAGGAAACAGTAATCATGAATATACCCCGCCCTGAATACCCCCGTCCCCAATTCGTCCGCCCCGCCTGGCTCAACCTCAACGGCCCCTGGGAATACCAGACCGACCGGGGGGAGAGCGGGGAAGCTCGTGGCTTTGCCAGGGGAGCGGAGGTTCCCTTCAACGAGACCATTACCGTCCCCTTCTGCCGGGAGAGTGAGCTGTCCGGCATAGGTGACAAGGATTTCTGCGACTGTGTGTGGTACCGCAAGACAGTCAGCCTGCCTGCGGACTGGCTGGGCGGTCGGCGCACCGTTCTGCATATCGGGGCCTGTGACTACCGGACGGATGTTTGGGTCAACGGCCAGTACATCGGGGAGCATATCGGCGGGTATGTGTCCTTCTCCTTTGACATCACCGCCGCCCTGCAGGAGGGGGACAATGTGTTGACCGTCCGTGCCACCGACCACCTGCGCACCGGCGAACAGCCGGGGGGCAAGCAGTGTATGCAATACCACTCCTGCGGCTGTTCCTACACCCGCACCACCGGCATCTGGCAGACCGTGTGGCTGGAGAACCTGCCCGGAGCCTACATCGCCCACACCAAGTACTACCCCGACCTTGACCGGAGCAAGCTGGTCATTGAGGCCGACCTGCACGGCGGGGAGGGTCTGACCCTGTGCGCCGATGCGTCCTACAACGGTGTGGCCCAGGGGCACGGAGAGACCGTTGTCCACGGGGGAAAGGCTACCCTGGAACTGCCGCTGAAGGAGCTGTACCTGTGGGAGGTGGGCAACGGCCGTCTGTACGACCTGACCCTGACCTTCGGGGAGGACAGGGTGGAGAGCTACTTCGGTATGCGCTCTGTCCGGTGCGTGGACGGCTTCCTGTACCTCAACGGCAAGCCGGTGTTCCAGCGGCTGGTGCTGGATCAGGGCTTTTATCCCGACGGCATATATACCGCTCCCACGGCCGCTGAACTGGAAGCCGACATTGACCGCTCCCTGGCCATGGGCTTCAACGGGGCCAGACTGCACCAGAAGGTGTTTGAGCCGCTGTTTTTGTCCCTGTGCGACAGGAAGGGCTACATGGTCTGGGGGGAGCACGCCAACTGGGGGCTGGACATTGCCCGGCAGACCGCCTATGAGAATTTCCTTCCCGAGTGGTGCGAGGTACTGGCCAGGGACTTCAACCATCCGGCCATCATCGGCTGGTGTCCCCTCAACGAGACCCAGCCCAACCAGAACGACCGCTTCGCCCGCCTGCTGGCCACAGTGACCAGGCAGTACGACAGCACCCGGCTGTATATCGATGCCTCCGGCTGGAAGCATGTGCCCGGTGTCTCCGACATTCTGGACATCCACGACTACGAGCAGGATCCGGCCAAGTTTGCAGAGGTGCTGGCACCCCTGGCCAACGGCGGCACCTACGATGTGCACCGGATCTTCGGCCCAGCCTACAGGATGGAGGTGCAGGCCACCTTTGTCAGCGAGTACGGCGGTATTCGCTGGGCCTCTGCCGATGCGTCGGGTTGGGGCTACGGTCAGGCACCCATGTCCGAGCAGGAATTCCTGGATCGCTTCCGGGGACTGACCGAGGTTCTGCTTTTCCATCCCCGCATGGGCGGCCTGTGCTACACCCAGCTGACGGATGTGGAGCAGGAGGTGAACGGCCTGTACACCTATGACAGAAAGGCCAAGTTCGACCCCGCCTTCATGAAGGCCGTGCTGTCCCAAAAGGCAGCCATTGAGACGGAATGAACTGCGCCGGTCCTGACGGCTGACAGTTCACGGGATGGTGCGGGCACGACAAAACCCAAAAAGCCAAAAAATATGGGCCGCCCCAGCAGAAAGCTGTGGGCGGCTTTTCCTGCAACCGGCGGCGCATACCGGGCGGGGAGGGAACATATGCTTCATGGTGGAGGGGAGGGATGCTCCTTGTATATACAGCAGGAACAGGAGCAGGTGCTGACCGTTGGCACCTGCGCTGTCCGTACATGCACCCTGCGCAGACTGCACAGAGTCCGGGAGGTACCGGTGCTGGAGGTAACAGTGACATATCCGGTTCTGGAGGCAATGGCTACACCCCCGACCCCTGAGGTGCGGGCAGACAGGGCGCCGGATGAGGAGGATGTCCGGCGATTCAACGAGGGGTGCCGGGCGGTTGGCGAGGCTTTTTTGGCCTGGGCTATGGATGGCCCAGCCGCCGGTGCGGAGACGGCGTACCTTGCCGCCGGGGCGGAGGTGGCCAACCGGTATCGCTTTGTCCGTCGGGAGCTGTCCTGCCGGATGACGCTCTGCGCCCTGCCCTATGACGGGATGCCGCCCCGCTGGGACAGGGTCATCCGGAAGGCGGAGGCTGACGACCAGGTGGCGTTCTGCCTTGTGCGGGAGGTGCGCATGGGGTTGCGGCACCGGGAGGGCGGTGCCTGCGACCGGGCGGCGAGCCTGTGGCTGTATCCGGCACTTTCCCCGGTGAGTCTGTGAGTCGGTAAAACAAAAGTGCTTATGCGGGGCAATGCCCTTCACTGTCATAAGCACTGGATGGAAAAATTTGAAAATGGGAGGAGGAGCAGACAGGAAAGCTGAATATTGAATTAGGGAGAGAAAACGGAGGCAGTTGCGTGAATGAGAAAGCCCCGGCAGGATCCTGTTTATATCCAGTCCTTTGGCGCCGTCCCCGTGGTTCGCCGGAATATGCGGGAGAAGTACAGACTGTCCCTAAAGCCACACATCCATGCGATCTCCTGGATGGACAGCCCCGACCGGGAGCGTAGGTGTAGCAGGCGTTTGGCGTGCTCGATCCGTGCCAGAGACAGGCGTTGCAACGGTGTGTAGCCTGTTTCCTTGCCGCTCGGGAGTTGACTGTCCTGCCCGGTAAGACGGTCACTGTACACGATGAATCCGCCTACGGCTTCATCATCGTGCAGGGCTACGGGCGCATTCAGAACCATGATGTGGCCACCGCCACCATGCTGCGTTTCGGCCAGTTCAGTCAGGACGAGTTCTTCGTCAGTGCGGACAGGGCGGCCAAGGGTGTGACCCTGGAGAACCACAGCAGCTGTGAGCCGCTGGTCCTGCTCAAGCATTACCCCTCCCGTGAGGGGTACATACCCGCTCAAAAGTAAGTGCCGATCCCCCGAATGATGAGAAAGTGAGGAATAAGGATTATGAAACATATGGAGGCTTATCAGACATGAAAACGCAAGATGTACTGCGCCGGTTCCGTGCCTGTTTGATGGCGCTGGTCACCATGACCACCTGCGCTGTTCCGACTGTGAAAGCCGCCCCGGAGATGGCAGCCGAAGCCGAACAAGACCAGAAAATGATACCCATCCCGTACAACGCCCCGGATGCCCAGGCCAAAGCCTACGAGTATCTGTATGTCGTAGGCGGTTACCATTCGGTGGACAATGGCTGTCCCGCATGGGGGACAGCCGACAGCCGGAATGCCCGCATCATCGGAGATACCATGGGGTATGTGACGGTCACTTACACCGACGGAACCGTGCAGGAAATTCCCCTCGTCTTCGGATATACCATGTGGTATCACAACAACTGGCAGGAGGTTTCCGCTCCCTTCAAGTCGGGTCACTACGACAAAGAGCTTGTGTCGCTGCTCAAAAGCACGCTCTCCCTGAAGGGTGCCTTTGAGGGGGACGACACCTGCGTGTTCCGGGTCAGGCTTGCCGGTAGACCGGTGCGTTCCGTTGAGATGCGTGACAACCCGGACAAGGAAGGCACGCCCATACTCAAGGGCGGGTTCCTGACTACTGGTACCGCCGGCGCATTGACCCTTCCATCCTTCACATTTGATGCCGCAGACAGTTTCTTTGACACCCACACGGTGGACGGTGAACATCCCTTCCCGCAGTCTGTCCGGGATGCGCTGGATACCATCAACCATGCCCTCATGACCTATGAGGAGGATTTTCAGAGTGCCCCGGTCTTTGCGTATCCGGAGGAGTATACCGGCAGTCGGGTGTACTTTACCGGAAGCCCGCTCGCTGACATTTCCACTGCTTCCATATACTACAATGTGAAAAGCCTTTGTGACCGTGTGGATGCGGACGGGATGTTGCACACCTCCTATAAGGATGCGCCCTCGTGGCGGTATGACGGCTTTGGCTACTGGGTCGAGAGAGCCAACTCCTACTATACCTCTTACTACTCCCGGGACGGCGGACGGGCTCTGATGACGCTCAATCAGTACGGCTATACAGCCGCCGCCGAGCGTGCGGTGCTGTATGCCAACCGGCAGATGATGTACTTCCCGGAGAACCGGCTGACCATTGGCGGCGTGGATATCCCCGGCCACTACACGGTGGTGGTCAACCAGCCGATGCTGTATTCCACCGTGCTGGTTCCCCATGCGGGGTGGGCTACCCGGTACACTAAGGAACCGCTGATTTATTCGGCGGCACATCTTCGGCACATCTTTTCCCGCCTG
>CAMEON010000009.1 GCA_945929845.1 uncultured Clostridia bacterium | reverse complement strand
AGGCGGGAAAAGATGTGCCGAAGATGTGCCGCCGAATCAATCAGCGGTTCCCTAATTGGTACGGCCGGATGTCTCTGTCCCCTGCCGTTACTGTATGGTTCCCCCGCCGACAACGGTATCCCCATCGTACAGAACCACCGCCTGACCCCGGGTGACAGCCCGCTGGGGCTGGTCGAACTCCACACGCAGGGTGTCCCGGTCGGTCTGGACGGCGGTAGCCCACTGTTCCGCCTGACGGTAGCGCACCTTGGCCTTCAGCCGCATGGGCTGTTCCATGGAGGGGCAGGCGATGAGGTTGATGTCCCCGGCCGTCAGCGTCCGGGAGTACAGCTCCGACTCCCTGCCCAGGGTGACGGTATTCTCCTCTGCATTGACGGCACACACATACATAGGCTCCGCCAGGGACAGACCCAGCCCCTTTCTCTGCCCGATGGTGTAATGGATGATACCCCGGTGGCGGCCAAGCACATGACCCGCTGTGTCAATGAAGTCTCCCTCCGGATAGGTCTTTCCGGTGTGCCGCTCTATGAAGTCCGCATAACTGCCATTCTGCACGAAGCAGATGTCCTGACTGTCGTGCTTCCTGGCCGTGACCAGGCCATGAGCCTCGGCGATGTCCCGCACCTCCGGCTTTGTCATGCCGCCCAGGGGGAATAGGGTGTGAGCCAACTGCTTCTGGGACAGGGTGTACAGCACATAGCTCTGATCCTTGTTTGCATCCAGAGCCTTCTTCAGCAGGTATCTGCCGGACTGCTCATCCTGTATGATGCGGGCGTAGTGCCCGGTCACCACATACTCGTATTCCAGCTCCCTGGCCCGGTCGTACAGCTTATCGAATTTCAGGAACCGATTGCAGTCGATGCAGGGGTTCGGCGTCATCCCCTGCTCGTAGGCGGACACGAAGCGGTCGATGACCTCCTTCTCAAAACGATCCGAAAAATTGAACACATAGTATGGCATACCCAGCTTGTAGGCCACACTGCGGGCATCCTCCACATCCTCCAGAGAACAGCAGGTGTGCTCCCGGGGAATCCCGATATCATCATTATAAAACAACTTCATGGTCACGCCCATGCAGTCGTACCCCTGCTCCTTCATGAGGCAGGCCGCTACACTGGAATCCACGCCGCCGCTCATGGCTATGATGGCTTTCCTGTTCATTGTATCACTCCGATTTGTTATCGTCTTATTACCTATGGACTTGATGTGTATTATTATAATAGATTTTCCCCCCTTTGTCAAGGGGGGAATACTTTTTCATTGTCGTTACAGTTCAGGTAGGGCACGGGGAACGCCTGGGGGCTTCTTGAAAGAAGCCCCCAGACCCCCAAGAACTTTCAAACAAGTTTATATTCAGATTCGGTACGCTGATTTATGGTATTTTTGTTTTCGATTTTCCAGGGAATCCAGCGTAACTGTCGCCCAAAATAGCAAAAACGCCTTCGCGGGGACCCCTTTCCCCGCTCTACGGCGGAAAAGGGAACGCACTGTGGGAGAGTAGGTGAGCTGTAACTCATTGTCAGGTCGTGTAACACTTCAAAACAGGTATTATTGCCCGGGTGCTTGACATTCGCACAAAAAAGGAGTACAATGTGCCCGTTGGCCTGTACTCCTTTGCATTTTGTTCTGTCAGGCCGGAAAGATGAAGCCCGTAACCATGAAAAGCAAAGTGTCCGTTCTGTTCATCCTCCTGGCCGGTGCCCTGTGGGGTAGCTCCTGCCTGTTCGTCAGCAAGCTGACGGAACTGGGATTCTCGCCCATGCACTGCACAGCCATCCGCATCCTGTGCGGTGCGATCCTGCTCAATGCCGCCCTGATCATCAAGGGGAAGGGATTCAAATACTATAAGATCCGTTTTCCGTCCCTCTGCCTGGCGGCGGCCTCCGGCCTTTTCTCCGTGCTGGCCATGTGCATCTCCTACTACTTCTGCATGACAGAGACCTCGGCGGCGGTCAGTGCCATCCTGCTCTACACCGCCCCGGTCTTTGTCATGATCATGTCCGTCATATTCTTCAAGGAAAGGATCACTTGTCAGAAGCTGGTGGCTTTCTGCATAGCCATTGCAGGCTGTGCCCTGGTGTCCGGCATCGTATCCGGGGCCGTGGTCAGCGTCCGGGGCATCCTGTTCGGCGTCCTGTCCGGCTTTTCCTACTCGCTGTACGGGATATTCACCACCTTCTACATGAAGCGCAACACCCAGCCGCTGACCTTTACCACGCTCAGCTTTACCTTTGCGGCGGTCGGAGCTTTGGTGCTTACCGATATGGGGGAGTTGGTACACATCGCCCGGCAGGCAGACAGCCTCCCCCTGCTCCTTGTCCTTTCCGTTGGCTTCAGCCTCTGTACGGCGGTACTGCCCTATGCCCTCTACACCGTGGGCCTCTCCGGCGTGCGCCCGGATGTAGCCTCCATCCTTGCCTTCAGTGAGCCGCTGACCGCCGCCGTGCTGGGCATTGTGGTGCTGAAACAGCCTTTCGATGTGTATCAGGGCATCGGCATCGGCCTTGTCACCGCCGCCATCGTCCTGCTGAATATCAAATGGACAGGAAAAGCAAGCAGGCACGCCGGTGTCACTCCGCCTCCCGACGGGCATGGAAACGGAAAGCAAGACAGGCAAGGATGATCATACCCACGGCATAGGCCGTGCACACCAGCACATCCCGCCAGAAGCCGCCCACCGTCAAGACCGCCCCGGACAGCACCGTCCGCCCGCCCCGCACCGCAGCATAAAACGGCAGGGCGGCGCAGAAGGCCCGGAATCCGGCGGCCAGCGTCTCCATGGGCATCCAGGCTCCGCTCAGGAATCCGGCGGCGGAGATCACGATGGAGGACAGACCCGGCGCGGCCTTATCCGAGAACAGACTGCCGAACAGAATGCCGATGAACACATAGGCCACGATGACAGGCAACAGACAGAAGATGGCCGGAAGGATCCGGACAGAGATCCAGTCCGTACTGCCGGTGATAAGACCGGCTACCATGGCGGTCAGGTAGCAGATGACCACCTGGCAAAGGCCGATGAGTATCCCCGGGATGGCGTAGCCCAGCACGAAGTCGGTGTTCCGCATGGGAGAGGTGTACAGCCGGGTCAGGAACCAGGTGGTTCGATCCCGGGACACCAGAAGGGTCACATACAGCATGGTAAAGGTGCCGGAGAACACCGCAATACCCGGCGTCAGGGAGTCCAGCTGGAACAGCCCGCCGGGAGCCATGGAGGAGAACAGCGCATACATGGCCACCAGCATGACCAGAGGCACCCCCAGGCAGAAGACAAAGCTCAGCGGATCCCGCAGGATCTCCCGTGCCGTCCGCCCGGCAAACAGCAGTACCCGCCGACCCCCGGCTCCCCGGCCATTGGAAGAAGATCCCGCCGCCACGGTGGGGCTTTTTTCTATGTTCTTCTGATCGTCCATCACAAAGTTCCTCCCTTCTCCGTAGCCAATGCGACGAAGGCATCCTCCAGCTTCTCCGTGCCCGTCCGGGCACACAGCTCGGCCACCGTCCCCAAAGCTCGCAGTTTGCCCCCGACCATGATACCCAGCCGGTCGGACAGCGCCTCCGCCTCCTCCAGGTAATGGGTGGTCAGCACCACCGTCACCTGCCCCTTCAGGGCGCTGATAACAGTCCACAGCTCCCGCCGGGCCAGCACATCCAGCCCCAGGGTCGGCTCGTCCAGAAACAGGATGGCCGGGTCTGTGATGAGGGCCATGGCGATGCTCAGCCGCCTCTGCCAGCCGCCGGACAGGGTCTTAGCCCGGTCATCCGCCACCTTGGTCAGCTCCATCTGTCGGATCACCCGGTCGGCTGCCGCCCGGGACTCCTTTCCGTTCTTTCCCCACAGGCCGGCCATCAACTCCAGATTCTCCTTCACCGTGAGATTGAGTGCCACCGCCGTATTCTGGGGGGACACATGGATGATCTGCCGCACGGCAAGGGGCTGTTTGCAGACGCTGAACCCGCCCAGGGTGGCATCCCCCTCTGTGGGGGCGGACAGACCGGACAGCATTTTGATGGTGGTGGTTTTCCCGGCACCGTTGACCCCCAGGAGGGAGAAGAACTCCCCGGCTTTGATGGACAGGGTCAGGCCATCCACCGCCACCGTGGTCTTGCCCCCGGTGCGGTAGACCTTGGTCAGACCGGCTATGTCAATGGCCGCACCCCGGGGCAGGGCCGGATCACCGTTGTGCTTCACCTCAGTCATCAGGCTCACCTCCCCCGTCTCTCTCTGCCTCCCCCGTACCGGGGGTCTTCCCTTCCTCTCCCCCGGCTCCACCGGGGAACAGGCCGCCCGGCAGGTGCTCAAACAGCTTCAGCATATCCGGGCTGACCAGAGCCATGCCCTGCCTGGTATCCCCCAACAGCAGGAGCTGATCCCCCGGGTGCAGGTGGAACACATCCCTGGCCTCCTTGGGGATCACGATCTGCCCCTTCTCGCCCATCTTGACCAGGCCGAACAGGTACTTTCCATCTGGGCCTTTCATTTTTTCTGTCCTCCTTTGGTGTGATCGGTATGATTTTTCCTACTTGTGGGTAAAGTATAACACGCAGAGATTCATTTGTCAAGAGGTTACAGGAAATTGAGACGCTTCAGACAGGGTGTTGGGGGTTACTGCTCAGGTTCGTGACAACAACACATCCCAATTATCCTTTATGTCGTATAAACTTTTTTCCCCATCCCCCCCTGCCCCCTTCCCCACAGGGGAAGGGGGAGAGCCTGAGTTTTTTCGCAAGGGGCCTGCGGCCCCTTGCATCCCGCCTTTTTCGCCAGACGCCAGCTGTGCTGACTGGATGTAGGATAACGCCGGGCGCACTTGCAGGGGAGTCTGGGGAATGGGGCTATGAGATTTATAAGGTACTTAATACATGGAATAAACCCGATCCATTACGGTCAAGCACCCGAACCCGTTTTGGTATCCCGCCCCGGCAAAAGCCCCCGGCAACTGCAAAATACAGCTACCGGGGGCTTTATGTGAAGTGTGGTGGTTTCCCTTCGTGGGATCACTCCTCCGCTTGCTCGGATGGATCCAGTCGGGTCAGGTTCTCGCCCTTTTCCGTGGTACAACCGGCCAGGAACATCTCCTCCTGCTGGATCAGGTACTCATTGGTAGGGCCGACGACATTGCGGGCCATGGAGATCAGGCGGGTACGGCTGGTGATCTGAATGGACAGGATCCCCTCCGGCTCGTCGATCACATTATCAAAGAGGCCGTACATATTTCTGACACCCGTCCGGCCGATGAAGTAACCGGCCACACTCTGACCGCTGATGCGGTTCTCACGGATGAAGGCACGGGTGATGACCACCTGATCGTACACGCCGTACTGACCGCCTACCAAGCGGTTGTTGTTGATGTTGACCGAGGAGATATAGTTGTCTCCTCCCTCCACCGTGGCGATGCAGGCCAGCCCGCTGTCCGCCATGACAATGTCATTGTCGTTGATGTACACGCCGTCCGCTCCGTGCCCGGCCTGGGTCAGGGCAATGCCGATCCCCTCGCCGTTGCGCAGGACATTGTGGGCGATATTGACATGCAGGATCTCCGCTACACGGATCTGCTCGGCACCGGTGTTGTAGAAGTAGTTTCCGTTGATCTTCAGGCCTTCACAACGGCCGTCCTCGGGGTAATCGCCGTCCCCTACCAGAATGCCCATAGCGGCACCCCGGAACACATTGTCCACGATGTGGTCATTGATGGAGATCTCGTCCCGTGTCTTGATATAGGAAAGGCAGTACACCTGCGGATTCTCCACATCGAAGGAGCACTCGATCACCCGGCAGTTGGAGCCGTGGAATACCACCGTGCCGGACGCATTCTCGCTGTCTGCCCGGAAGCGGCACCATCTGGCCCAGAGGTACAATGCGTCAATACAACTTCCCTGTCCCCGGTGCTCCATCTCCATGTTGTACATGGAGAAATTATACTTCATATTCACCTTCAGGATGGGGCCTTCCATGGTGTCATCGCCGATGAGCACAGCGCCCTTGTCTCCGATCACCTTCATGACCTTACTGTCATCCTTGGGCAGGGTGATGGTCTTGTACACCAGGTACTGCCCGGCGGGGAAGTAGGCTACGCCGCTGTGGTAGTAGGCATCCAACAGACACTTTTTGATGCTGTTGGTATCGTCGGTCAGACCGTCGCCTACGGCACCGTAATCCTTTACATTGTAATAGCTTTGGTTCATCTCGCACATGACCTCCGGCTGTGTAATATCATACTCCGTCTCCGGCTCGGTTTCCGTTTCTGTCTCTATCTCTGTCTCTGTCTCTGTCTCTGTCTCGGTTTCTGTCTCCGGCACCGTTTCCGGGACAGTTTCCTCCGGGACGGTATCGCTTCCTTCCTCCCGGCTGTCCGTTTCCGTGGCTACGGAAGTACCTGCCCCGTTACCCGGGACATCCGTATTGCTCTCCGAGGGGTTGCCCGGCTCCTTCTGGCAGGCTGAAAGCAGGGCAAGCGCACAGAGCAACGCAAGAGCGACAAACAGAATGGCGTATTTCTTTTTCATGTTCCGACCCTCCTCAGTTCAAAGCGGCAAAGCGATCCTGCCAGGAAGGAACCGACACATTGTTCCCCCAGCTATTATACTGGATGACCGTGTGATCGTCCACCTCTTCCAGGTACAGTGCCGTGGTTGAACTGACATTGCTCACCGCATTGCCCTCCATATAGGAGCCGGCGGCTGTCTTCATGTACAGGGCATTCCCGCCCATCAGGACAAAGTAATTGTCCGTGATGGTGAACGCCGTGTGCTTCTCGGAGGCCACCAGGATGGCGTTGGGCGACCAGAAGTAGTTGGCCGACACGATCACACGCCGGATGGTGCCGCCAAAAGTGTCCTGGGTGCGCAGGCCGCCGGTTCTGTCTCCGCCGCTGGAGGCACCGCAGTAGTTGTCCGTCATTTGCAGGCCGTCAATGCCCACCGGCAACGGGTCAAGCAGCACGCAGACCCCGGCGGCATCCAGCATATTGTCCGTGATGTACACATTCCGTCCCGCCTGCACCTCCACCTGGTCGCAGGAAACCACCAGGAACACATTGCGGCGGATGGTCAGGTTCTCCTGGCATCCGTTCTCATCCTCCGAGGTCACAAGGACGCACTTGCCGTGGGTGCCGCCGAAGTGGGTGTCCTCCAGCACATTGCCGCAGGCGGCGACGCCTGGCTTCTTGCTGAAGGCGATCATGTACCCGGTATCGGCACTGTAGCCGACACCGCTGTTCTTGATGGTGTTGTAGGAGCCGTACACCAGGATGCCCGGCTGGGTATTGCCGGCACTCATATACACCGCCATGCTCTCCAGCATCCCATAATCGGAGGCCAGCACGAGGCCGGGGGTCTCCTCCCCGGTGGAGCAGGTCAGGCTCACGTGGTTGATGGTCACATGGGGGTGATCCACATACACCACCGGCCCTGCCACCGTGGCATCCGTCTTCAGGTTCACGGAGGCGGCCGGGTCGGACAGCAGGGTCAGCGGTGCCTCCCCGGCGGCGTCAATGGTCAGCGTCTGCGACAGCCGGTATGTTCCCTCGGGAAAGTAGACGGTACCGCCACCGGCACCAAGGACAGTATCCACAGCCCGGCACAGAGCCGCATAATCATCCGTCTTCCCGTCTCCCGCCGCGCCGAAATCCTTGACATTCCACACCCTGTTTTGCTGATCCATGGGTACTACCTCCTTTATCTCCCCGGCCTCTCCGGCGGGCATTGTGTTCTCTTCCTGGGGCGGGAGCGATGTTCCCTCCGGCAGGGCGCAGGCTGTCAGGCCCGTCAGCAGGACAGCGGCCATCACGCCTACAAGCAGTCTTTTGAATCGCATGGTTCTTTTCTCCTTTCTCATGCTTTGATATCCTGATCCAGCACTGCAAAGAGTGCATCGGCAAACAGGGCGTGCATCTCCCTGGTGGGATGATTGATGTAGTTGGCCAACAGACAGGTGGTGTCTGTTCCCCGGCTGGCCATCTCCCCCCAGGCGGCATAGGCATCTGCCACCGGGATCCCCCGCCCGGCGGCCAGCTCCCTGGCGGCATCCACATAGGTGTCCATCCGCCCGCTGATCTGATATTCTGCCGTGACGGCGGCATAGTCCCGGTACATGGGAATGGTGCCCGGATGGACATAGGTATTGAGCATATTGGGCGTCAGCAGGATCGCCGGGATGTGCGCCTCATGCAGACGGTCAAAGACCCGCCCCAGGGAGGACACATACACATCCAGCGGCTGATTGACATCATTGAGGGCAAAGTTGACCACGCAGAGATCCGGGCGGTGGGACAGCACATCCCGCTCCATCCGGGCAAGGCCCATCTCTGCATTGTCCCCGGCCACCCCGGCGTTGATGATGCTGACCGGAAGCCAGGGGTTGACCTCAAGCAGCTTTTTCCGCAGGCGGTTGTGGTACACCGCCTCAAAGTCGAATGCGCACCCGGCACTCTCCCCCTGAATACATTCGAAGGCTCCGTGGGTCACACTGTCCCCCAGGAAGGCCAGCACCGGCGTGTCCGTCCGGGGGTAGACTGCCTCCCTCAGCTTTTGAATCAGGTTCATTGTTCCGCCTCTCCTTTCATTCCCTTTTATTTCATTTCCACAACGGTGACACCGCCGTCTCCCTCGCCGTACCGTCCCAGGCGGAAGGAGGCGATGCGCCGGTCGCCCTTGAGGTACTTCCACAGAGCAGCCTTCAAGGCTCCGGTACCCTTTCCGTGGATCAGGCGCACGGACTGGATGCCGTTCATGACCGCCTCGTCCAGATACTTATCCACAGCAAACCAGGCCTCGTCTCCGGTCATGCCACGCAGGTCGATCTCATCCCGGAAGCCATGGGCACGATCCACCGACACGGTGGAGGGCTTGGGTCTGTCCTGCTTCTTCCCGCCGTGGCTTCCGTTCCCGTCCGTCAGCAGGCGCAGATCGGACAGCCTGGCCTTGGTGCGCAACACCCCGGCCTGCACCGTGACCATGCCGTTTTTCGGCTCATCGGTCAGCACGCCCTCCTGGTTCACCGTCACCAGGCGCACCCTGTCCCCCTTATGCAACGGCCGGGGCAGGACATAGTCCTGATCCTCCTCCACCGACTCCTCCACCGGGTCAAACATATCTCCGGTTGCCCGCAGGTGATCCCGGACTGCCCGCCGGGCGGCCTCCAGCTCCTCAGCGGCCTTCTGGGAGGCCTGTGCCTTCCGCATCTTCTCCATCTGCTCATAGAGGAAGTCACAGGAGGCCTTGGCAGACTGCACCATGGCGACGGCCTTCTGGCGGGCCTTTTCCGCCTCCCGTCTTGCACTGGCCGTCTCCTTCTGTATCTCGGTCTGAGCCTGGGCACGCATATGCTCCAGCTCCTCCCTCAATCTGGCGGCCTCCTCCCGTTCCTTCTCCATCTGCACCCGGCTGTTCTCCAGCTTCTCGATGACAGTCTCAAAGTTCTTGTTGTCCGAGGACACCATCAGCCTGGCCCGGTCTATGATGTCAGTCGGCAGACCCAGCTTGGCGGAGATGGCAAAGGCGTTGGACTTGCCCGGTGCCCCGATGACCAGCCGGTAGGTGGGCTTCAGGGTCTCCACATCGAACTCGCAGGAGGCGTTGTTGACCCCCGGCGTGTCCAGTGCGTAGGCTTTCAGCTCGGCGTAGTGGGTGGTGGCCACGCAGGCGGCCCCGGCCTCCCGCACGGACTCAATGATGGAGACAGCCAGTGCCGCCCCCTCCACCGGATCCGTCCCGCCGCCCAGCTCGTCGAACAGCACCAATGTCCGGGGGCCTACCTGCCTGACAATGGCCACGATATTGACCATGTGGGAGGAGAAGGTGGACAGCGATTGCTCGATGCTCTGCTCATCCCCCAGATCCACCAAAATGTCATCGTACATACAGATGGCGGAGGATGGGTCGCAGGGAATGTGCAACCCGGCCTGGGTCATGAGTGCGAACAGACCCAGGGTCTTGAGGGTCACGGTCTTACCGCCGGTGTTGGGGCCGGTGATGACCAGCGTGTCGTAGTCCTCCCCCAGGGAAAGATGGATGGGCACCACCTTCTCCTTGTCTATGAGGGGATGGCGGGCGGCCACAAGATCCACCAGGCGGTCGCCGGACAGGTGGGGGGAGACCCCCTTCATCCGGGCAGACAGCTCCCCGCAGGCAAAGGCAAAGGCCAGCTCATTGATGTTCTTGTAATTCAGCCACAAGGCATCCGACTGGCTCCCCACCAGGGCAGACAGCTCGGCGAGGATCCGCTCGATCTCCCGCTCCTCCTTGGTCTCCAGGATGCGTATCTCGTTGTTGGCATCCACCACCGCCATAGGCTCGATGAAGATGGTGGCACCGGTGGAGGAGGTGTCGTGGATGAGACCCTTGACCTCGCTCTTGCATTCCGCCTTGACCGGGATGACATACCGGCCTCCCCGCATGGTGACGATGTTCTCCTGTAGGTACTTGGCGTTGCCGGTGATCAGCTTTTGCAGAGCCTCCTTGATCTTGGCATTCTCGTTCCGTATCTTGCGCCGGATGTCCGCCAGCAGGGGGGAGGCCTCGTCTGCCATCATATCCTCGGCGGGAATGGCACGGCTGATCCGCTCCTCCAGCCGCCGATCCGGTATCAGGCGGTCGAACACCTCGTCCAGCACGGTGTCAAAGGGATGGTTGCCCAGATGGTAATCCTGAAGGGTACGGGCGGTGCGCAGGACATTGGCCACATCCAGCAGCTCCCGCATGGACAGCACGGCACCCTTCTCCGCCCGCTCGCAGGCGGCACTGATGTCCCGGATGTGCCCGAAGGAAGGTGCCCCCTTGGCATCCGCCAGGCGGCGGGCATCCGAGGTGCGAGCCTGCCGCCGCAGGACAGTCTGGGTGTCCGCACTGGGGCGGAGACTGCGGGCCAGGGCTTTGGCTCCCTCGGTCTCGGCGCAGTCCTCCAGCATGGCGCATATTTTATCAAATTCCAGCGTGTGTAAGGTTTTTTCTGAAAAGCTCATCATGAACCCGTGGTATCTCCTTTCTCGGGTGCAGACGGATCGGCTGTCTGCTCTCTCTTTCTGCTCTTTCTGAGCACGGCCCGGACAGCGCAGACCCCCATCTCATACAGTGCTTTGCCGTTGATCCCCAGCAGGACAAGACCCAGCCCCCCGGCCACCAGCCACCAGGCTGTCGGGGACAGGATATGCCCCGCTCCGCCGGTCAGAGTAACAGCCACACACAGGGTCAGGATCAAGAGGACATTGGCTGTGCCCCGCACCGCCTCCACCCGGAAGGGGATCAGGCGGCGGACGGTGATCAGCCGCAGGACATACACCGCCCCGTAGCTGACAAGGGTAGCCACCGATGCGCCCATGGCTCCCCAGGTGGGGATCAGGAGCCAGTTGAGCAACAGGTTCAGCCCAGCCCCGCACAGGGCGGTGATCATGGAGCCGGTGGTCTTCCGACAGGCAAAGTACACAGACCCCAAGAAGGTATCAAGACCCATAAATACCGTAGCCACGGTCAGCACCGGCACATACATCCAGGCACTCTGATACGCATCGGCAAACAGCATCCCAGCAAACAGGCGGCTCCCCAGGATCAGCACCGCCCCGCCCACAAAGCTGAGGGTGGTGTACCAGCGCCAGACCCTGGTGTAGAAAGCCGCACAGGCTTCCCTGTTGTCCGCCTCGGCGGCCACAGACAGCCGCCAGGCACTGTCGAAAATGCCCACGGCGTAGGTCAGCAGGGTGGGGATCTTATAGGCGGCGGCGTACAGACCATTCTCCGCATGGGAGTACATGGCGGCCACCATGTACCGATCGGACACGCCAGTGACCCACCAGCAAAGGGTGGCAGGGATCAGCGGCAGGCAGAAAGCCAGCATGGACCGCACCAGCGGCCGCCTCTCCTGTCGGCGCAGGGGGCGGATGGAACGCCACAGCCGGGTACAGACCACCAGGAAGGCCGTGGTCAGTCCATCGGCCAGCACCACCGACAGCACATATCCGGTCACGCCCAAGTTCAGAATCGGAAGGAACAGGATATTAAGAAGGACGGTCAGGGCGGTATTGACGATGCCCTGTGCGGCAAACAGTCCGGTTTTCCCGATGGCGCACAGGTACTGGGACACCACTGCGTGCAGGTTGGACATGAGCACATACAGGACGATCAGCCAGGCCGTGGTGCGGAACAGGGGGATCAGGGTCAAAAGGGGAGACAGGAGCAGGAAGCCGGCGCTCCCCACGCCCAGCACCCACAGGCCCGCATTGAGGAAGTCCTCCTTGTTCCCCTCCCGGGCGGCGGCGTTGCGGAAGATACCCTCGGATATGCCCAGGCAGGCCAGCGGAATCAGCAGGTTGGCCATGTCCACCACCAGGTCGGCGGTGCTGTACTGGTCAGGGGTCAGGCAGGAGGTGTACAGCCGCATCATGAAAAAGACCAGCAGCTTGGATATGAACTTCCCCGCTGTGAAAAGGGCGGTATTCGTCAGCAGTCTGCCGTACTTCCCTTTCTTCTCCATGTTGCTTTCCTTTTCCTTCTCCATCTGTATAACTGCATCCGGTTTCCCGTTGTGACCGTCCGGATGCCATACCCTTATTCTTTCATCCGTTTGCGGCATATTATGTATTATAGCAGACATATCCCCATCCGTCAAGGGTCGATCCGGAAAAAATAAAACTTTTGGTATCATTCCGTTACAGTTCACCTCCCCCCTCCACAGTACGCTCCCTTTTCTACCGTAGAGCGGGGAAAGGGGTCAGAGCAAAGCTCAGCGAAGGCGTTTCTGACATTTTGGGCAACAGTAACGCTGGCTCCTCCAGGGAAATGACAGCAAATATATGACAGTTTGACGCTCCGAATCATACACAATACCTGTTTTGAAAGTTCTTGAGGGGTGTGGGGAACTTCTTTCAAGAAGTTCCCCACCGCATCTTGTACCCTACCTAAACTGTAACGTTATTGCAGCTCAACCAGGCAGAAATTCCGGCTATCCCTTGACAAACAGGCAACTTTCTGTTATACTTACTGTATATTTCAGTGAGGGGCGGTGAGGGCATGGCACAGGAAAAGGCGGTCTATGAAGGCGTGACAGGCAACTGCACGCTCCTTGCAGGGTTGCTCCGGGATGTCCGGGACAATCGGCTGAACCACGCCTACATCCTGGACGGCCCGAAGGGTAGCGGAAAGCACACCGTAGCCCGCTGGCTGACCGCCGCCATCGCCTGCGACAACCGTCCCGGGAAGGAACTTGCTCCAGCGGACAGCGACAGCGGACAGCTGAGCCTGTTTGATGACCTGCCCGCCCCGCCCCGTATCATCCCCCCGGACGCTCCCCTGCCCTGCGGTGTATGCCCGGCCTGCCGGAAGGTGCTGGAGGGCAACAGCCCGGACATCCGGCTGGTAGGCCGGGAGGGAAAGGCTTCCCTGGGCGTGGAGGCGATCCGCTTCCTGCGGCAGGATGTGCTGATCCCGCCGGGAGAACTGGACAGGAAAGTATATATCCTGGAGGATGCGGAAACCATGACCACCCAGGCGCAAAACGCCCTGCTTCTGACCCTGGAGGAGCCGCCCCCCTATGTGCTGTTCCTGCTCCTGTGCAACGGAGCAGATGCCCTGCTGGAGACTGTCCGGAGTCGGGCACCTGTCCTGCGCACCCAGCCCCTGCCGGACGATGCGGTGCGGGCGTACCTGCTTTCCCACCGCCGCCGCCTTCCGGAGGAGGAAATGCAGGCGGTACTCCTACTGTCCGGGGGATGTATCGGACAGGCCATGACCCTGTCGGATGCCCGGACGCTGGGGCCTGTCATGCGCACCAGGGCACTGTGTACGGATTTTCTGGAGGGGTGCGCCCTCCGCCAGGCCGGCCGGGTGCTGTCCTGCCTCAACCAGTGGGGCACCAAACGGGAGGCCGTGTGTGACATTCTGGCCGCCCTGACCCAGGCTCTGCGGGATCTCATCCTGCTCCGGGCGGGGGAGTCCGTCCGCCTGACCTTTTACACAGACCGGGAGGCGGCCCTGGATATGACCGCCCGCTTCACCCAGCGGGGGCTTCTCGCCCTCTACGATGCGGTGAACCGAGCCCGAGAGGTGCTGGAGGCCAACGGCAATGTGCGACTGACGCTGACACAGATGGCCGCAGAGGCAGGGGTTCTGTAAGGCCCGGCCTACCGGCACACCCTGCGACAGCACGCCTGTGTGTCACCCGAACAAGTACCGGCCCGCAGACTGCTGTGAGCCAACGGAAAGGATATATAATGGAAGATCAGAGAGATACAAACCAAAGAAGAAACGACGGAGCCGCCGATGTGTCCCCGGCTCCGGCAGAGCATAACGGAGAAGCCAGAGAAGCCCGTCAAGGTAACAGCGGCGGAAACAACCAGCGGAACAACTACAACAACCGCCGCCGTCCCCCCCGCCCGCAAAACGGCGACTCCCCCGCCGGGCAGACCGCCGGAAAGCCAACAGGTGGCTCCGCCGGGGCTGACAGGGATCGTCCCCAGCCTGCCGGAGAGCAAAACCGCCCGGCAGAACAGAGAACTCCGGCAGACCGTCCCCAGAGAGCGCAGACCGCTTCCCGTCCCCCCCGCACCGTGTGGAGCAGCAACAAGAAAAGGCCAAGTCGACCCACAGCCCCGGCTGTACAAACTGTGCCTCCTGCGGGAAACCCGGAGGGAACTCCCGCCGGGGCCCCCGACCGGGCTTCTGCCGGATCTAACGCCAAGCAGGCCGCCCAGAGACAAGCCGCTCTGACCGGACGGGAGAACGGTGCCTCCGGGGCACCTGCCGCCCCCCAGCGCATACCCGGCCAGCGGCCGCCCCGTATGCCCCACCGTGCCCCCCGCCCGGCAGAGCTGCCCCAGATGGACGACCTGCTCATTGAGGACTGCCCGGCAGAGGATGCCTCCGCCGGGGCCGATCGGTACAGCCCGGATGCCGCCGAGCTGGATCGGATCCTCAACGCCCAGATATGCACCCCCCAGAGCCAGCGCATCCCCCACATCATCCCGGAGGGAAAAGTGGTCATCGTAGGCGTGCGATTCCGTACCGGCGGGAAGACCTACTTCTTCGCCCCCGGAAAGCTGACCTGTACCGTGGGACAGCACGCCATCGTGGAGACAGCCGCCGGGCTGGAGTTCGGGGAGGTCTGTATCGGCAACCGGATGGTGGACGAATCCCTGGTGGTTCAGCCCCTCCGCCCGGTGGTGCGGATCGCCACGCCCCAGGACATCGACCACGACCGGGAGAACCATGAGCGGGAGGTGGAGGCCTACCGGATCGGCATTGAGAAGATCCTGGCTCATAAGCTGGACATGAAGCTGGTGTCGGTACAGTACACCTTTGACAACAGCAAGCTGCTGTTCTACTTCACCTCCGCCGGGCGGGTGGACTTCCGGGAGCTGGTCAAGGATCTGGCCGGTGTCTTCCACATCCGCATTGAGTTGCGGCAGATCGGTATCCGGGACGAGGCCCGGATGGTCGGTGGCCTGGGTGCCTGCGGCCGCCCCCTGTGCTGTAACACCTTCCTGTCCGACTTCGGTCAGGTGTCCATGAAAATGGCCAAGGAGCAGAACCTGTCCCTCAACTCCTCCAAGATCTCTGGCTGTTGCGGCAGGCTCATGTGTTGCCTGCGGTTTGAGTATGACACCTATGTGGAGGAGATCCAGCGCACCCCGGCACCGGGCAGTCTGGTCAATACCCCGGACGGCCCCGGCGTTGTGACCGAGATCCTTCCCCTTTTGGGTGAGGTCAAGGTCAGCCTGCGGAATATGCCGGACTCCGCCCCCAAGAAGTTCAAGCGGGAGGATGTGACCCCCCAGGCTCCCCTGTCCCGCCCCGGGGACGCAGAGTCCCCTGTACGCCCCTCCCGTCCGGCACGCCCCTCGGCAGGCGTGACTTCGGGCGGGGACAGAAAGCCCCCCAGGATGACGGACGACGAGTCAGCGGATGAGCCGGACGAGGATCTGTGACAGCTTCTGCCCAAAGCGGTACTCCCTGACAGCGCATCTTAAATTTTTTACAATTCCGATGCCTGCTTTTTTCAAATACCCCCTTGAAAAAATCCGTAAGTATGGTATAATAGTGTCGAACTGTTGCGGCTCCCAGCCGGAACAGAATACAAGTACACTACTTAATGGAGGTAAGAACCATGGCATACAAGATCAGTGATGATTGTATCTCCTGCGGTGCCTGCGCCGCCAACTGCCCCGTGGAGGCTATTGCCGAGGGCGATGGCAAGTACGAGATCGATCCCGACAAGTGCATCGACTGCGGCACCTGCGCCGATACCTGCCCTGTGGACGCACCCAAGGCTGAGTGATCCACTCACCGGTAGCCCGGCTCCGGCCTGGCCTGCGCCCCGCCGACTGCGTGGCAAGCAACACCATTGTGTAACCATGCGGTTGTGCGGCACAACACCGTTGTGTAACAACGCGGTTGTGCGGCAATCGGAACGCCCGGTCTCCCTCGACTGCTCTCCCCGTGGGGAGCGGCCCGGGCGACCGGGCGTTCCTTTTGGCGGAAGGAATGGCATCCGGCGTTCTTCGTATCCATGTCCTCCCGTTCTGCGGGAATCCCTATCTGAACATATCCTATCAGGAGTCTCTCATGGAAGCATCCAGACAAACGGCCGGGGCAGACCCCGACCTGACAGTCCATCATGTCAATGAGCATATCCGGCTGATCCAGCGGCGGGAGGGTCTGACCTTCGGCACCGATGCCTACTTGACGGCGGCCTATGTCCGGGCACAGCCTCGGGCACGGGCGGTGGATCTGGGAAGCGGCACCGGGATCATTCCCCTGCTCTGCCTGGCACGGAATAAGGCGGCCAGCTTCACGGCGGTGGAGATACAACCGCTCTTTTGTGATGTCATCCGACAGAACGGACTGGAAAACTGCCTTTCCCACCGGCTGACTCCCCTGTGCGCCGACATCCGTTCCCTGACAGCGGAGGCAGTGGGCGGCGAGGTGGATCTGGTGACAGCCAACCCGCCTTACCTGGCGGCAGGCACCGGGGCAAGGAATCGATCCGACGAGAAGTACATCGCCAGGCATGAGGTGGCAGGCACGGTGTATGATTTCTGCGCCGCCGCCGGACGGGTGCTCAAACACGGGGGACGGTTGGTCTGCGTGTTCCGGCCGGAGCGCCTGTCCGACCTGATGGAAGCCCTGCGGCAGGCACATCTGGAGCCAAAGCGGATGACCCAGGTGCAGGCCACGCCCCTGGCCCGCCCCTCCCTTTTGCTGGTGGAGGCAGTCAAGTTCGCCGCCCCCTCCCTGCGCATCACGCCGCCCCTCTTCCTCTGGCAACCGGATCCGGAACGGCCGGAGCGGCCGGATCCCCGGATGATCCCCTCCGAGATGTCGGAATATATATACAGCCACTGTGCATTCCCCGACACAGACCGAAACGGAGAAAAACAAAGCAACAACGAAGGAAAGTAACCATGGATCACAGAAAGCATATACTGAGCTACACCCGCCGGGCACTGGACGACTACGGTATGATCCGCCCCGGCGACCGCATCGCCGTGGGGGTATCGGCGGGCAAGGATTCGCTGACCCTGCTCTGCGCCCTGGCCGAGGTGCACAGATTCTACCCCATTCCCTTTGATCTGGAAGCCATCACCGTAGACATGAACTTCGGGGGCAAGCCCGGGGATTTTTCCGCCATTGCGGCCCTCTGTGAGAAGCTAAAGGTGCCCTACCGGGTGGTACCCTCGGACATCGCCACCATTGTTTTTGACATCCGTAAGGAGCCCAATCCCTGCTCCCTGTGCGCCAAGCTGCGGCGGGGGGCACTCCACAACGCCGCCAAGGCCGATGGCTGTACCACCGTAGCTCTGGGGCACCACTTTGACGATGCGGTGGAGACCTTCATGCTCAACCTGTTCTTTGAGGGACGGATCGGCTGCTTCCAGCCGGTGACATACCTGTCCCGGGTAGGCCTGCGGGTCATCCGGCCTATGATCTACATCCCGGAGAAGGAGGTGCGAGCCTTCGCCCGGGAGGCCGCCTTACCGGTGGTTGCCTCCAGTTGCCCAGCCAACGGGAATACCCAGCGGGAGTCCATGAAACAGTTGCTGGCCACGCTGGAGCACCAGAATAAGGGCCTGCGGCACCGCATCTTCGGGGCGATGCAACGGGGGGAGATAGACGGTTTCCATCCGGCCAGCCACCATACATCTGTCAGCCCGGAGCCGGAAGAGGCCGAGGAACCGGAGATGGAACCGGAAAACGCCCAGAGGCCTGCACAAAAGCCGGATCCCTCACGGTAATGCGGCGATCCACTCTGCCGCCTCCTTAGCGGTGATGGCCGATACATCCAGCTTCTCCGTTTGCAACCCACGGTACAGCGGGAGTCGCCGGACACTGCGCTCTATGACATCCGGCTCCCGTCGGCCGGTTGCCACATCCTTCGTCAGGCGGGCACACAGGCTCTCCCGGTCGCAGACAAGGGAGATCACCCGGACGCATACACCGGAAAGATTCAGCCGGGAGAGAAGGTCGTCGATGATGCTCTGCTCATGGAGCACCCAACAGAAGATGACATTCCGATAGGCGGAGACACGCAGGAAATTATTGAGCAGGTAGCAGATGTTGTCCATCACCATGTGCCGGGTCTCCTCCGTCACCTGGAACGGATGGCTGTCCCAGCACCAGTCGCCGTCCAGAAACACGCTGTCCGGCAGTATCTTTTTCAGGTGCTGGCAGGTAGTGGTCTTGCCCACCCCCATGGTGCCGCCGATGATGTAGAGTGTTTTCAAAGGGATGCCTCCTTTTCACGAGTCGCCCCGATCTCCTTCTGTCAGCCGGGACAGATGCGTTTCTGCCCACGAAAGCAAGTCCGGGTGCCCCATGTCTATCCATGGTTGCCTGTATTATACAACACATCCATCGGAAAGTCAACCTTCCCTCCCGGAAACCGGCCTGCGATCCGGTTATACGATGTTACAGTTCAGGTGGGGTACAGGATGCGGTGGGGAACTTCTTGAGAAGAACAGCACCGGCTCCACCGATGATGCCGGATGTTGCCAGCGCATGCCCACACCCCTCAAGAACTTTCCAAATAGGTATTGTGTATGATTTGAAGCGTCAGACTGTCATATATTTGCTATCATTTTTTCAGAGATGCCGGCGTTGCTGTTACCCAAAGAGTAAAACGCCATTGTGGGGTCTCTTTCCCCGCTCTACAGCGGAAAAGGGAGCGTACTGTGGGGGGCAGGTGAACTGTAACTTTCCTCTGCCGAAAATTTATTAAAAATCCTTGAAATCTCTTGACAAACCGTCACTGATGCACTATAATAGGTATGTTTACTTTGGGCGGCCTGTGCATGGGGCCTTGTTCTTGCGTAGCACACAGGGACAGGCCGGTATCATGCCGTCGGAACGACTGAAGGGAGATTATGTATGTTTGATACTCTGAAAAAGGTGCTGGTGGAGGAGCTACAGGTTGACGAAGCGGCCATTACCCCCGAGGCTGAGCTTTCCGCTGATCTTGGCATCAATTCCATTGAGTTGGCCAATCTGGTCATGGTTTGTGAGGAAAAATTCAATGTGACCATTGAGGACGAGGACATCCACAAGTTCATCACGGTGGGGGATGTGGTCTCCTACCTGGAGGCACAAGCTCACTGATCGTTGAAGTCCGACCGAAAAGACACGGCTTCTCCCGGCACTGCGGTGCGGAGGTCGTGTCTTTTTATGTTGAAAAGCCAGAGGCTGTACCCGGGATCCGGGTTCTGTTTATGAATCATTCCTGCCCCTCTGCTTGTCTTCCCGCTTCTTTCCCTTCTCATCCTGATCTTCCTGTTCCGGTTGTTCCGGTTGCCCGGGCACCCCGGGCTTGTCCTCCCCGCCCGGCGTATCGGCGGGAACACCCACTCCAGCCAGGGGATTGTGCTCCATGGCGTTCTGCATATTCTGGTTGGACAGGTGGGTGTAGATCTGGGTGGTATTGAGCTGTTCATGACCCAGAATATCCTTGAGGACCCGGATGTCCACCTCTCCCGACTGGTACATCAGGGTGGCGGCGGTGTGGCGTAGCTTGTGGACAGAGAACCGTCGGGGTCCAAGACCGGCCAGCTCCAGGTACTTATACACCATGTGCTGTACGGTCTTCTCGCTGATCCGGCTGTTCCGGTTGCTGAGAAACAGTGCCTTGTCATTGACCTTCCGGTACGCCTCCCCCCGGCGAATGGTCAGGTACCTTTGCAGGGCGTTCTGGCAGGCGGCATTGAGGTAGACCACCCGCTCCTTATTCCCCTTCCCAACCACCCGCATGGAGCGCAGTTCCGGGTCAATGTCGTACAGGCTGATGCCTGTCAGCTCCCCGACCCGCAGTCCGCAGTTGAGAAACAAGGTGATGATGGCATAATCCCGCTCCCGGTTCTTCCCCTCCGTGTCACCGGCCACCGCATCCAGCAGCTTCAGGGATTCCTCCATGGTCAGGTACTTGGGCAGGGTCTTTTTCTTTTTCGGTGTGTCAATGTTGGCCGCCGGGTTGTCTGTGAGAAGTCCCCGCTTGTTGATGAGGAATTTATACAACGCCTTGATGGCGGACAGCTTCCGGGCTTTGGCGGACGACCGGTTGGCACGGACAGAATCCGTATACAGCAGGAAGGCATAAATCTGCTCTGTGGTGATGCTACGGATGAACGCCAGATCGGCCTCCTTGACTGATACCTTGGAGAGAGCCTCTTTGTCATTGAGAATATCCTCCCTGTCCCGGCAGATCAGGTAACGGAAAAAGGTGCGCAGATCCAGCAGGTACTCATCCACTGTCCGCTGGGAACAGCCCTGTACCACCAGCTTGTAGGAAGCGAACTCCTGTATAGTGGGAGAAAACTCGGATATGTCGATTTCGTGTCTCATACGCCCTCCTGTAGGATCAGCTACCGGATCCTGCTACCATTATACTTGCTTTTTCCCCTCTTTGCAAGAGGAAAATGAAAAATAAACACGGTGCCGTGCGGCAAGTTACAGTTCACCTACTCCCCGCCGTGCGCTCCCTTTTCCGCCGTAGAGCGGGGTCAGGGGTCCCCGCGAAAGCGTTTTTGCTATTTCGGGCAACAGTCACGCTGGTTCCTCTGGGAAAATGATAGCAAATATATGACAGAATAACGCTCCGAACAGTAAACAATACATGTTTTGAAAGTTCTTGAAGGGTGTGGGGAACAGAAGTTTGCCGTATGGCAAACTTCATGCACTGGCAACGCCAGTGCTGTTCTTATCAAGAAGTTTCCCACCGTATCCCCATCCCCCACCCGAACTGTAACAACGGTAACACAAAAAATCAAAAAGTTCATCAAAACCTCTTGACAAGGGACTGATTTTGTGATAGAATAGGCAGGTCAGTGTGAGGGGTCGGTGTCGCCCTTTGCGCTATGAGCTTCCAAAGACAGCAGGTTCCCGTAAAAGCGTTCGCTTCCCTGCCGAGGAGATCAGGTCATATAACAGATACCCCGGTGGGGTTGTTTTGTGCGGGTCTTTCTTCGGTCGGCTGGCGGTGCCGTGCGGGAGGAAGATTCTTTTTTTGCGTTTCTTGCGGAAACGCAGACACAGACACACATTTCACATGGGAGGTGAAAAACAAAATGCCGAGTAATGCTATTCTGGAGCAGAAGAAGCAGATCGTCGCCGACCTGGCTGAGCAGATCCGCAATTCCGCTTCCGGTGTGATCGTCAACTATCAGGGCATCACAGTGGAGAAGGATACCGAGCTGCGCAAGGCTCTCCGTGAGGCCGGCGTGAAGTACATGGTCGTCAAGAACACCCTGACCGGTCGTTCCTGCGATGAGTGCGGCTACGGCGACCTGAAGGCACACCTGAACGGTATGACCGCCATTGCCATCAGCGAGAAGGATCCCATCGCTCCTGCCAAGATCCTGAAGGAGTACGACGAGAAGATCCCGTCCTTCCAGATCCTGGCCGGATATGTGGACGGAAAGACCCTGGACGCCGACGGCGTGAAGGAGCTGGCTTCCATTCCTTCCAAGGAAGTCCTGGTTGCCAAGTTCCTGGGCAGCATCCAGTCCCCGCTGTACAAGTTCGCTTACGCAGTCAAGGCTGTGGCCGAGAAGCTGGAGGCTCCCGCAGAGGAGGCCGCTGCCCCCGCCGCAGAAGCCGAGGCTCCTGCCGAAGCCTGATCCCCCGTCTGCCGGATGCCGTCTGCGGCATGCTCCGGAGGCACTGCCTCACCGTGAGGCAGACCGATGTCACCGTGCGGACACTTTGTGTCCTGTACGGCTGATATTCCAAGCTACGCAGGGGAATGTTCCTGCGGATGCGGCTTGAAGCTGTACAAAACAATTTCATTTCAGGAGGTATATTGAAATGGCTAGCGAGAAGATTACCGCTATTGTTGAAGAGATTAAGGGCCTGACCATTCTGGAGCTGAATGAACTGGTAAAGGCCGTTGAGGAGGAGTTCGGCGTTTCCGCCGCTGCTCCCGTTGCCGTGGCCGGTGGTGCTGCCGCCGCTGCTGCCGCTCCTGCCGCTGAGGAGAAGACCGAGTTTGATGTGGTTCTGACCGGCTTCGGCGACAAGAAGCTGGGCGTGATCAAGGCCGTCCGTGAGCTGACCGGTCTGGGTCTGAAGGAAGCCAAGGATCTGGTTGAGGGTTGCCCCAAGGCCATCAAGGAAGGCGTCCAGAAGGAAGAGGCCGAGAAGATCAAGGAAGCTCTGGTTGCCGCCGGCGCTACCGTCGAGATCAAGTAATTTCGCCGCCCATCTGTTTTTCCCCGGCGTATTCCCTCGCCGTAGTCTGCGGGCCATTTTGCCCCGGCTACGGCTGGGATGCCCGGTCTATAACCTGCTGTATAACAAAAGGCCGTCCCACGCCTCTGCATAATGAGCGGAGGCATGGGAGCCTGAAGTACCGAGGCGTGGAATGGCCTCGGTTTTTTTATTTATGGAAAGCTATTGACAATCCCTATTTTTGGGTGTATAATGGTATCGCTACAAGAAAGGAGGCCGGGCCAATGGGTTCTTCATAAGTCCAATAGTAAGGCGTATGCTGACACCGATTGCGTATACCTTGGCAGTTTGCCGCACCGCCATTCCGGCAGAGCCGGAAACAACGCAAACCTTCCGCATGTTTTTGAAAGGAATGGCCACAAATATGAAGAACACTGTTTTCCCAGCCCTTGCATTGACAGCCGCCCTGCTGTTCACCTTGTGTGGTTGCCAATCATCGCCTCACTATCCCGACGAAACCGATGAAGATATGACATCGCAAGAAACGCACGGATTAAATGAGCATATACATCCGATTCACAATACTGATTTTCCGGAAGAAGCCATATACCAATACTTCCCTGTATATCAATCCAACGGTGGCTCCGTTTTTTCAAAATTCAATGTAACCACGGGAGAGGTATCCCCACTTTGTTCAGATCCGCTTTGTAAGCACAACGATTATGACTGCATGTTCTACAACATAGATGATACGATTTGGCGTTCCGAAGACGGAAGCCTCTTTTATTACTTTCAATGGGGAAAGGACGAAAACCGCATTATGTCGTACCGCATTGCGGACAACCATGCGGAGGTTCTTTACAGCGAACCAATTGAGAATGTGGGATCCCAATGCCAACCAATTTTAGCATTTGGTTATTACTGGTGCCGCTATGTGGCCATTGATGTTTTCTATCGTGTCAATCTGTTGACTGGAGAGCGGGAGGAGTTGGACGCTACCTATAACATACCCACTGCGTACATTGATGGCCGATTTTACTGTACGAGCTATGGATCTCCCAGCACCATTGTCTATAGTCTGGATGAGAACATGCAGGATCAGCAAATCATTGCGCAAGATGTTGTTTGGTATTATGTAACCTTCGATCATGTGGAAGATATGCAGCATGGTTATATTACATTCAGTGAGTGGACGAAAGGAGAGTTTCTTCCCTGCAAATATGATCTATCCACGGGAGAGGTATCAGCATTTTCTACTGATCTTCCCTATTCTGCTTCTGATCCTGTTTACCAAAACAAGCACTTCTATCAGGAGCGTATAGACAATCCTCGCTTTATGGGCACAGACGAACTTCAAGGCCACAAAATATATAATAACTTTGGTGGCAAAGTGTATGCTTTTGACAGCACAACAGGCGAAAGCGAAGTGATTTTTGACAATGATGATTATGTGTTCTCAGATGGAAGCATGGTGGAGCAGTACTTAATCTATGACTACGGCGAATTTGTACGCCATCCTTTGTTCGGCATCCCCAGTTGGGAGACAACTGCCGGTGGGAAAATCGTCATCAACACTGAAACAAACGAGTATTGTATCTACCCGGACACCTGGGATGAATGCTACGATCGGTACTCATAACCATGATCATGATCTTTTCTGTCTGTGTCTGTGTCTGTGTCTGTGTCTGTGTCTGTGTTTGTGTTTTTGATTGAATAACCTTGCATGGTTTGATCGGTATATGAAGCTTTACAAGTACGAATTATACAAATTATGGGGCTTGCGCTGGTTGCGGTACATAGTCGTGGCCTTTTTGCTGGTGAATATACTTTTGACCTTGTATCATGCGGATGCGTCAGGTAATCCACGGGCCGTAAATGAAAAAATAGCCGCATTTTACGATCTCTACTTTCAGGACCCCACAGGTATGGATGCCTATTACGACGATATAACGAAGATCTCGGAGTATGACCCCTGGGCAGATACGGAAGTCAGTACGAACCATGAGGAAAGCAAATATGCCCCCGAAGGGTATCATGATTCCCAGCTTTTCGACATGGTTTATGCCTCGAGGAAGTACGCTGATACATATACGGCGCGCATGGAAAAGGCTGTTCATCAAGCGGAGATCAATCTTTCCGAGCTTCGCACCATGGGTATACCAGACACAAGCTATAACAGCCGTTTCCAGATGGCTATTATAGAGCGATACACCTTCCTTGGGGAGCATGTGCGGATCGGCGTAGAACATATCTACGGTTGGAACACATATTTTTCATACAACTCGGTGGTGCTCTTTCTGTTCCTCCTGATATCTGTCGTGGTGGCTGCTGTAATCTCCTGCGACAGCTCGGCAGATTTCGACTGTGTCATCCATTGCACCCGATTGGGAAAGCGTGGCACCATTCGTGCCAAAATCGGTGTGATCTGCACGGTTACGGTTGGGCTTGCCTTGCTCTTCTCTCTGTCCTCGTTTGGCGTTATTGCATGGAAATGCGGGTATTCATCCCCTATGAATGCCATGCAGGCTCTGCGTGGATATGAATTTGCCCAGTATACCATGACGGTGGGGGAATACTTCGTTGTTGCCACCCTGATCCGTATGCTCGCTTGCCTCGCTTTTGCCGCCTTGACGGCAGTCGTTGCCGTATATCTGCGGGATCAACTCCTGATTTGCGGCTTCGGCATTCTGCTCGGCAGTGGGAATCTGCTTCTGTATCTGCTTCCTTACGGTGGTGCCGAGCCTGCCTTCAAGTATTTGAATCTGATGTCAGTTGCCCTGGGTGAGCCGTTATTCCTTCGGTTTCGGGCTTGTCATGGGTTTGGCTCCGTATGGCATTATGTGCCGGTCGCTCTCATCTCTTGCCTGTTTTGCGCCGTCCTCGGACTCATATGGGTGTGTTTTTCCTACCCAAGACAGAAAGCAGGGAGGATCGGGCGTGCCAAAATCCGTTCCGTAATCAATAAAATCAAGGAAGGAACGGCCAGGCTCTCTTTTCGGACACATTTGTTTCATAAGAGGCCTATGACATTGTTAAAGGCGGAAGCACAAAAGATCACCATGAATCGAGGGCTTGTGCTTCTCATAGCGATTGTAACTGTCTGTAAGCTGATATGGTCGGTCAACGAATACCGCCCCATTGCCTCCTATTCTGACAAAGTATTGTATACTTATATGACCGAGTTGGAGGGAGAATTGACCCCGGAAAAGCTGTCTTTTCTGGAGGTCGAGCGGGAAGAGATAAATACCATCCTGTCCATGGAAGAGGAAATGCAGCAAGCTTATGTACAGGGAGAGATCACCTCGGCGGAGTATTCTGCTTACCTGGATAAGTGCGAATATGCCTCAAACAAGGACGGGTTTCTGCAATTGGCAGAGGACCGCCGAGACTATCTTCTGACTCTTGGTGAATCCGGACGAGAGGGATGGTTCCTGTATGACACCGGTTGGAAGAAACTCACCTGTGCGGAAACGGATTATTTCCTGTACGCTTTCATTCTAATGATCTGTGCAGGAATCTTCGCCGTGGAATACAGGCAAGACAATCCCAAAGACGGCTTTGCCCGTATTCTTCGGACAACCAGGAAGGGCCGATCAAATACTTTCTTTTCCAAACTCGGGGTCGCAATGGGAATCACGCTGATGGCGGCCATCTTGTACAACCTGATGGACTTTTGTGTAGTCGCCTCCTACTATTCATTGCCAAGCCCCCGTGCGCCGCTCTACTCGTTGGAGCTCTTTTCCTCGGTGGATTCCAGCATAACGGTTGGTGGATATTGGTTGGTTCTGGTTGCGGTCAGGTGCTTTGCCGCCGTATGTCTGGCTCTCATAGTGGCAGCCATATCAGCCCTTACACGGAAGTCCTTTAGTACATTGGTAACGGCTGTTTCGGTTACGCTTCTTCCCGCCTTACTGGAAAAGCTGGACATGCCACTGGCTGGATATGTAAATTATCAAATGGTATTGGGAGGATATTCGCTTCTGGATATGTCCGCCAAAGTAAATCTTGGCGGTATGGATTGGCTTTTTGCTATCGCACGACTCATCGGGGTGGCTCTGATGACGGTTGCGGTGCTGTTCGCAGCATACCGAAAGTATGAAAAAGTGGAGGGTTGACGGTTGTCATGCAACTTGTACTGAACGGAATATCAAAATCCTACGGGAACAATAAGGCTCTTTCGGAATTTTCTGCCACATTGACCCCCGGTGTTTACGCACTCTTGGGGCCGAACGGTTCAGGAAAATCCACGCTCATGAACATCATTACCGATAATCTCAAAGCGGACAGCGGCAGTATTCTTTTTGCCAAGGCAGACGAACCACCGAAGCTCGCCAAGACACTCGGAGTCAGCTACCGGGAGCAGATCGGATATATGCCTCAATACCCCCATCTGTACCCCAATTTCACGGTGGAACAATTCATGTGGTATATGGCGACATTAAAAGAATTGGGACGGGCGTACAAGGGGAAGGAACGAAAGCAGTACATAGAAGAGCAGGTCGACCGTCTGCTGACCGAGGTTGAACTGTCCCATGTCAAAGCTTCGCCTATAGGAAGTCTGTCGGGCGGCATGAAGCAACGGTTGGCTTTGGCGCAAGCTGTCATGGGAGATCCCGCGATTCTCATTCTGGATGAACCTACGGCTGGCTTGGATCCCAAGCAGCGCATCAGCATCCGCAATTACATCTCCCGCATCGCCTTCGATAAGATCGTCATCATCGCCACCCATGTGGTGTCGGATGTCGAGTACATCTCCAGACAGATCATTTTGCTCAAAAAGGGGAAAATTGAATCCTTCGCCCCGCCCCATGAGCTGGTGGCTCGTATGGACGGCAAGGTCTGGCAGGTCACGGTGCCCACCGAGCAAGTGACCGAAGTGCAGAGACTGTTCCGTGTCACCAACATCGCTTCCTCGGAGGATGGAGCCGACAGAGCGGTTTTACGGGTGCTGTCTGACAACCAGCCTATGCCCGGGGCTTCCGTGGTATCGCCCACTTTGGAAGATGCGTACTTGTATGTGTTCGGAGAGGCAGTGCAATCCTGAAAATGGAAGAAACAAATCAGATATTTATCCGATAAGATCATCCAACTGTTGCGTCAGCGCACACCGTCAATCCAGCCGGTTCCGCCTCTCCCCGGCGGCAAAGGCCTGCATATTCCGGATCATCTCCGCAAGGCACCGCTCCCGGGCCTCCACAGCCCCCCAGGACATATGGGGCGTCAGGCACACATGGGGGTGATCACGGAGGACGAAGAAAGGATGACTCTCCCCCAACGGCTCCGTGCTGTACACATCGGCACCCAGCCCACCCAGCCGCCCGGACAGGAGTGCCTGTGCCACGGCGGCCTCGTCTGTCACGGCACCCCGGGCCATGTTGACCAGCACAGCCCCCGGCTTCATGAGAGCCAGTTGAGGCGCACCGATCATGCCCCGGGTCTGCTCCGTCAGGGGCGTGTGGACGGTCAGTATATCGGATGAGCGGAGCAGGGTGTCCAGATCCACGCTTTCTCCGTCCGGGTGCAGGCGGCAGGTCAGCACCCGGCACCCGAAGGCCCGAGCGATCCCGGCCACCCGTGCGCCGATCTTCCCTGCCCCCAGCACGCCCCAGGTCATGCCGGCCAGCTCATGGTAGGCGGGGATCAGGCAGTTGGCCGTGCCGCTTTGGGTGTAGGTTCCGTCGGCCACTGTATGGCAGTAGGCCGGCAGATGGCAGACCAGGGACAGCACCAGCCCCACCGTCACCTGGGCAACGCTGTCGGTGGAATATCCCCGTACATTGGCAACCGCCACGCCGTGCGCCCGGCAGGCGGCCAGGTCTATGTTGTCATATCCGGTGGCGGCAATGCAGATAAGGCTTGGCCCCTCTCCCGCCGGGGGCAGTTGTTCTTCTCCGATGCGGATCTTGTTGAGGATGACCGTGTCCGCACCGGCAAGCCGTTCCCGCACCTTGTCGGGCGGAGTGTACCGGTACACCGTGACTTCCCCCTCCCTGTACAGGGGAGACAGATCCAGATCATCCCCCAGGGTAGCAGCATCCAGGACTGTGATTTTCATATCATTCTTCCTTTCAGGAAAAGTAAGGGAAACGCTGATGGAATGAGGTGGTGCAGATTCGGTACAGATTCCTCCGTCTGCGATTGCGAAAAACGCAAGATGTACTGGATGTACATCCAGTTTTTCGGCAAGAAGCAGACGGGAAAAGATGTGCCGAAGATGTGCCGCCGAATCAATCAGCGGTTCCTAAGGTACCACGCAAAGAGGGTCGGCCTCATGCGCATGAGATGTGATGTGCTGTACATCGTGCGTCACCATGCGTCATGTGCCGACCCTCTCCTGCCTGGCATATGTATGCGTGCTTACTCAGCAGCGGGTGCCTCGTCTGCCTCCACAGCCGGAGCTTCCTCAACGGCTTCCTCAGCGTTGCCATCCTCGGCCTCAGCCTCTGCTTCAGCCGGTGCCTTGGCGAACTTTGCCTTGACTTCGGCGGCTTTGGCCTGCACATTGGTCTTGACCTGAGCGGCCTTCGCCTGCACATTGGTCTTCACCTCGTTGGCCTTGGTTCTGACCGTAGCCACAGCGGCCTGACCCTTCTCGCTTCTGATTGCCCGCTCCAGGGCAACGATAGCACCGGCGGTAGCAGCGGAGACGGCAGCGGCGACCAGCGCCACATCTGCCAGATTGTTGTTTTGCTTTTTCATTTTTCATTCCTCCATTGTTGTATTGTATAAATAAGTGAAAGCCTGAAATTCCGGAATTTCTCCGGCATTATTAGGGAAACGCTGATTTAATGAGGTGGTACAGATTCGGTGCAGATTTTTTCGTCTGCGATTGCGAAAAACGCAAGATGTACTGGATGTACATCCAGTTTTTCGGCAAGAAGCAGGCGGGAAAAGATGTGCCGAAGATGTGCCGCCGAATCAATCAGCGGTTCCTTAGTCATGAGGCTCGCTTTGCAGTGACGGTGCTTCCTCAGCCTACACACGCACGGCCTCGGTAATGGTAATGGCTACCTTCGGCACATCCGAATAGTACCCGAAACGGCCGGTTCTGGTTCCGGCGATCTTATCCACCACATCCATGCCCTCCGTCACCTTTCCGAAGGCGGCATACTGGGCATCCAGGTGGGGCGCATCCTCGTGCATGATAAAGAACTGGGAGGAAGCGGAATCCGGATCGCTGGTGCGGGCCATGGACACGGTGCCTCGCAGGTGCTTCAGATCGTTGGCCATGTACCCGTTGGCGATGAACTCTCCCCGGATGGACTTGGCCTGCTTCTGCTCGAACCGCTGGTCAAATCCTCCGCCCTGGATCATGAAGCCCTTGATGACCCGGTGGAAGATCAGGCCGGTATAGAACCCGCTGTCCACCAGGGAGAGGAAGTTCTCCACTGTCCCCGGTGCCTTATCAGGCCGCAACTCCAGGGTGATCTGTCCCAGTGTTTCCCCGCCCTGGGCAACGGTCAGTCTGACGCAAGGATTTTCCATACACTATTCCTCCAAATTCTTCTGACTCCGGTCGGTATCCGATGCGACCCCACCGGGTGCATCCCCGCCGTCCAGCCCGTACCCCAGGCGGAACAACGCCTGTATCCGGTCGTACTGCCCCCCCAGGGACAAATACCCGAACAGAGCCTCCATGCCGGTAGCCCGCCGGTACTCCGCCACTGATGCGCTCCGGGGCACCTGGGTGTGTCCCGTGTTCCGCCCCCGGCGGTAGATGGCGGCTTCCTCCTCGGTCAGCCACGGCTGGATCCGTTCCATGGCCTGGGATTGGGCGGTAGCCCGGACGAAGGTCAACGCCTCCCGGTTCAGGTGAGCCGAGGTGGTCAGCCCCCGTTCCGCCACCAAGTAGGTGCGCACGCACACCTCCAGCACGCTGTCCCCCAGATAGGCCAGTGCCGGGACGGTGGCTTCCTGACAGGGCCGCATATCATGCAAGATCATTTCTCTTTCCGTCAGGGAGAGTCCCATACGGGACGGCCTCCCTGTTTTACTCCTCCTCGGCGGCAGGCTCTACGACCTGGCAGGTGGAATCATCCTCCACGCCGCAGATGTCAAACTCACCGTCCCCGCCATCCGGCAGGTCGTAGGGCTGGGTTCTGCTGCTGACCCTCATCAGAAGGCTTCTGATCTCAAAGTCGCCGTTTTTCTCGATGATGATCTTGTACGGGAAGAACAGGACGGCCAGGATCCCGCCGGCCACGCCCAGCATGATGCGGAACACCCTGGCGTGCTTCTTGGCCTTCTCATACTCCCTGCGATGGACGATATGATCCACAGTCTCTGTGACCTTGGAACACAGCTCCACGGCTTTTCCCCCGAGGGAAACGATGGATGCGGCAAATTTTGCAAAGTTCTTCATACATTTATTCCTTTCTGTTGAAAAATTTTTGGGAAACACTGATTGAATGAGGTGGTGCAGATTCGGTACAGGTTTTTTCGTCTGCGATTGCGAAAAACGCAAGATGTACTGGATGTACATCCAGTTTTTCGGCAAGAAGCAGGCGGGAAAAGATGTGCCGAAGATGTGCCGCCGAATCAATCAGTGGTTCCTTAGGATTCGTGTGTCTTATCCGTCAGGCAGGGACTGCAACAACCCCAGGCCAGTAAGCCGCAGGCTGGCAGGCTTCTGCCGTCAGTTCTTCAGGCTGTGTATGGGAGCCGGGATCCGCCCGCCCCGGGAAATGAACCGGGATGGCGACCACGGCCGCAGGGGCAGGATGGGTGCACGGCCCAAAAGTCCGCCGAAATCCACCGAGTCTCCCACCGTCTTGCCCACAGCAGGGATCACCCGGACGGCCGTCGTCTTGGTGTTGGCCACGCCGATGGAAATTTCATCGGCGATGACGCCGCAGATCACATCCTCCGGCGTGTCTCCGGGCACGGCGATCATGTCCAGCCCCACCGAGCAGACAGCGGTCATGGCCTCCAGCTTCTCGATGGACAGGGCACCTCTCTCCACTGCGGCGATCATGCCTGCGTCCTCAGACACCGGGATGAAGGCCCCGGACAGGCCGCCCACATGGCCGGAAGCCATGACACCGCCCTTCTTCACCGCGTCGTTGAGCATAGCCAGGGCAGCCGTGGTGCCGTGAGCACCGCAGCTCTCCAGACCCATATCCTCCAGGATCAACGCCACGGAGTCCCCGATGGCCGGGGTAGGGGCCAGCGAAAGATCCACAATGCCAAAGGGCACACCCAGTTTTCGGGCCGCCTCGTTGGCCACCAGTTGACCCACCCGGGTGATCTTGAAGGCGGTCTTCTTGATCAGCTCGGCCAGCTCCGACAGGTCGCAGTCCCCGGCTCGCTCAATGGCGGAGCTGACCACGCCCGGCCCGGACACGCCCACATTGATGACCGTCTCCGGCTCTCCCACGCCGTGGAAGGCACCGGCCATGAAGGGGTTATCCTCCGGCACATTGGCAAAGACCACCAGCTTGGCACAGCCGATGGAATCCCGGTCAGCGGTCAGGGCGGCGGTCTCCTTGATGGTGTGACCCATCAGCCGGATGGCATCCATGTTGATGCCGGCCTTGGTGGTGGCCACATTGACCGAGGAGCAGACCAAGCTGGTCTCGGCCAGAGCCTGCGGGATCACGGAGATCAGGTTGCGGTCGCTGTCCGTCAGGCCCTTGTGAACCAAGGCGGAGAATCCACCGATGAAGTTGACACCCACGGTATCTGCCGCCCGCTGGAGGGCATGGGCTACCTTCAGGCACCCCTCTGCCGACACGCCCCCTGCCACAAGGGAGATGGGCGTGACCGACACCCGCTTGTTCACAATCGGGACGCCGTACTTTTTCTCTATGTCACAGCCGGTCTGTACAAGGTGTTCGGCCTTTTTCGTGATCTTGTCATATATTTTCTGACACAGGCGATCCTCGTCGTCGCTGACGCAGTCATACAGCGAGATGCCCATGGTGATGGTGCGTATGTCCAGATTCTCCTGCCGGATCATCTGGATGGTTTCCAGTATGTCTTTCGTTTCAAGCATATGGCCGATCCTCACACATGGTGCATGGCCTGGAAGATATCCTCATGCATGGTATGGATGTCCAGTCCCTGCTCCCTGCCCAGGGCGGCCAGCTTGTCTACAAATTCGGTGAAATCCACATTCAGCCGGTCGATGTCGGCCAGCATGATCATGGCAAAGTATTCCTTCATGACGCTCTGGGAAATATCCAGGATGTTGGCATCATAGGCGGCACAGGCTGACGCCACCTTGGCAATGATGCCCACGCTGTCCTTCCCGGTCACGGTGATTACGGCTTTCACGAAGTAAAGTCTCCCTTTTCTAACATTTACTGATTCTACAATATTATACTACAAACCGGCCAACTATTCAATAGGAAAATATGAATTTCCGGTGAAATTTTCGTTCTTTTTGCAGTCGCTTGACAGGGATGCCACATGCGCATCCGGTGTTGTATTACATTTTATACCATTTTTATGGAATCTCAGGCAAAAAATTTTTTCATCACCCATATTCCAGCAGAATTCGACAAACGCTTTGTGGTATACTGTCGCTTGCCGCCGCTCACTACGGCAAATTGAAAATTCGGAGGATTGTTCAAAATGATCAGAATTCAAAACGGTTGTTTGCTCTTCGGATCTGCTTCTGTCTGTTTGCCGGAGGGTATGGTGCTTTCCTGTGACCCGGATCCCTGCATGGGTCGGGTCGGCATGCGCAACAGATGTCAGTTTGAAAGCCCGGACGGGTTGTATACGCTCTCGTACATAGGGGAAACCGAGGCTGCCGCCGCCCAGGAGGAGCTGATGTTCCTGCTGGGGGACAGTGGGTACAAAACGCTTTCGGACATCCGCCCCTGCAATCGGGGCGGCCTGGCTGGTTATGAAGTCTTCTATGCCACCGAGCATGACCGGTTCCAGCACTACGAGGCCCGGTTCGACCTCCCCGGAAACCGGGACGGCCTGGTTCAGCTGGCCGTCTGCCTCTCCCTTGATCGGGCGCAGGATCCCCAGGCAGATATTCTTTCAGTCTTTGCATCGGAGGATGTACAGCGTGCGTTGGCGGGGGTGCGGTCTGTCTGATTCCCGGGTATCACACAGTGTTCCTACAGTCGGAGCGGGGTGAGGGGCCCCGCTCCTTTCCATATCACAGACCAGTTCCTTCAGGGTAGCCGGACTGTCGTTACGATTCAAATACATGTCCGGAATGCATCCAGTTCGTTCCATTCATGCCATAAATCTATTAGCCCCATCCCCCCGGCCCCCTTCCCCGCCGGGGAAGGGGGCCGGGGGGATGGGGCAAAGCCCAAGCCGAAAAGCTATGCGGGGTATGGGAAAGCGCAGATAAATCACGATTAAGGAACCGCTGATTGATTCGGCGGCACATCTTCGGCACATCTTTTCCCGCCTGCTTCTTGCCGAAAAACTCGATGTACATCCAGTACATCTTGAGTTTTTCGCAATCGCAGGCAAAAAAATCTGTACCGAATCTGTACCACCTCATTCAATCAGCGTTTCCTTAACATCTGAACTGTAACCCTTATACGAGAAAGCAGGCCAAAATATTTCGCATTCTTATTGAAAATTCCGGGAGGGTATGCTATAATAGGGGCGCTGTGAAATCTATGCCGTAAGGACTGGTGCTTTTTATGAATGAATTCAACACCTACGAGTTTGTGGTCTCCCAGAAGAAGGAGGGGAAGGTCAATCTGTACCGGATATTGGCTGTGGTCGGGTATGTGCTGTTCTTCCTTGCTGTTTTCGCAACTTTGTGTGTCCTGCATATCCCGCAATTTGTTGCTGTCCTGCCCATTTTTGAGTGGATCCTGATCTTCTTCACCTGGCGTTACCTGTCCCAAGAGTATGAGTACTCCATGACCTCCGGGTACATGACCTTCACCGTCATCTACGGCGGCCGCTCCAAGAAGAAGAAGCTGGAGGTCTGCATCAAGGACATGAAGGAGATCGCCCCCTACGACGAGGCCGCCTGCGCACGGCTGGAGAACCGGGGATTGAAAAAGGACTACATTTTCGTGTCCTCCCTGGATGCGCCGGATATGTACTATGCGGTGTTCGATCAGGAGGGGGAGGATCAGGTGGTGTACTTTGAGGCCACCAAGAAAGCCCTCCAGATCCTGCGGTTCTACAACCCGGTCACGGTGGTGACGGAGGTGTCCCGGTAACAGTTGCAGCGGCATCCCCGTATTTCCTGTACCGGCACCCCCGGCGCAGAGGATCATTGATACCATGCCTCAACAGGCATGATGAACATAGGAAAGGGCTTTCATACTTATGAAACAGAATTACACCGTCCCCGTGCGGCTGTCCGAGGAGCTTGCCCGCAAGCTGATCTATATCGCACAGGCCGAGGGCCGCACGCCCAACAACCAGTTTACCTTCATGCTCCGCAACAACATTCAGTATTTCGAGAAGACCAAGGGTCGGATCAGCCAGGCGGCACTGGCCGCCATAGACCTCTCCCCCTACCGGGACACTGCCGGTGAGGAGATGCGGGGGGATAGAAGACCGGAAGAGAACGCCGGGGGCAAGGAGGACTGAACCGTGGAAGAAAACCGTTGCCTTGTCTGCCACCCGGCGGTATGCTGTGTGGAGCGTGACTATGAGATCATCCTGCTGTGCGACCGGAACGCCCTGGCCTCCGTCACGGTGTCCGGTGTGACCTACACCGACAACAACAACGGGGTCATGCGCACGGATACCCCGGTGCATAAGATCAGAGTGCCCGGGGAGGCCCTGGATGCCGCCGGGCAGTACACCGTCAACCTGGCCCCGCTGGCCGACCACTGCAACTACTATCCCAAGCCGGAGCCAACCCAGACCTATACCTATGCCTTCTGCCCGGTGCCGAAAGACCCTGACCTGCCGGTGCAGATGTATGTGCTGGCCGACACCCACGGGGACGGGAATACCCCAGCCCGTGCGGCCACGGCAATCCCCGGGAACCAGTTGCTGATCCTGAATGGGGACATCGGGGACTCCGCCGACACGGAGGATATGATCACCACCATGCACCGTCTGGCGTCCGCCGTCACCGGCGGCACCCGCCCGGTGATCTACGCCCGGGGCAACCACGACACCCGGGGGCACCGGGCCGAGCGTCTGACCGACTATGTGCCCACCCGGGACGGCACTACCTTTTACTCCTTCCGGCAGGGGCCGGTATGGGGCGTGGTGCTGGATGCGGGGGAGGACAAGCCGGATGCCAGCATTGAGTACGGCGGTGTCTGCGACTTTCCCGGCTTCCGGCAGGCGCAGACCGCCTACCTGTCCTCCCTCATCGCCAACAGGGAGAATGAGTACGAAGCCGAGGGCATCCGCTACCGCATCGCCATATGCCATATGCCCTTCCTTGACTCCCGGCACGCTTTCTCCAAGACCACGCCGGAAATATATGCCCAGTGGGTCAGCCTGCTCAACCGCATCGGCATTCAGGTACTGCTGTGCGGACACAACCACTGCCTGGATGTGTTGAGCCCCGCTGTCTACGACGGAGTGGAAAAGCCTGCCTTCCCTACCCTGCTCTGCGCCACCATGAACGCCCACCCCGCACGGGGTCAGGACACCTGGATCCCCGGGCAGTACACCGGCACCTGTGTGGTCTGCCGGGACGGGGTCATCACCCACACCTTCACCAACCAGGACGGAGAGACCGTCACCATCTGAAGATCCTTCCATAATGAATACTATTTCGGAGGTTTCCCATGAAAACAACTGTTTCTGCCTCTGTCTCTGTAGCTGTAGCCAATCGCCCGCTGAAGATCGTCCACGGCTTCCCCCGCCGTCCGGATATGACCTTTGAGGAATTGTGTGCCGCTGTCACCGACCACCTGACCATGCTGAAAGATCGGGGCTTCGGCGGTGTCGTGTCCAATGTGAACTTCCACAACTACACACTGGACGAGACCGAGTGGAAGCTGTTCGCTTTCCTGGCTGACGAGTGTCAGCGGCTGGATATGCGGCTGTGGATCTACGACGAAAAGGGCTACCCCAGCGGCGGTGCCGGGGGGCTGACCCTTCAGGCAGACCCGGACTTTGAGGCCACAGCTGTGGTCTTGGTCAAGGAGCCTATGGTTCCCGGTGAGGAAAAGACCGTTCCCCTGCCCCACGGGCACCAGCACTTTCTGTACGCCGCCGTCTACCCCTGCCATCCGGACGGTACCCCCATCCCCGCCACCGACGGTTCCTATCAGCCGCTGGTGGAGGCGGACTGCCATCTGGGGGTGTCTCCCGTCACCCTGAAGAACTCCTCGGATGCCCCGGCCATCCTGTGCGCCTTCGTGCGCAAGCGGCTGTATGAGGGTACCCACTGTGTCCACAATGTGTCGGAGTGCCGCCGGTATGTGGATGTGACCAACCCGGACGCCATCCGGGAATTCATCCGCAACACCTACGAGAAGTACGCCGCCGCCGTTCCCTCCCACATGACCGCCGGTGCCGGGCGGGCGGTTCCCCAGCCCGGAAAGATCGAGGCGTTCTTCACCGATGAGCCTTCCTTCATGGGCTGTTACATCAACGCCGGGCTGTGGCCGAACACCGTGTACGACCCCTACGACAAGGAGATTCCCCTCTACCCCGTCCTGTCCTACGGGCGGGATGTGGAGAATGCCTTCCGCTCCCGCTTCGGCTATGACCTTTTGCCGGAGTTGGTCAGTATCTTCCTGGGAGACACCGACCACGCCAAGGCCGTCCGTCTGGACTATTACACCCTGCTGTCCGACCTGTACGAGCAGAGCTTCTTTTCCCAGCTCTCCGACTGGTGCGGGCGGCACCAGGTCAGCTTCTCCGGTCATGTCCTGCTGGAGGACGACATCAAGTACCATACCGTCTTTGAGGGCAACTATTTCAGTCTGCTGAGGCACATGCACACCCCCGGCATTGATATGCTGCACTCCCTGCCGCCGGTGGTGCGCCGGTACGCCTTCACCCCCAAGCTGGTGTCCTCGGTGGCCCACGCCTACGGGCGGCCTCATGTGATGAGTGAGGTGTCCGCCCATGCCCAGGGCGGGCGTGTGACAAAGGATCAGATGTATGCCTCCCTGTGCGCCCAGTATGCCCTGGGGGTGGACACCTTCACCTACTACTACAGCGAGGACTTCATGGAGGAGCGCACCTATGACCGCTACAACACCGCCCTGGGCCGCATAGATGCGGTCATGGCCGGGCGGCACATCAGCGATGTTACGGTCTACTACCCCATTGAGACCTTCCGCATGTACCACAAGCCCTCGGATGCCCAGTACGGCAGCTACACCCCGGAGGAAAACGCCTGCCAGGCCGGGGTGGAAGGCATTATGAACGCCCTCCTTGACCGGCAGACAGACTTTGACTTTGCCGACTTTGAGGTACTTTCCCGGTGCCGTGTGGAGAACGGCTGTCTGGTCAGCCCCTCCGGGGAGATCTCCCAGGCCCTGATCCTGCCGCCTATGGTCTGCACCCCCGCCCTGGCCGACCTGCTGTCCCGCCTGCGTGCCGCCGGACTGCCGGTGCTGACCGTGGCCGACCCGCTCTTTGCCCCCATTCCGTCAGCCACCACCCACGCTTCCCCCGCCGCCCTGGCTGAGGGTCTGGACGCTACCCGCCTGGCCGTCCGTGCCGCAGGTAAAGCCGCCACCCCCGGCGTGCTGGCTCTTACCCGGGACACAGCCGCCGGCCGTGCCTGCCTGCTCTGCAACACCAACGAGACGGCTGTCACGCTGACATTGACCTTTGCCGGCTTCCGGGATCCCGTCCTCTATGACCCCATGGCAGATGAGGCGGTGCCCTGCACCTTCCTCCCCGCCACGGACGGACATACCGCCACGGTGTCGCTGGCCGGGTGTCAGTCGCTGATCGTCCGGGAAGCGTGACTGTTCAGCAGGGGGAGGAGGAGTACGCCTGGAACTTTCAAAACATTTTGAATACAGACAGAGTACCGTACCTTAAGGAACCCTCCTCAAGAGGCTCCCTCCTTGAGGGGGCTGTCGCCGCAGGCGACTGGGGGAGTGGTACTCCCTCCGGCATCGCTTTGCGATGCCACCTCCCTCACTGAGGGAGGCTTGGGCGGAATTGTGAACGCTTGCGTTATCTTAGGAACCGCTGATTGATTCGGCGGCATATCTTCGGCACATCTTTTCCCGCCTGCTTCTTGCCGAAAAACTGGATGTACATCCAGTACATCTTGCGTTTTTCGCAATCGCAGACGAAAAAATCTGTACCGAATCTGCACCACCTCATTCAATCAGCGTTTCCTTGATATTTTGTTTTTTTCTTCCATGGTATTGACTTCCTTCGGAATTTGTGGTATGATTATGTAAACTACCCAAACCAAGGAGGTATGGTTTATGAAATCAACGGTGAAACTACTTACCCTGCTCACCCTTCTTTGTGCCGTCCTTCTCACAGGGGCTGTCTCCTGTACACCCAACGATGATGGGGTCAGCACAGGCGAAAGTTCGCTGTTTCAGGGTATCACAGTCACGGAATTGAAGATCTGTGATGTGGAGAACATGGATGCCCCCCGGAAGACCGTCACAGACGAAAGCAGTATTGCTTCTTTCAAGGCCATCTTCGACGGATGGAACATGGGAGATCACAAGGTGCCCTCGGATAAGATCATTGACGGAGAGCCTTCTTACCGTGTGGTTGTGACAGACTCGCTGACGCTTTCGGTCTTTCCGGCAAGCGACGACCCGCTGACCAAGGATGAAAACGGCCTAATCTACGGGCTTGTCAACGGCGTGCCTTACTATATGCCCAGCGCATTCTCCACCTGGCTGTATGCGCAGGTCTGAGCGGTACCGTAACCTTCGCCAAGCCTGCTCCCCCTGCCCCGGCAGGGGGCTTTTTTCATCGGAATGTATGCCTGCCGACGGAGAAGGAACCATTCAGCGGCAACAACGACCACATCACAGTCCAATATAAAAATTTCCTTGAAAAATCCCTTTTCCCACTTGAAATTCTCATAGCGATATGGTATAATACAGGCACCCTACTTTTTTGAACAAGATTGGAGTCATAGTATCATGAACAAGAGTCAACTGATCAAGGCCGTGGCCGAGAAGAGCCAGCTGTCCCAGAAGCAGGTCGGAGAGACCTGGAAGCTGTTTGAGGAGACCATTCTGGAGACCCTCAAGGAGGGCGACAAAGTGCAATTGTCCGGATTCGGCACCTTTGAGGTTCGGGCACGGGCCGCACGGAAGGGCCGCAACCCCAAGACCGGCGAAGTTGTCAATGTGCCGGCCTATAAGTACCTGGCCTTCGTGTCCGCCAAGTCCGTCAAGGAGAATCTGAACTGACATGCGTCTGGATAAGTATCTGAAGGTCTCCCGCATCATCAAGCGGCGCACGGTGGCCAACGATGCCTGCGACGCCGCCCATGTGACGGTCAACGGCCGCCCAGCCAAGGCGTCCTACGATGTCAAGGTCGGCGATGTGGTGGAGATCACCTTCGGCGGCCGGACACTGAAGATCCGGGTGCTGGATGTCAAGGAGACCGTTGGCAAGGGGGATGCCTCCTCCCTGTATCAGGTACTGGAGTAAGCACGCCCCTGTCATATTCCCCTGCCTCTCCACATAGAATGGTGTGAATCCATGATGCGGAGGGACAGATATGAAGGAGCAGGTAGGCGTAACAGGCACAACAGCCGAGAGCACAGGGGAAAAGGGTCAGACCCACAGCCTGTGGGCAGTGAACCGGAAGGAAATGACGGTCAAGGGTGTGCGGGATGTGGTCAGCTTCGACGAGAATATGGTGGATCTGATCACATCCTGCGGCCGCATGACGCTGGAAGGCCGGGGACTCCGTGTCACAGTGCTGGACACCGCCGGCGGGGTGGTATCCGTGACCGGCATCCTGTGCGGGGTACTGTACGAGGATACAGAGGATGGCCGCCCGTCCGACGGGCAGAGCGGCAAGCGGGGTCGTCTGTCCCGCCTGTTCCGGTGAGGGCCTTTCCCATGGCCCGGCCCACGGCTCGACCCATGTGCCGCCTGCACCGGGTAAGCAAGCTGTCAACTGTGGCAGGCGGCAGACAGGGCAGATGGTAGGCGGGCTGTAAGCGTATGGAAATATCTCAGAAGCTACTGGGGGCTGTATTCGCCCTGTCGGTGCTGTGCGGGGCGGGATTGGGCCTTCTCTGGAACCTGCTCCGCCTGCTCCGTGCCCTGTGCGGCGTGGGGGTGTCCCCTGCTCCGGTGCAGGAGGACTGCCCGGCGGTTCGCCCCGGTCGGCATCGTCTGCTGACCGGCCTGCGCTCCGTGTGGCTGTTCCTCCTGGATGTGCTGTTCGGTCTGCTTTGCGTCTGCGTGCTGATCCTGCTGTTGTACTACACCAACGACGGACAGTTCCGTCTGTTGGCGGCGGCAGGCATGGGATGCGGCTTTTTTGCCTGGTACCATACCCTGGGCCGTCTGCTGGGCCGTTTCACGGATGTGATGGTGCGGGGACTGTACTTCGTGGCAAGACAGCTCATCCGGCTGTTGCTGTGGCCGCCCCGGATGCTCCGGCGGGCGTGGATGGCCACGGTAGGTAAGCGGATCGCCGCCGCAAGACAGCGGAGCCGACATCGGCGGGATGCACGGAAAACCCAGGCGTGGTTTGCCGGGGAAGCCGAGCAAGCCGCCCGGGGCTTTGGGCTTGGGCAGGACGGGCAGGTCAGGAGCGGGTCATCCTCACCGCAAGGCCTATGAAAAACAAAAGGGATGTCAAATGACGAAGGAAGGAAGCAGGTGTGCATATGAGAGAAAAAAACGGCAAGAATACACTTACCGCACAGGATGAGCCTGTCCCCTGTGCCGAGGCTGACCGGAAGCTGGGCGTGTCCATGCTGGCCCGGGTGGCACTGGCCGTGGTGGTCATCACCTCCCTCGCCATCAGCATCTCCTGTGTGATGAAGTACAACCAACTGGAAGCGCAGAAGGCTCAGTTGGAGGAAAAGCTGAAGGCGTGCAATCAGGAGATTGCCGAGGTACAGTACCTCATCAATGCCCCCATGGACGAGGAGTACATCGCCCGGGTGGCCCGGAAGCGGCTGAACCTCTACTTCCCTGACGAGGTCATCTACTACGGGGACATCAATGAGTGACCGGGCGGTAGCATGACCGGCGGGAAAGGAGAACAGCTTGGCTGACAGCAAGAAGACCGGCATCCGGACGGTCGCCCAGAATAAGAAAGCCTTCCACGACTACTTTGTGGAGGACAAGTACGAGGCCGGTATCGCCCTGTCCGGCACAGAGATCAAGAGCATCCGGGCCGGGGGTGTCAACCTCAAGGATTCCTACTGCCAGATCAAGAACGGCGAGATCTGGGCGGTGGGCATCCACATCAGCCCCTACGAGCATGGCACCATCTTCAACCGGGAGCCTCTGCGTGACCGGAAGCTGTTGATGCACAAAAAGGAGATCCTCAAGCTGGAGGGTCAAACAGCTCAGAAGGGCTTGACTCTGGTTCCCCTGTCCCTGTACTTTTCCGGTCAGCGGATCAAGGTAGAAGTGGGACTTTGCCGGGGTAAGAAAATGTATGACAAGCGGGATTCCATTGCCAAGGCGGAATCCGACCGTGAGATCGAGCGACGGCTGAAGGACAAGACCAACAGACAGATATAGCTGATTGCCAGTCCCCATTTTATGGGGGTGTACTGGTTTCGACGGGGATGTTGAAGCGTGATAAGCGGGTCAGGCCGGGCAATCCTGTAAAAGGCCCAACCTTAAAAAATTAAACGACAACAATACTGTTGCAATGGCAGCCTAAGGGCTGTGCCGCGGCGTGATACACGCCGCCCGTTCCGCCGGGGAGAGCCACGGCCCCGGATGGAGCGTCATGTAGTGGCGTCCGTGCATCGGTGTTTCGCCATTGAACCGGTCATGAACAAAATGGCTGCCGCCGGATGAGCCTGTCCCCGGGCGCATACGGCGGGAGATCAAATCAGGGACTACACCCGTAGAAAGTTGCGTGGATATGTTTTCGGACAGGGGTTCGACTCCCCTCACCTCCACCAGCGGCAAGTTGCCGCTCCCAAATATCGGGGTCAGGCAGTCGACAACCGATATTCATCACACGATGATGGAGTTCGGTGTTGTCGGTTCTGCTCCACCAGCGGCAGGTTGCCGCTCCCGATCACCGGGGGCGGTGGCTGTATGCCGGATTTTTGATTACAGTGGCATGGTAAGATTATGAAAAGTTTTGAAGGAAAGCTGAAAGCGGTCACATTCAGCTTTGATGACGGTGTCACACAGGATATACGGTTGATCAACATACTGAACAGGTACGGCTTGAAAGCGACCTTTAACCTCAATTCCTCCTACCTGGGGCTCAGCGGTCAACTGAACAGGAACGACCATGTGGTAAGACATGATAAAAACCCTGCCTGTCAGATTGCTGCAATCTACAGGGGACATGAGGTTGCCGTCCACACGCTGACGCATCCCAATCTGACGGAGCTTGACGAGGACACCATCGTCTGGCAGGTGGAGGAGGACAGGAAGGCTCTGGAAGGATTGACGGGATACCAGGTACGGTGTATGGCCTATCCGTGCGGCGGAGTCAACAACGACGACCGGGTTGCCGAAGTGATAAAGAACCGTACCCACATCTGCTTTGCGAGAACCATCACTTCCTCATATTCCTTCGATATACCCGACAATCTGTACAGGTATGACCCCAGCGTGTACTACATCGAAAAGGAAAGACTCTTCCAGCTTGGTGAAAGCTTTATCAAGCTGAAAGCGGACAGGCCGCAGGTATTCTATATCTGGGGACATTCCTATGAGATGGATGCGGAATACATCAAGTGGGATGAATTTGAAGAATTCTGCCAGCTCATTTCCGGGAAGGCTGATATTTTTTACGGAACAAACGGGGAGATATTTGCCGGATCATGCTAATCGAAAAGAATCAAACCCATGCCAGGCAGGACGAAAAGTGATCCACCCGTCGTGGCTTCAGAAAACGCAGGACTGATCCCTTGTGGATGTCAGCCCTGTGTGTTTTTGTTTCTGACCGGTACCGATGTGCCATTCTGCGATTTCACAGCTGTCCCCCGCTCCCGGGCACATACTCATAGGCCGCCCGGTCGCTGGACAGATCCAGCACCGCCTGCCCATGCGCCCACAGCCACAGGCGGACGGCGGCGTTACAGCTCTCCCGGATGATGCCGGTCATGGCTCCCCCCACGGGGGAGCGGAGGGGATGGCCCTCATGGGACGGCTTCATATCCAACTCCAACCGGTACGACCCCCGGGCAGACTGATGCGGCAACCCGACCGGGAGAACACGCAGTCCCCGGCCCGGATCACACCGTCTGTTACCGTCAGTTCCGGCACATCGTACTGCCGGGAACCATGGGGCGTGATCATCTGCACGAAAGCCCCGCTCTCGGCTCGACCCGGAATGAAGGCGACCATGTCATCCCCCTTCTGATGCTTGAAATACCAACCCTCAAAGCCCCCTGTTCCCATGTACGGCCTCCTATCAGTGTTTTTCTCCCACACAGTATGTGCCGTTTTGCAACCGAACATCAAGGCAGATTCAAAACTTTTGCCTGTCGGTAGCCGTGTTTCTCACCGCAGGGCATCCTTCATGCTCTTTACATAGGCACCGATGTAAGCGGGAGCGTCCTTTCCGTACTTCTCCAACAGCTTGATGATGGCGGAGCCGACGATGGCTCCGTCGGAAAGATCCGCCATTTTCCTTGCCTGCTCGGGGGTGGAGATGCCAAAGCCAATGGCGCAGGGCACGGTGGTGTTCTGCCGCACCACCGACACGATGGAGGCAAGGTCGGTGGTGATCTCCTGCCGGGTGCCGGTCACGCCCAGGCTGGAGACAAGGTACAAAAAGCCCTGGGCCTCCCTGGCGATCATGGCAATGCGATTCTCGGAGGTGGGGGCGATCAGGGAGATCAGATCCACCCCGTATGTCCGGCAGAGCGGCAGGAACTCCTCCTTCTCCTCAAAGGGCAGATCCGGCAGGATCAGGCCGTCGATCCCGGTCTGGCGGCAGGTGGAAATGAAGCGTTCTGCCCCATAGGAAAATACCACATTGGCATAGGTCATGAACACCATGGGCACCGTCACATCCTGCCGGAGCGTCCGGACAATGTCAAACACCTTGTCCGTGGTCATCCCGCCCCGCAGGGCACGCAGGTTGGCCCCCTGGATCACCGGGCCTTCTGCCGTGGGGTCGGAAAAGGGGATCCCCAGCTCGATCAGATCCGCTCCGTTCTCCACTGCCGCACGGACGGCGGCCACGGTTGTCTCCGCATCCGGATCACCGCAGGTAATGAAAGCAATGAAAGCCTTCCCGTTTTCAAAGGCTGACTGAATCTTACTCATGGATATCCTCCCCTCTGTACCTGGCAATGGCGGCGCAGTCCTTGTCGCCCCGGCCGGAAATGGTGATGACGATGATCTGATCCCTGCCCATGGTGGGTGCCAGCTTCATGGCGTGAGCCACGGCATGGGCGGACTCGATGGCCGGGATGATACCCTCGGTCTTTGCCAGATACTCAAAGGCGCAGACAGCCTCCTCGTCCGTCACGGGCACATACTCCGCCCGCTTGATGTCGTGCAGGTAGGCGTGCTCCGGCCCCACGCCGGGGTAATCCAACCCGGCGGAGATGGAGTAGACCGGGGCGATCTGCCCGTACTGATCCTGGCAGAAGTAGGATTTCATGCCGTGGAAGATCCCCAGCCTGCCGGTGTTGATGGTGGCGGCGGTCTCAAAGGTGTCGATCCCCCGGCCTGCCGCCTCACAGCCGATGAGCCGGACACCGCTGTCCGGGATGAAGTGGTAGAAGCTACCAATGGCGTTGGAGCCACCGCCAACGCAGGCGATCACCGCATCCGGAAGCCGACCCTCCTTCTCCATGAGCTGTGCCTTGATCTCCCTTGAGATCACAGCCTGGAAATCCCGCACGATGGTAGGGAACGGATGGGGGCCCATGACAAAGCCAAGACAGTAGTGGGTGTCGTCGATCCTGCTGGTCCACTCCCGCATGGCCTCGGACACCGCATCCTTCAGGGTCGCCGTCCCGGTCTTCACCGGCACCACCGTGGCACCCAAAAGGCGCATGCGGTAGACATTGAGTGCCTGCCGCCGGGTGTCCTCCTCGCCCATGAAGACCACGCATTCCATGCCGAAGAGAGCGGCGGCGGTGGCAGTAGCCACCCCATGCTGACCCGCCCCGGTCTCTGCGATCAGCCGGGTCTTGCCCATCTTCTTGGCCAGCAATGCCTGACCCAGCACATTGTTGATCTTATGGGCACCGGTGTGGTTCAGATCCTCCCGCTTGAGGTATACCTTCGCCCCGCCCAGATCCTCCGTCATTTTCCGGGCATAGTACAGTCTGGACGGTCTGCCTGCGTACTCGTTGAGCAACTCGGTCAGCTCCCGGTTGAAGACCGGGTCATCCTTGTAGTGGTTGTATGCCGCTTCCAGCTCGATCATGGCATTCATCAGGGTCTCGGGAATATACTGCCCGCCGTGTATGCCGAAGCGTCCGTTGGGATTTGTCATTTCATCTCATCCTTTCCTCTCACAGCGTACACGAAGGCACGCATTTTTTCCATGTCCTTCTTCCCATCGGTCTCAATGCCGGAGCTGACATCCACCCCAAAGGGGTGAAGCATGTCCATGGCTTGACCGACGCTGGCCGGGTTCAGCCCCCCGGCCAGAAGGTAGGGTCGCCTCACCCGGCGCACCAGCTCCCAGTCAAAGGCCTGTCCGGTGCCTCCCCTGCCGGAGTCCAGCAGGATCATGTCCGCCCCGGACGCCTCCGCCGCCTGTACATCCTGCGCCGTATCCACACGGAAAGCTTGGATCAGGGGCTTGTCTGTCAGCGTCCGGAGACGGCGGATGTAGGCTTCATCCTCCTGCCCGTGCAGTTGCGCCACATCAATGATGCCCCGGCCCAGAAGCTCTGCCACCGTCTCCGGCGTCGCATTCACGAAAACACCGACCACCGAGATGCGGGGATCCGTCTGTGCTTTCAGCTCCACCGCCCGGGCGGGGGACACATACCGCCGACTCCCCGGGGCAAAGACCAAGCCGATGTAGGTCGGCAACAGGCGGTTGGCGGCCTCTATGTCGCAGGGGCGGGACAGCCCGCACAGCTTGATCCTGGTCATGGCGTACCCCGCAACTCAGCCAGCTTGGCCCGCTTGTCCTGTGCCCGCATCAGCGTCTCCCCGATGAGTACCGCATCTGCCCCGATGGCTCGCAGTCGCTCCACATCCCCGGCATGTTGCACCCCGCTCTCGGAAACAAAGAGAACCTCTGGCGGAATGGCTTCCCGGAGTCTTTTGCTGTTGTCGGTGTCCACCGAAAAATCCTTCAGGTTCCGGTTATTGACGCCGATCACCCGTGCCCCGGCATCCAGTGCCATGGGAACCTCCGCCCTGTCGTGTACCTCCACCAGGGCGGACAGACCCAGGCTGTCGCACAGGGCGATGTAGTCCCGAAGCTGTTCCCTCTCCAGAATGGAGCAGATGAGCAGGACGGCGGCGGCTCCCAGGAGCCGAGCCTGATATATCATGTAGGCATCCACGGTGAAATCCTTGCGCAGGCAGGGGAGGGAGACTGCCCCGGCGATCTCTTGCAGGTACGCATCCCGGCCGAGGAACCATTTTGGCTCTGTCAGCACCGAGAGGCAGTCAGCCCCGGCCTCCTCATACGCCCGGGCGATCTGCAGGTAGGGGAAATCCGGTGAGATCAGTCCCTTGGAAGGGGAAGCCTTTTTACACTCGCAGATAAAGGCAATATCCGGCGTTCTCAGCGCCTTCTCAAAGGCGAAGTCACCCCGGGGAAGTGCCAGTGCCGCCGCCTTGACCTGGGCCAGGGGGGCTGTTTCCATGGCGGTTCTGACCCGTTCCCGGGCGTGATCTGCCAGTTGATCCAGGATGGTCATGACTCTGTGTCCGCCCGGTTGCTGACCTGGATCAGCCGCTCCAGCGTATCCAGGGCCTTACCGGTGTCGATGAGCCGGGCGGCCAGGGCTACGCCCTCCTTCATGCTGTCGGCCTTACCGCCGATGTACAGGGAAGCCCCCGCATTCAGAAGCACCGCATTCCGCTTGGGGCCCTTCTCCCCGCCAAGGATGCTACGGGTGATGTCGGCATTCTCCGCCGGTGTGCCTCCCCTCAGATCCTCCTTGGTACAGCGGGTCAGGCCAAAGTCCTCCGGGGTGATGGTGTATGTCTTGTACCATCCGTTCTGGAACTCGCACACGGTAGTGGGCGCGCTGGCGGAGATCTCGTCCAGCCTGTCCTGACCATAGACCACCATGCCCCGCTTCACGCCCAGGTTGATGAGCACCTGAGTCAGCGGGCTGATCAGATACTCGTCATACACGCCCAAAAGCTGCATACTGGGACTGCCGGGGTTGGTCAGGGGGCCAAGGATGTTGAACACGGTGCGGAAGCCCAGCTCCTTCCGGATGGGGCCCACATACTTCATGGAGGTGTGGTACTTCTGGGCAAAGAAGAAGCACAAACCCACCTCATCCAAAAGCTCCAGGCACCGGGCGGGGCTTTGCTGAATGTTCACGCCCAGGGCCTCCAGGCAGTCTGCCGTGCCGCACTGGGAGGAGGCTGCCCGGTTCCCGTGCTTGCCTACCCGCATCCCACCAGCGGCGGCGACCAGCGCCGAGGTGGTGGAAATATTGAAGCTGTGGGCATTGTCCCCGCCGGTGCCGACGATCTCGAACAGATCCGGGCCTGCCTCCACCCGGACGGCATGGTCACGCATGGCGGCGGCACAGCCTGCGATCTCATCGGTGGTCTCCGCCCGGGCACTCTTGGCGGAGAGGGCCGCCAGGAAGGCGGCGTTCTGGGTCGGGGTGGTCTCCCCGCTCATGATCTCATTCATGACGGCGTATGCCTCCTCATAAGTGAGATCCTGCTTGTTTACGATCTTGACGATCATTTCCTTGATCATGGTAATTACCTTTCCTCTCATGATATGTAAGCATTAATCAAGTTTCAGAAAATTCTCCAGCATGGTTCTGCCGTCCGGGGTCATGATAGACTCCGGGTGGAACTGCACGCCAAAGATGGGGTAGTCCCTGTGCTGTACCGCCATGACCTCGTGATCCGGATCCGTGGTCATGGCCACCACCTTCAGGCAGTCCGGCATGGTGGCGGCATCCGCCGCCAGGGAGTGATAGCGAGCCACCGGCACCTTTTCCGGGCACCCGGCGAACAGGGGGCAGTCCCGGTCAAGCTGTGTCAGGGACTGCTTACCGTGCATGATGTGTCTGGCATAGGTCACGGTGGCACCGAAGGCGGCGCAGATGGCCTGATGACCCAGGCAGACACCCAGGGTAGGAATATCCTTCCCCAGTGTCCCCGCCACCTGGCAGATGACCCCGGCCTGCTCCGGCCGACCCGGGCCAGGGGACAGGATGATATGGTCGGGAGCCATGTCCCGGATCTGCGCCACGGTCATCTCGTCGTTGCGTATCACCCGGATGTCCGGACAGATCTCCCCGATCAGCTGGTACAGGTTATAGGAAAAGCTGTCGTAGTTATCTATCAGCAGGATCATAGCCTCTCACGCCTCCCCTTCTGCCAGCTTCAGTGCGCTGACCACTGCCTTGGCCTTGTTGATACATTCCTCGTACTCCTTCTGTGGCACCGAGTCCGCCACGATGCCGGCCCCGCTCCGGATAAAGACCTTTCCGTTCTTCTTGTAGGCGATGCGGATGGCGATGCAGGTATCCGTGTTCCCTGTGAAGTCAATGTAACCGATGGCTCCGCCGTATATGCCACGCTTGTTGTTCTCCAGCTCCCCGATGAGCTGGCAGGCCCGGATCTTGGGTGCACCAGACAGCGTCCCCGCCGGGAGCACGGCGCTGATGGCATCCAGCGCATCAAAGCCTTCCCGTATCTCCCCCCGCACGGTGGAACCGATGTGCATGACATGGGAGTACCGCTCCACGGAGTGCAGTTTCTCCACCCGGACACTGCCGAATCTGCTGATCTTCCCCAGGTCGTTCCGACCCAGATCCACCAGCATATTGTGCTCGGCCAGCTCCTTTTCGTCGGCCAACAGCTCCGCCTCCAGTGCCAGATCCTCCGCCTCCGTCCTGCCTCTTGGGCGGGTACCGGCCAGCGGGAAGGTATGCAGGACACCGTTCTCCAGCTTGACCAGCGTCTCCGGCGAGGCTCCGGCTACCTCCACATCCGTGCCGGAGAAGTAGAACATGTAAGGCGATGGGTTCACGGTGCGCAGGATGCGGTAGGTGTTCAGCAGGCTCCCTTCAAACCGGGCACTCAGCCGGTTGGACAGGACGATCTGGAAGATGTCCCCCTCCCGGATGTAGTGCTTGGCCTTCTCCACCATGGCGCAGTAGGTGTCCTTATCGAACAGCGGCGTGACCTCGGACAGAAGGTGTCCCCCCGGCTCCTGCTTCCGCTCCCCGGTGGTCAGCAGTTCCCGGAGCTGTTTCAGCTCAAGAACCGCCTTATTGTACCCGGTCTCCGGGTCGTCAAGGGACATATTGACCATCAGTACGATCTTCTGGCGCAGATTGTCAAAGGCAATGACCTTGTCAAAGAGCATCAGATCCACATCCTTGAAGGCCTCGCTGTCCTGCACCTGCACTCTGACGGAAGGCTCACTGTAGCCTAAGTAGTCATAGGAGAAGTAGCCCACCAGGCCGCCGGTGAAGGGCGGCAGGTCGTCGAAGCGGGGACTCTTGTAGTCGGCCAGCACCTGCCGGATGTAGTCCGACGGATGCTCCACCTTCATCCGGATGTTCCCGGCCTGCATCCAGCCGTCTATACAGGTGATCTCCAGCTTGGGATCAAAGCCCAGGAAGGTATAACGCCCCCACTTCTCCCTGTCTGCCACCGACTCCAGCATGTAGCAGTGGGTGGACACATGCTTCAGGATCCGCAACGCCTCCATCGGCGTGCATATATCCGAAAGCATTTCACAACTGACCGGGAGCACCTTATATGCCCCCTCGTCGGCGATGCGCCTGACTTCCTCCAGGCTTGGTTTGATGGTCATGTTCATGGTAAACCTCCCGTAAAAACGCCCCGGCGGTTCCTTCTGCCGGAGCGTGAAAGAAAAACGCCCCCGCAGAAAGATCCCCTCTTTCTGTCAAGGACGAATAAGAAATTATCCGCGGTGCCACCTTGATTCACGGGAAAGCCCGTGCGCTTGGCAGAGGTACCAGCATACCCCCCGGCAACTGACGCATGCCCGGCGTCGCAGAATACTCAGCACCCCGGTGCCTTTGACTGCGCCCTCAGCGGTCCATTTGACAGTTTGTTTCTCACCCGGCTCTCAGCCGCCCGGGCTCTCTGTAGAGGCATACCTGCCGTTATCTCCGCTTCAACGGTTTAAGGAACCGCTGATTTATTCGGCGGCACATCTTCGGCACATCTTTTCCCGCCTGCTTCTTGCCGAAAAACTCGATGTACATCCAGTACATCTTGAGTTTTTCGCAATCGCAGACGAAAAAATCTGTACCGAATCTGTACCACCTCATTAAATCAGCGTTTCCTTAAATCTTCCTTACTATATTCCATTGTTACCCTCCATAACTTCTGATTGTTGCC
>CAMEON010000008.1 GCA_945929845.1 uncultured Clostridia bacterium | reverse complement strand
TCGACTTCCTCGTCAGCGACATCGCCTTCGGGATCGTCAACAAATCCGCGTGGCATATGAATACGATCCTGATGTTCTCAAATAAGGAATAAGAAAAGGCACAGCCCTGCCATAAAGGTTGGGCTGTGCCTTTTCAATACTATAAAAACGATAATATTAAAAGAAAAAGTCTAAATATTACTTAAAACCCTATTTAATTTTGATTCCAACTCTGATTTGATTTCGTTATTCACAGCCCACTTATCATCGGACCATGTTTTATATATTCCATTTAATCCGTTAAATAAATTCTCTACTTTAGATCGAACTATTTCGCCTTCCCACACAATAAATTCTGCATAGAAAGGGCATTTTCTTTGTGGATCAAACTGTACATTAACATTTATGGTATTTCCCTTTTGTTTCTCTAGAATCTCCTCATCGATAATTGCAGTATTAATAGAGTACTGATAATAATTATTATTTTTTAAATATTCTCTTATACGATTCTGAATATCTATGTATTGATGTTTGCCGACTTGGTTCATTTTACTCCAATCGGAAACATCGCCTACTCTTAATTTTGAAAGTCCTTTTGAAAGATTACAGTTGTTATATTTGATAACGACCTCTTTGTACCAACGCAAGGTGTATCCATCTAAAGTCATATGTAAAAAGGGGAGAATTTTTTCTACATCATTTTGGTATGCAACCGTGCAGTATAAATACTTAAAAGTCATATTTAAGACTTTCTGTGCACGTCCGCAGGTCATTGTAAAAGAAAATCCTTTGGAGTTCATGTGTTGACAATATTGGTCGCACGTTTCCTTATGCCATTTATCAAAATCGGACTGGTTGACACAATTAAATGGAGATTTTTTTACAAATCTATTGCTTAACCAAGCTATGCTTTCTTCTTGTATTTTTGGGGTATGACCATTTGCACGTCTTGACATATCCGCATGAGCTTTGGCAATCGCACTCTCTAATACTTGAGAGGCAGGAAAATTTTTAGTTGTTGCAGAAAATCTTTTTATCAAATTATCTAATAGTAGCATGGTGACCTCCTTTTGTCGAAAAAGCCCCGAAAAATCGGGGCTTATGGCGGAGAGGAAGGGATTCGAACCCTTGTGGGGTTGCCCCCAAACGGTTTTCAAGACCGCCTCGTTATGACCGCTTCGATACCTCTCCATATATGAAACTGTCTTTCGACGGAAATCATCAGATATTCAATTGTTTTAGAAATTCTTTTAGAAATGCGCTTTTGTGATGCTTTCGGAGTGCCCGAAAAGTCAGTGTTTACAAGGCTTTTCTGCATTTTTGCGACCGCTATGCTCGCAAATTTTCAAGACCGCCTCGTTATGACCGCTTCGATATCCCTCCGTAGAGTCAGACAAGGCAAGAAGCCGGGGTGGCATATGACCCTGTCGCAGGTACATTATACCACTCCGGCGGCTTTTTGTCAAGTCTTCACCTGAAAATTATCAATCCTTCTGCACTATGGTGATGTTGGCGGGCAGGATGCCGGTCTGCTCGTAGACCACAGCGTTGATCTGAGCCAGTTGAGCGGCCTGGAGGGCTCCGTCATTCTTGACCACGATATTGGCACTGTCTCCGCTGACAACGGCCACACATTGGGCAAAACCCTTGCTCATGAGGATGGACTCAATGTTGGCCTCCTGCTCCATCTCCTTGGCCAGAGCTTGCATCTCACGCATAGCCTCTGCCTTGACATCCTCGGTGGCCTTGTCATTTTCCACCACAGCATTCAGCACTTCCAGTGCCTCGTCCCGGGCACGCTGGCGGCTGACTTCTACCGAGGAGAAGTAAGCGTCCGAGCTGGAGGGGGCCGCACTGGTCTCCTCACCCAGTGCTGTGGTAGTCTTGCTGGTTCCGTAGTTGGTGGACATACCGGCACTGGCGCTGTAATCATAGCCGTCCTTGTCGTCGTTCCTGGAGAAGAACACCCAGTTGAGTGCCACCGCTACACCGATCAGCACCACGGCCCCGGCAATGATCAGATTGCGCTTCCCGATCCTCTCAAAGAACCGCTTTACCTTTTCCCATCCGTTCTGCACATTCATATGTATGACCTCCGATCAAATTTGGTTACACCACATCCTATGCGTCCGAAACAGCCGGTATGACCGTGCAGGTGCGCAAGACAGAAAAAATTTTCAAACTTTGATGACCGTGCGCAGGCAGACTCGTTTTTCTGTCTGTACAACCATCCATATGCCTGCCAAACACTTATCCCCGCCCGGTGACATAGATCTTGTTTGTCCCTATGCCGAAGGCGGCGGAGAGAAGGGAAGTGATCTCCTGCCGGACTGTAGGGTCGTTTCCGCCGGTGCAGACTACGCCGATGCCGGTGATGGCGGGGGCCTTCTCTGTCAGAAAGACCAGCCGCTGGGAGGATCCGGAGCCAATCGTCACATACACCCGACTGGTTCCGGCGGCACTGACTTTTTCGTCATAGGCGTACACATATTCAAACCCACCCTGCAAACTGACAATGACCTGCACCTCCCCGGCACCGGACACCTGTGTGCAGATGGCGGCCATCCTGTCCTCCAGTGCCTGTCGGTAGGTCTCCACGCTGACCTCATAAGCAGCTCCCGGTGACATACCGGAGGTATTGTCGTTATCGGTGCCGGTGACCTGGCTGTTATTCCCAGGAAGGATATGGCTCCCCCACAGAATGAGCACCACGCCGACGATCCCACACAAAAGGGCGGGCAATCCCACCTTTTTTAGGGATCTGACTGCCCGGGACGCAGGGGTTGCGTCGTAGGGTTGCACCGTCATGGTCAAAAACTCCTTTCAATACAGGGTTTATGTTCTCACCATCCGGAAAAGCGCACAGACCATGTCCGCCTCAGCCGATGGACACATAGCAGGGACAGCCGAGCTGGCTACCGAACCACTCTTCCACGGTGTGGGGATTCTTCAGAATGGAGGAACCGTAAAAGGTAATCCAGACACCGGTGATCCGGGCGGATGCAGTCTCACCGGATGCCGGATCGGCAGGGATCGTCACAGCCACCTCCGCCTTCACTGCACATTGTTCCGCCGGGATGCCGAACTGAGAAAGGAGGGCTTCCCTGACCCAGTCCTCCACCGTTGCATTCCCGGTGGCGGCCAGGGATTCTGCCAGATCATCGGCATACCCCTCGGTTCCCCGGGTCGATTGAATGATGCCAGGGTAGGAGGATTGAAGCTGTTCTGTCAGTTGGGTGGCGTCGCTGACTGCGAGGTGTCGGAGAAGGGAGATACCTTCCCGGACAGGGGAGATCAAGGCGACCAGGATACACAGACCGACCACGGTACGGATCGGCCCCTGCATTCTGGAGCCGGAGCCGTCTCCGCCTGGGAGCAGGAACTCCAGCACGGCGGCGGCCAGGGCAGTCAGAAGGAGCGGAAACAGAAGGTTCATGGTGTGTGCCTCCGGATCATGGGTCATGCGTTGGCCAAGGCCAGACTCCCGCCGGCCAGGATGCCAAGGGCCAGCACGGTGATGACGGAGCAGATGCTGACCGCCGCCGCCAAGTAACCGTATAGACCGGCGATCTCGTCCAGCAGGTGTGCTTCCCCATCGCAGTTGAGAAAATTGGCTATCACAGCGGACAGATATATCACCTGTTTCATCAGAAGCAGTTGCACCAGTGCAGGCAGGAGAAGCAGGGCGATCAGAATGATTCCGCACACACCGCACGCCGAGCGCAGGGTGGATATGCCAGCCGCCACAGTTCCCAGCGTGCCGGACACCGCTCCGCCTACCACCGGGAGCATGGAGCCAACGGCGTACTTGATGCCCTTCATGCGCAGGGAGTCGGCTCGGGCGGAAAGGATGGTCTGACTGCCCAGTGCCGCTGACAAAAGAAACATGACAAGGCCAAGGAAGGCTGTGTAAGTCTTCTTGATCCAGCCTGTCAGGGCGGACAGGCGCATCTGAAGATTCAGCCCGTCCAGCAGGGACAGAGCCATGCAAAGCCCGCACACCGGCGGCGTGACGGCGGCACTGATATACTGAATCGCTGAAAGATGTGTCAACAGAATCCCCTCACTGACAGCCGCTTGCGTCACATTCCCGCCCAGGGCAAAGAGCGTACCCATGACAGGCAAAAGCCAGGCGGTCAGTGTGGTGAGCTGGTCAAAGTAAGCGGTCACTGTGTCTATCATGCCTACGGTCAGCTCCACGGTGGCTCCGTACAGACAAAGCTTCATACAGAAACCGAACAGCCTGCCGCTCTGCCCGCCTACGGATTCCTTGACCGTTCGGAAGACGGCGGCCAGCAGGATCATACCAACCAGAAGGCCTAAAAGGGTCAGACCGTCCCCCAGCCGAAGGCCGATGGCAGAGAGCAGGGTACTCACCATGACAGGCAGGCTGGTCAGCTCTCCCACTGCCGACAGTGCCTGATCCGGGTCGTTGGAGAACAGCCCGTCCGGAAGAAGCTCTGCCATCCCATCCGGCAGTGCCTCCGGCAGAGCGGTGTAGGCATCCGGCATGGTGATATTTTCTTCAGCCGCCTGAATGACGGCATCCGCACCGCCGTTTACGGCCTGCCCTTCTTCCGCCCCGACTGAAAGGGTAAAGAGGGCAGGGAGGGCGTGCAGGAGGAACAGGAGCACGCCAGCCGTCCGAATGACCTTGAGGGCTATCCGCCGACCGATTGTCTGTGGTTCAGAGTGGGGCCTCACCGCTGTCACCCTCCTTTTCCGCTTCTGAATCTGTTTTCGCCTTGCATTTTTCAACAGCCATGTCAAGAACCGGCACCCGAGATCAACGCCCCCACAAGGGAGATCACAGACCGGATCAGCGGAAGCGCCAGGATCAGGATCTCCAGCTTACCGGCTGTTTCTACCCAGGTGGCCAGCGTGGCCTCTCCGCTGTCCCGGCAAATGCCGGCTGTCAGCTCGGTGAGAAAGGCGATGCCCAGCGCCTTGAGCAGAATGGACCATTGCGCCTCGGGCAGGGTATCGCCGCACAGCCCGCTGACAGCCGACAACAGTTCCGCCGCCACAGACAGAATGATACCGAAAAAAACCACGGTGGAGGCCATGCGAAGCAGGGCTGCCCACTCCGGCTTCCAGTGACGGATCACCACCAACGCCACAAGGCAGACCATACCCAGTGCGCAGAATCTGCTTGTTTCCACGGTCAGAAACCGAACACCGTGCAGATAAGCTCGAACAGGGAAGCGATCTGTTCAATGAGCAAAAGAAGCACCACCACGATCCCGGCCAGCGTGACCAGCATGGATTGCTCGTCCCGTCCGGCTTTGGTCAGCAGTTGACAAGCGACCGAGACAAGAATGCCCACCCCGGCCACCTTGAGGATAAGACTGATGTCCATGACATTCCCTCTATCTTTTGTGTTTGGTCGGCCTCCGGGTTACCAGAGGAGCACAGCCATAGCCAGTGCGCAGGTGATGCAAAGCGTACTGCCGGTGCGCAGTCGTCCGGGCAGTGCGTCAGCCAGACGGCGGCGTTCCTCTCCCAGCGCAGACAGGTAGTAGTCGCACCGGCTGACCTGCTCCGCCCGGTGGGTGCGCCCCAGCTCCCCCGCAAAGGAGGAGAGTAGCCGCTCGGATTCACGGCCCAGGTAACTCCGGCTGTCATCCAGCAGACGGGGCAGGGTAGGCACGGGGCGGGGCGATGGATACCGTTCATCCGGCGCATCCTCCCCCCGGCAGGCGGACAGCACAGAGGGGTCTATGCCCGCCAGAATATCCTCCAGCGGCATGGAAAAGCAGTCAATCTGCCCTTTGATACAGCGGATCAGGGACAGGTACCCATCCAGCACCAGAAGCCGCCGCCGCTCGAACCGGGACAGCATCATTGCAAGGTAGCCGCCCGCTCCGGCCAGGAGCAGGGAACCGATGATCTTGTATACCATATGCTTACCCTCCGGAAAAGTGACCGATTGCTGGAGTGCTGACACATAGTGACCTCCTGTGCGGTCACAGGGGACAGCCCCGGTCTGCGTCCTCCCAGCTTGTGATCTGATAACGGAAGCCACCTGCTCCGTCACGGGAAAGACCCACATAAGCGAAAAACAGCCGGGCTTCGTGCAAAAGGCGCAGTCCGGTGCGCCGGAGCAGTTCGTCACAGCTTCCCCCGTGGGCGGAAGCAACAAAGGGCACACCGCCATGATGAGCGGATATCAAGGCCATGGCTTCGTCGCAGTCCCCCACGTCATCGCACAGAAGGACCTGCGCTCCCATGGTGCGGGTGGCGATCTCCACCCCCAGGGCACGGGGGTATCCGGACAGGATGTCCAGGCACAGCCCCGGAGCCTCGGTCTCAAAGCAAAGCTCCTCCCGGGTGTCGATCAGAACCGTGCGCAATGGCTCCGGTGGGGAGGAAAGGCAGACCGCCATCCCACGGAGAAGGGTGGTCTTGCCCACTCCCGGTGGCCCATAGACCAGCAGTCCCCGGGCGCATCCTTCACCGGTTGACTGTTCACGAAGCATCCGGCAAAGGGAGGCACCCACAACGCCATGCCGGTGAGGAAGCCGGATGCACAATCCGGTCAGATCCCGGACACCGATCACTTTGCCGTCCTCACATACCGCCCGCCCGGCCACGCCCACCCGTACCCCGCCGGGCAGGGTGAGAAAGCCTTGGGCGATGTCCTGACTGTATGCGTACAGGGAGCCACCGCAAAGATCCGAAAGAATATCCGACAGGGCCGAGGCATCAAGGAGCAGGTCGGTCATGATATTCCGGCCGCCTACAGTCAGGGAAGTGTACCGTCCGGCCCGCAGGCGGATCTCCTCCACCGTACAGGCAAGGGAACACACTATCCTGGTGCCCCCTTTCGCTTCGTGGTATATGCGTTCCACGCATTCCGCCATTCGCTGAGAGAGGGTAGCTGTGAGTGCGGGAGGAAGGCGGTCAGTCAGGATGCGGGGGAGGAGGGGCTGGGCTTCCTGCATAGCCGGCGTGTTTTTTCCGGTGGCCGTTGGGCTGGCAGGAAAGGACGGCGGCAGGGAAGAGACCGGGGACGCGGGCTTTATATCGCATTGTTCCGGCCAGGTGAAACGGGGTGGGGAAGCCATAGGTCACGCTCCTTCCTTTGCGTGGCACCTGCACGCACACTCAAGTATATGGGGCGAGGCGGGCGAACATGATTGGAAGGTGAAGAATTGCCGGGGGTTTTCCGGCAGGAAAAAAGCCACCCCGGCGGGTGGCTTCAAGAAGGGGAAGTGTCAAGTGGTTATCAGGGGATGTCGGAGGTGTGCTCCTGACTGACCTCCCCGGTCTGGCTCTCCGGGGCCAGCTCATCCTCCCAGGGGTCTATCTCCTCATACCCGGTCAGGGCTTTGACATACGGCCACAGAGTCGGGTAGTTGTCACGGTAGAATTTTACAGCCCGCTCCATGTGAGATACATTGCGGGGAATCTGAAGACTGTCCAGTCTCTCTCCCATGTGAGCGGCGAAGGCGGTGGTGGAGCTGTATGCGTTGGCGAAGGCTTGCGTGTCCGACACGGTGCCTTGCAGGATCTCAAGCTGCTTGCCGTCCTCCATAGTGAAAGTGACGGACAGGCCCTTGTCGCTGTCACAGTCTACCCGGTAGGACTGTACATTCTCCCAGGTGTACACGGACTGATCAACAAAACAATGCTCTGTCATACCGTCCTCGCTCACAAGCCGATAGGTGTTGATCGAGATCGCCCCGCATAGGGGAAGACAAAGGAGCAGAACCAAACTGATGATATTGGTGACCTTGCGGGTGCCGAGAATGTGTTTCTTCGGTTTACCTACAGGCTGTGACCGATCCTTCAGCTTCTCCTGATACTCCTCCTCGGAGGGCAGGTATTGCAGGATCAGCACGGCCTCCATCAGCAGAAAAGCGACAAGGATGCAGGGTAATTGAGCCGTCATGATGGCGTAAGAAGCCTGCCCCCCGTACCTCGCTTCTATGACCAACGAGGTGAGCCGCCCCACCAGAAAGATATAGATCATCATGCCGACCAGCACGCACAGGGTGCCGAAGACCAGAAACATACAGCCCCGGTTCCCGCTCCGCTTGCCTTTCTTTTTCATGCGCCATGTTTCCTTTCCATTTTCAGCGATCCAAAACCTTACAGCAACCGTATCCGGCTGACCAGGGGAAGGCCGCAGTCGCTGATGCGTTGATCCGTGTCAGCCTCAGACAGGGGGTCAGTCACGAAGGAGAGACGGCCCGGTGCCAGTTGCAGGCTGTGCAGGGAGCCAAATCGTGCGGTCAGGGTATCCAGAGCTGAGGCCGTGGCCTGGAAGACCAGCAGACGGGCGCAGGTATACCCGGGAAATTCAAATACATCCGCCTCATCGGCATCTGTCCACACCGGGGCATGAATGCCGCTGGGCGAGTGCTCCATGATGTCGATCATGTCGGACACCACGGCACTGGCGGTGGGCAGTTTCCCGGCACCGGGGCCGTAGAACATCACCTGTCCCACCATGTCTGCCGTCACCAGAATGCCATTGAACACGCCGTTGATGCCGCCCAGGGGATTGGACAGGGGAACCAATCGGGGAGAGACCATGGCGAGGATCTTCCCGTCCGCCTGCTCAGTATGCGCAATCAGCTTGATAGAGTAGCCCATGGAGCGAGCCAGAGCCGTGTCCTCTGCGGTGATGGTGGTGATCCCCTCACAGGGGATGGCGTTGGGATCCAGCCGCTTGCCGAAGGCCATGGCGGCCAGGATGACAGCTTTCCGGGCGGCGTCAAGCCCGTCGATGTCAGCGGAAGGATTGCGCTCGGCGTACCCCTTGCTTTGGGCTTGCTTCAGGGCTTCATCAAACGGGGTTCCCTCCGTTTCCATCTGGGTAAGGATATAGTTGGTGGTACCGTTGAGTATGCCGCTGATGGCACTGACATGGTTGGGAGCCAGATCCTCCCTGAGAGGCCGGATGATGGGGATGCCACCGCCTACGCTGGCTTCAAACAGGTAAGCCGCACCATGCTCTGCGGCTATGCGCAGAAGCTCGGTGCCATAGGTGGCTACGACCTCCTTGTTGGAAGTCACCACGCTCTTTCCTGCCAGCAGGCAGGACTTGGTAAAATCATAGGCCGGATGGGCACCACCCATCATCTCCGCTACCACCGTGACCTGGGGGTCGTTCAGAATACAGGAAAAGTCATGGACGACCAGAGTGCCGAAGGGGCTGTCCGGGAAATCCCGCAGATCCAGAATGTACTTGATCTCCACCCTGTCGCCGACTTTCTTTTCAATGAGTTTCTTGTTCTTGGTAAGTACCTCGGCTGTACCGCTGCCTACCACACCTAGGCCGAGAAGTGCTGCATATATCATGGTTCGTGTCCTTTCGTACTTTCTGCTCTATATCATACCATAAAATCAGAAAAAAAGCAATCGGTCTGCGAAGAAAAGTGAAAGTTTTCACATTTTCCATTGATCCGGGGAGCATGTCAATTTCATTTTTCCCCTTGCAAAACCGCTTTGTGTGTGGTATGATATGGGCATAGAAACCCGGATCGGAGGTATGCGGCTATGAGCTCGCCGATTGGAAATAAAAAGAATGTCAAGATATTTGTCCTGTACCTTATGCAGAATGTGGGGTACCCCATGGACTTTATCACCGTGAATGAAGTCGTGATGCAGACGGATTTTGTGGCCTACCTGGACTTTGCAGAGAGCTTCCATGAGATGCTGGACGATGGCCTGCTGGAGGAGGCGACGGTCAACCGGGACGGGGATCCCTGCTACCGGGTCACGGATAAGGGGGCCTGTGTGGTGGAGACCATGCAGGGCGACCTGCTCCCCTCCATCCTGGAGGAAGCCCTGGCCTGCGCCCTCCGGTTCCTTGATTTCCGGCGGCGGGGGGTCAGGGTGTCCTGCCATACGGAAAAAGACCCCACCGGGGGCTTTGCTTTCTGTTGTACCATGACCGAGAAGCAACGCACCCTGCTATCGGTCAGACTGTGGGTGGACAGTGAGGCGAGAGCCAGGCAGATGGAGGATCAGTTCCGTGGGCGGCCGGAGAACATCTATCGAGGAGTGACGGCCCTACTTTCCGGGAATGTCAACTATCTTTTCGACGACCGTTCGTATCGTGAATAATATCCGGATGGAGACGGAGCGATGACACTTATATCTTAAGGAACCGCTGATTGATTCGGCGGCACATCTTCCCCGCCTGCTTCTTACCGAAATACTGGATGTACATCCAGTACATCTTGCGTTTTTCGCAATCGCAGTCGCAGTCGAAAAAAAACTGTACCGAATCTGTACCACCTCATTCAATCAGCGGTTCCTTAATATTTCTTTAACTCCGTAAAAGCTCTTGTCTTTTCAGGAGAAGTATGCTATAATGAACCAAAGCCGCCGAGCGGCGAAAAAATCATTGACGAGAGGAGAAAACATGCCAAAACCGTTCATAGAGCTGAAGAACATAGGGAAGATCTATGTTTCTGAGGGGAATGTGGCTGTGGGTATACGGGGGGTTAATCTGGCCTTTTCCCGGGGGGAGTTCGTAGCCATCACCGGTGCCTCCGGTTCGGGTAAATCCACCCTGCTGAATGTGATCAGCGGAATGGACACCTACGAGGAAGGCGAGCTGTACATAGAAGGGGAACCGACCTCCCACTACATGCAGAAGGACTGGGAGGAGTACCGGAAAAAGTACATATCCTTCATATTCCAGGAGTACAACATCATTGAGAGCTTCACGGTGCTTCAGAATGTGGAGCTGGCTCTCATGAACATCCGGGATCCCAGACAGCGGCGGGAAAAGGCCATGGAGCTGATCCGCCGTGTGGGGCTGGAGAACTTTGTCCGGCACAAGGGCAGCAAGCTGTCCGGCGGGCAGAAGCAACGGACTGTCATCGCCCGGGCCCTGGCCAAGGACAGCCCGGTGATCCTGGCCGACGAGCCCACCGGGAACCTGGACAGTCAGACCTCCGCCGAGATCATCGAGCTTCTCCGGGAGGTGTCCCGGGATAAGCTGGTCATCGTCGTCACCCACAATTTCGAGCAGGTGGAAGCCTGCGCCACCCGGCATATCCGGATCTTTGACGGTGCAGTGGAGGCGGATCAGGTGATCACACCGCCCTCTCCGGTACCGGAATGGAGGCCGCAGGACAATGATCCGGACACCCATGCCAGCGGCAGCGGAAAGAAACAGCACCTCGATACTATTTGCAATGCGGCCATGCTGGGCCGGGTACGATTTACCGCCACGCCCAAGCTGTCTGTATTCCTTTGCATTCTCATGACATTGGTGGCCCTGATCCTGACAGCCGTCACCTCCCTGTCCGCTGATGCCAGTATGCTGTTCGATAAGAACTACATGTTCACCCATATGGATGGGCGGGTTGTCATCGTTCGCACCGATGGCGGGATCATCACGGAGGAGGAATTGCAAAAGCTGGCGCAGGATGTGGGTGCGTCCGATTCCATCCGCTATGACTACATGCTGGATCAGGAAGTCGAATACATGATGGAAAATGCGGAAGCAGGCTTCTATGACTACTACGAATTCAACTTCTCCTACCCCGCCGAAAGCGTGAAGCTGGATGCAGGTCGGTATCCGGAAGCAGAAGATGAGATGATCCTCCGTGTGCCGCTGTCCCTGAAGCAAATGTTCGGCTCCGGAGACGACTTCCAGCCTACCGTTCTGGAGAAGATGTTCGGCATGGCGGACTATACCGTCACCGGCGTGTCCTATTATGTGGACAATACGATCACCCCCACCATGTTCTTCACGGAGAAAGGATACAAAACAGCTACCGCCCTGGCATTTTTCCAGGAGTATATCTGGCAGTTCAATGCCAGCGTGGATTTCCAATACGGCAACAAGGGCACCATGTACAACCTGTCCGGAGATGCCTTTGTGGTAGACTTTCATATGGAGCCGGGCACTTACGCCGTTCCTTCCCTGACGGCGGAACGGATCGAAAAGGAACTGGGTAAGGAGTATGGCCCCTTTGATGCCGGAAAGGCCCAGTGTCAGGTGACGCTGAGCGGTTCCTTTACCAATTATAAGTATGATTACTGGTATGACGGCGGGCATTACTATACGGTTCACGCAGTAGAGGAGATCGCCCCTTCCTATGGAAGCAAGGAGACGGTCACTGCCACTCTGGATAAGTACCGCATGGCCTTTACCCTGAATCCTGCCACCGAAGCGCACCTTCAGAAGGGCGGTTACGGAGACTCTACCCTGATCATGGCACCGGATGTGTTGGTGGATTTCCTGATGGAGCAGTATTTCACCAAGTCCTACACCCAAGCCACCCTGCTGTTTGACAATGACCGGGAAGCCCAGGAAAAGGTGGCGGCTCTGCGTGCCCTGGGGTATACGGCTGTCCCCTCCACCGAAACAGTGAAGGAGGATGTGCTGGATAAGCTGATGCGGGTGCTGACCTACGGAATGGAGGCTCTTGGCTGGGTGCTGTCTGTGGTGTTCATCTCCCTGTTCCTGGGATTGTGCTCCTCCCGGGCTATGAACGCCACCCGGGGAGATATTGCCATCATGCGCTCCATGGGAATTCCCACCCCGGTGGTCAAGGCCAGTATCTACTTCCAGACACTGATCTCGTTGATCCCGGCCTTCCTTGTGACGGCGGCCGCTTGCGTGGCGGTGTTCCTGATCCCCAAAACCAATGGGATGTTCCATTTCCTGCACACCGGGGACTACATCCTCCTGTCCATCGTGCTGATCGCTGTGGCTGTACAGCTCTCCGGACGCTATGTCAGGAAGATGTTCCATGAATCCGTGAAAAAGACCCTGAAAGGAGGGAACAAGTCATGAGTGACAGCATGAATACAAGCCGGGAAGGCATTCTCCGGATCAGTCACGCCCACAAGTACTACAACCGCGGGCGGAACAACGAGATACATGTCATGAACGACATCGACCTGTCCCTGCCGGAGACAGGGATGGTGGCCATCTTTGGCCGGAGCGGATGCGGCAAGACCACCCTGCTCAACGCCGTCGGCGGTCTGGATCGGATCAACAGCGGAAGTATCCAGATATTCGGGGAAGACCTGGAGTCAAACCCGGATGTGGTGCGGAACAAGTATATTGGCTACATTTTTCAGAATTACAATCTGAATGTCAACGAGACTGTGTATGAGAATGTAGCCGATGCCCTTCTGCTGTGCGGGGTCACGGACCCGGAGGAGATACGGAGCCGGGTGCTGTCCTCCCTGCGCAATGTGGGGATGGACAAATACAAGGGCAGGACACCGGATACGCTTTCCGGCGGCCAACAGCAACGGGTCGCCATCGCCCGTGCCATCTGCAAGGGTCCGGCCATCATCCTGGCTGACGAGCCTACCGGAAACCTGGACGAGAACAACACCGTCCTGGTCATGGACATTCTCAAGGAAATTTCCAAGAGTCGGCTGGTTTTGCTTGTCACCCACGAAGCCAACCTGGTGGACTACTACTGCGATCAGGTGATCGAGATCGTAGACGGAAAGATCACCAACATCCGGGAGAACCAGGGTGCCGCCGGGTATGTCCAGCGGAATAAGAACGACATTTACCTGGGAGAGCTGGAAAGGACAGAGATCCACACCGACGGGTTGTCCGTGGAGAAGTATGGGATGGTCGATGAGGGCGCAGAGCCTGTCCGGATCAAGCTGATCTCCTGCGGTGGCAAGCTCTACCTGAAGTGCGAGACCCCCGGCGTGCGCATTCTGGACGAGACTTCCGAGGTGAAGCTTCGGGAGGGTACCTTCCAGCCTGCCCCTGTGGAGGGAGAGGGCGTCCGCAATCAGCGGCAATTGGATATGTCCGTCCTGGCTCCGGTGCAGGGAAAGACCTTCGGTCGGCTATACCACCTGAAAAATGCCTTCACTATGGCCTGGCGGGACACCTACTCTCAGCGCAAAAAGAAGGGTAGGCGTTTTCTGCGGGTGTGCCTGATCCTTCTGGCGGTGGTGCTGGTATTTATGACTGCCGTCAATTCACGGGCCATCAAGTCCTATGTGGAGCTGAAGGATCAGACCGACAAGCAGGTATTCTTTGTGCCGTTGGATCTGGACGCCGGGTATGATTACAATGCCCTCGTCCGGGATCATGTGGGTCGGGACGGAATGGATTATGCCGGAATCATTTCCAATTACCGGTACGATGCCAAAAGGAACCTCAGCTTCCGTACCGCCGGATTCATGACTGCGGACAGCGGTTCCCTGGAGGCAGAGGGTTACATCGTCAGTCAGTCTGTAGCCCGTGGCCTGCCTCTTGTCTGTGGAACCAACCAGCCGGAAAGCCTCTATGACATTCTGATCACCACAGCCTTGGCCGAGGATCTGATAAAAAACAGCACCGCCAGTTACATCAATTCCTATGAAGACCTGATCGGCCTTGTGGCCGGCCAGCTCCGTATTGCAGGTGTGGTGGACTCACGGGACAGATACTACTTCTTCAATGACCTGTACTGCGCCTACTACTCCCTGATGAATTCGGGATCGGGATGGCTTTCTGTCACTCCGGCGTCCATGCAGTCAGAATGGACGGAAGCCATCGGCCCGGGTGAGCTGATCTCCCTTGATAGCGAAATCAAGGAGGGAGAGACAGTTCAGATCTTCGGCCGTGACTTCAAGGTGGTACAGACCGTTCAGAACTATGACAGCATCGGACAGTATGCTGATTTCGTCTACGACCGGCACGGGGTCAAGCTGTTGGGCTACGAAGACTATGTGACAGCAAACAACCTGGCAGATGAAGATCCTGTCCGTTCCTGGTGCACCTGGATCTTTGAGTATGTACCTGCGTACCTTCCGGAATTTTTGGACGAGTATATGCTGAACACTTTTGATACCACCTATGACTACTGGGTTATCAGCCAGAAGCAGGATATGTTGGCCTATATCAATACCGCCGCTCAGTGGATGCCCGGGGAGACGACTGATGTGGACGCCCTGTGGATGGCGTACAGGTATCACATCATGTGGGGTGCCTGGCCCACCACCGGGGAGCTGAAGGACTTTGCAGAGTCGCTTGACGGCGAGGATTTTTACAGCGAGTATAAAATGCGTTACCAGCAGTACGAGTCTGAATACTATTCCTTCTGTGACTACTTCCATTATGGTACGAACCAGCGCAACTACAGCTGTGTGATCAGCGACCAGGATTATATCGCCCTGCTCTCCTCTGTCGGAAAGACGGATGAGCGGATCGGTTATGGCTACTTCATGAAGGAAGTATGGGATTGGATGGATGAGCCGTACTACCATAACTACATGCTCATCCACGCCAGTGACCCGGAGGCGGCGGAAGCCTACCTGTCTGTTGCCTTTGGTAATGACCTGGTCACCCCGGAGAAAATGTTTGATACGCAGGCGAAGGATCACATAGCCGAAATTCTGGCCTCGATGGTATCCTGCCTTGTGATCATCGCTTTCATGTGCCTGTGCATCTTCTTCATCATGCGTTCCTCCTTCATGGGGCGGGTACGTGAAGTGGGCATCCTGCGAGCCATCGGTGTGTCAAAAAAGAACCTGATCTTCCGATTCTTCATTGAGGCCGCTCTCCTGACCATATTGACGGTTGGCATTGGCTACGGACTGTCTGCCCTGTTCATTGCCTACCTGTCCGGTGCGCCTCTGTTCTCAAGTATCTTCTACTTCCCAGCCTGGATGGGGCTGGGGCTTGCGGTAATCCTTTTTGCCGCTACTGTCCTTTTCGGTATTCTGCCAGCCCTGCTGCTCCTGCGGAAGACCCCCAGCGAGATCCTTTCCAAGTACGATATCTGACCGATATGCCTCCTTTTGCCCTACACCGGGGTGAGAGGAGGCTTTTTCGGCACGGACGGCACCGGATGGGATACGGAAAGAAAAGAAAACGGGAGAAAAATCTGATGGGCATTTTGCTGGGCAGTTTGCCATATATTCACACGGAGTTCACAAACATATGGTAGAATATCACCATTGTGATATACTACCCGTAGGAGGGCCTGCGCCGGTTTTTATATCTGTCCGGCACAGAGAAAGGAAAGAAAATGAAAGAGGGGAGACCCAGTAAGGAGGACAGGGAAGCCTGCCCCATAAAGAAGACCTCTATCGGCGGGCAGGCGCTGATGGAGGGCATTATGATGCGTGGCCCGCAAACCACCGCCCTGGCTGTAAGGAACACCCAAGGCGAGATCGTTATTGAAAAGTTCCCGTCAAGCACCGGGAAGAAATCCGCAGTGAGGAAAATACCGATCATCCGGGGCGTATTCAACTTTGCGGATTCCATGATCTTCGGGTATAAATGCCTGATGCGTTCGGCGGAGATCTCCGGCCTTGAGGAGGCGGAGGAGGAGCTTCGGAAGGAAAAGGAACTAAAGAAAGCCAAAAAGCAAGCCGAAAGGACTGACGCTTCAGTGCCGGAGGAAGAACCGGTAACCCAGGAAACGGATGCTCCGGTAAAGGAAGAACCGACCGAGAAGGAAGAACCGGGCAACCCGGCCGCCGAGACCAAGGTCACACCCACCAAAGAGAGCACCGAAAAGAAAAAGCAGTCTGTCATGATGACAGTCATCATGTGCGTCGCCGTGGTGATTGCTTTAGCCGTTGTCGTTGGTCTGTTCGTTTTCCTGCCTACTTGGATATATGATGCGATAGCCAGGCATGTGGATTGGATGGCGGGGAACCGGTACCTGAAGTCTGTGTTCACCGGCATTTTGAAGATCTTGCTTCTGGTTGGTTATATGGCCGCCATATCCCTGATGAAGGACATCCGCCGCACCTTCCGTTATCATGGGGCGGAGCATAAGACCATCTTCTGCTACGAGAAGGGACTTCCGCTGACCGTGGAGAATGTCCGTGCCCAGCGACGGTTCCATCCCCGGTGCGGCACATCCTTCCTCATCCTGATGCTGTTGGTGGGCATCCTTTTGGGCTTCTTTATCCCGCCCACACTGCCTACTGTGCTGTATGCGTTGATCCGCATTCTGCTGGTGTTCCCCATTGTGGGTCTCGGTTATGAGCTGATCAAATTCTGCGGCCGCCATGACAACTGGCTGACGAGAATCATTTCGGCACCCGGCGTGGCACTCCAGCACATCACGGTGTTTGAACCGGATGACAGCATGATCGAGTGCGCCATCGCCGCCATAAAGGAAGTCATTCCGAAGGACGGCAGTGACAAGTGGTGACTGTCTGCCCACTTTTGAGAGGAGTTTGTCTATGAAAGTGATCCTGTGTAACGACTATGAAGAGATGTCCGAGAAGGCCGCCCGCATGGTGGCGGATGTCATGCGGCAAAAACCGGATGCGGTACTGGGGCTTGCTACCGGTTCCACACCGGAGGGCATGTACAGCCGGTTGGTGGCTATGAACAGGGCAGGGGAGTTAGACTTTTCTGGCGTGACCACCGTCAATCTGGATGAGTACTACCCTATCTCCCCAGAAAATGATCAAAGCTACCGCTACTTCATGAATACCCATCTGTTTGACCATGTGAATATTGACAAGACCCGCACCTTTGTGCCGGACGGTATGGCTTCCGACCCGGAGGCCGCTTGTGCCGCCTATGAGGAAACGCTCCGTCAGGTGGGTCAGGTGGACATTCAGATACTGGGCATCGGGCAAAACGGACATATCGGCTTCAACGAACCGGCTGAGGCCCTGGAGGTGCCTACCCATGTGACCGCCCTGACCGAGTCCACCATCAAGGCCAACGCCCGCTTCTTTGCTTCGGAATCCGATGTGCCGACACACGCTCTGACGATGGGCATGGGTACCATCCTGCGGGCGAAGAGCATTCTGATCATGGCCAACGGGCAGGCCAAGCAGGCCGCCGTGCGCACCATGCTGGAAGGCAAGCTGACCACTGGCTGCCCGGCATCCCTGCTCAATCTGCACGCCGATGTGACGCTGCTCTGCGACAGAGCGGCTCTGGGACAGTAACGATTCCCCGCCGAAGCCCGGCTGAAAAGATGTTTCTGTACTCTATAATGTATGCTTGAAGGCAATTACTGCCAGCATTTTTCCTTGCATAAGTGGCCGCCGGTCGGCTCATACTCCTTTTACCAAATGAGGGGAGTATGCCATGTACCACAACAAGGTCGTCTTATGCGGGGTGAATACCTCAAAGCTCAAGGTACTGACCGAGGAGGAGAAGAAAGCACTGCTTTTGCGGATACAGAAAGGTGACACTCAGGCCAGGCAGGAGATGATCTGCGGGAACCTGCGGTTGGTGCTGTCCATCATCCAACGCTTTTCCGGACGACGGGAGAATATGGATGACCTGTTTCAGGTGGGTTGCATCGGCCTTGTCAAGGCTGTGGATCATTTCGACCCCAGTCGTGAGGTCATGTTTTCCACCTACGCCGTGCCCATGATCCTGGGGGAGGTGCGCCGATTCCTCCGGGACAGTGCCACAGTTCGCATCAGCCGCTCCACCAGGGATCTGGCATATAAGGCAATCCAGATGAGAGAGCAATTGTCCGTGGAGAATCAGCGGGAGCCAACCCCTGAGGAGCTTGCCACCCGCCTGGGTGTTCCCCGGGAGCAGGTGGTATCTGCCATGGAAGCCATCGTAGAGCCGATTTCGCTGTATGAGCCGGTTTTTTCGGAGAACGGGGATTCCCTTTATGTCATAGATCAGCTGAGCGACACATCCAAGGATGCCAGTGACGAAGCCTGGCTGGAGAATATTGCTCTGCGGGAAGCGGTGTCCACACTCCCCGAACGGGAGCAGACCATCATACGACTCCGCTATGTGGAGGATAAGACCCAGATGGAGATCGCCTCCGAGATCGGTATCTCTCAGGCGCAGGTCTCCCGGCTGGAAAAAGCGGCGCTGGAGAAGCTGAGAAAACAATTGTAAATTGTAAATTGTAGGATAGGCTTGCTGTCTGACCATCTATCTGTACCCAAACAGCAACAAAAGGAGGAATAAATATATGCCTGGTCCTGGAGGAGGCCCCCGCAGGGGCGGTTTCGGAGGAGGCCCCCGTGGTGGGGGCGGAGGACCTCGTGGCGGGGGTGGTTTTGGCGGACGGGGGCCAGGAGGCCCCGGATTCGGCGGCCCTCACAGGGGGCCTGGATTTGGAGGCCCTCACAGAGGTCCGGGATTCGGAGGCCCTTACAGGGGGTTTGGATTTGGAGGCCCACCGCCCAGAAGGCATCATCGGTCTTATTACGGTTATGGGCCAGGTTGTATGGGTTGTTGTACCTTCATGCTGATTCCGGTGGCACTCATTGCCCTGCTGGTGTTAGTCGGCATATGCTTCCTGTGATGTGTGCCTAACTGTCAGAAAGGAATAATATTATGCCAACGGAAAAGCATTTCAAACTGATTCTCAAGGATCAGGGTCATGATATTTACATGCCCCGGAGATCCCAAAGCTGGGGGTATCGCTACGGCCCCAGCATCATGGTACATAACGGCATCTGTGAGGCCTGGTTCGCCTCCCCCGGCGACGGGTATGAGGCAGATTGGTTCACCTACCGCCGTTCTGAAGATGGCGGTGCTACCTGGAGCGAGGAGAAGGTGGTCATGTCCCCGGTGCCGGATTCCATGGACTGGTTCTCGGTCTGTGACCCATCGGTGTTCAAGTACGGAAAGTACTACTATATCGGCTACACCTCCACGGTTTTTTCCAATGGCGGTGGCGTATGCAACAATGGCTTTATTGCCCGTTCCACTTCTCCCACCGGGCCGTTTGAACGCTGGTGCGGTGACGGATGGGGTCAGGATGCCCCGGACGGTATGCGGTGGCTGGGCAAACCGGCTCCGGTCATATACTACGACGAGGATTGGCACAACTGGGGGGCAGGTGAGTTCTCCTTTGTGGTGAAAGATGATACTCTGTTTATTTACTATACCTGGACATCCAAAGACAGGAACGGAAAGGCTGTCCATGAGACCCGGGTTGCTACAGCTGACATCCGGGATGAGAATTGGCCTGCGCACCTGACCTACCACGGGGTGGCTGTGACCCGTCCACGGGGAAGCAATGATTCCTACGATATGGTATACTGCGAGGATCTGGGCAAGTTCGTGGCTCTGTCTACCGATTACCGCTTCACCGAGGACAGCCTGCTGGCCGTGTACGAGTCGGAGGACGGTCTGATCTACCGCCGGGTCAATGAGATCAAGGCGCACACTGGCTGGATGTGCCACAATTGCGGCATTTCCGGCGATGAGCAAAGGCATATCCGTTCGGGTGATACCATGCTCCTGGCCTACGCTTACGGCAACCAGTGGGGATGCTGGGGAACCCGGATGCATCGGTACAGCTTCGAGGGTATGTATGAGTCCTTCTACTCCGAAAAGCAAGAGCTGAATGTACACCATCCGGTGGAGAAGTGGGAGGATCCGGTGGAGTATGTTCCCACCGCTCTGTACCTGAAGGCACCCCACATCCTGCGGATGAAGGTGGGAGAATCCCTGAAGATCCCGATGTGTACCATGAATGTGTGCTATGAGAGCCGACCGGCAGAAACCGGCGTGAAGTTCTCCAACTACGACAAGGAAGTAGCGTCCATCCGATGCGGAAAGATCACCGCCCGCCATGCGGGTATGACCTATGTGACCGCTACCCTTGCCGGACTGCGGTGTGAGTTTCCGGTATATGTCTACGACACCGATCCTCCTGCGACTGTCCCCATGAAGCCCTACCCGGAGAAGAAGGTGGTCTTCTTTGTCCCGCTCATTCAGGAATACAGAGCCAGCCTGTTGCATCAGGAGATGAAACAGCTCCGGGGGCTGTGCACCTGGTCGGACGGTTCCTGGTTTGAGCTGGCCGGAAAGGTGGACGGCGTGACCTATATCAACCGCAATCCGGAGCTATTCATCGTGGACGAGGAGGGTCATGTCCTGCCGACCGGACGGCTGGGAAGCGGTACGGTCACACTGGACTGCGGAGGCCATTCCTTTGATGTGACCGTGACTGTGGTGGAGTAAGGGAAACGGTTATCACGCACCCCGCAGGATATACGGAATATTTCTGAAAACCCCTTTACAAAACCGCACAGTTGTAGTAAAATACTGACGGTAGTTTGTAGATTGTAAGATTGAGAGGAATACGCCCATGAACCAACCTGTGTACAAGAGGATCCTTCTGAAAATGTCCGGTGAGGCGTTGGCTCCCAAGTGTCGGGAGGACGGTATACTGGATTTCGCTTTCATTGACCGTGTAGCCGCCGTCCTGAAGAAATGCCGGGAAAGCGGCGTGGAGATCGGTGTGATTGTGGGAGCCGGAAACATTTGGCGGGGCAAACAGGGTGCGGCCCAGATGGATCGCTGTCGGGCAGATCATATGGGGATGCTGGCCACCGCCATCAACGCACTGGCCCTCCAGGACTCCTTTATCCGAGCCGGACTGGATACCGTGGTGATGACGGCGGTGGAGATGGATACCTTTGCCGACAGGTACAATACCCGGCGAGCCAGAGAACTGCTGTCCGAGGGGAAGATCGTCATCCTCGGTTGCGGCATGGGCGTCCCTTACTTCTCCACCGATACGCCTGCCGTCCTGCGGGCCGCAGAGATCGGTGCGGATGCTGTGCTGATGGCTAAGAACATTGATTACCTGTATACAGCCGATCCCCGGGTGGATCCCACAGCCAAGCCGATATACGACATTACCTATGCCGAGATCCTGGAAAAGAATCTGAAGGCCTTTGACCTGACCGCCGTCTCCTTCTGTCAGGAGAACAACATAGAAACCTATGGTTTCGGCCTGGCCGACCCGGAGAATATTTACAGAGTGCTTGCAGGTGAGCCTGTGGGTACCCGGATGCACAACTGAATAGAAATTTTGAAAGGAAAGAACAGTATGAAATACGATACCAAGGAACTTGAGAAGCAAATGACGAAGACGATGGAAGCCTATGAGAGCAATTTGGCTACCATCCGGGCAGGGCAGGCCAATGCGGCGGTTCTCAGCCGTGTCACCTTTGAATACTATGGAGCAGAGACACCTCTCAACACCATGGCGGATATCCGTGTGACGGATGCACGCACGCTGGTCATCACGCCCTATGACCGCTCCACCCTGAAGGCCATGGAAAAGGCCATCCTGACCTCCGATGTTGGTATCACTCCCAGCAATGATGGCACCGTGATCCGACTGATCTTCCCCCAACTCACCGAGGAGCGCCGCAAGGAACTGACCAAGCAGGTGGCCAAGAAGGGAGAGGAAGCCAAGATCGCCCTGCGGAACATACGCCGGACGGCCAATGATGCCGTCAAGAAGGCAAAGAAGGACAGTACCATGACCGAGGACGAGGTGTCGGATGCAGAGAAGCGCATTCAGGAAGTGACCGACAAGTTCATTAAGATGATCGATACGATAACCGCAACCAAGGACAAGGAGATCATGGCCATCTGACAGGGCCAAGACAACCCGAGGCGGTTACATGACTCGGTGGGGTTGGGCAAGTGCCGCAACCCCACTCTGTCCAATTCCGGAAGGGCCCGGAATCCTGCCAAACTTCTGCAATATCTGAAAGGAATGGTCATCAACACGCTATGCCACAATCCAATGTCACACCCGGTACACCGGTGCTGGATGAGAATTTCAAACACATCGCCTTTATCATGGACGGAAACGGCCGCTGGGCCAAGAAGCGGGGGATGCCTCGGGAGTACGGGCATAAGGTCGGATCAAGCAATTTCAAGAAGATATGCCTGTACTGCTGTGACATCGGCTTCCAGGCTGTGACGGTGTATGCCTTTTCTACTGAGAACTGGAAAAGGCCCAAACATGAAGTGTCTGCTATCATGAACATCCTGGACAATTACCTGGATGAGTTGAAGCGGGACTACAAGAAGTACCACAACCGCTTCCGCTTCATCGGCGATCTGTCCGTTCTGACACCGGCTCTGCAAGAGAAGATCGCCTATGTGGAGACACTGAACAGCGACCAGCCCCAGGTGCTGAACATTGCCCTGAATTACGGCGGCCGGGGAGAGCTGGTTCATGCTTTCCGCACCCTGGCCGCCGAGGGGAAAACAGACATTACCGAGGATGATATATCCCGCACCCTGTATACCTCCGCGTGCGGCGACCCGGACATGATCGTCCGCACCGGCGGGGATATCCGTATATCCAATTTTCTTCTGTGGCAGGCGGCCTACGCCGAGCTGTACTTTACCGATACCCTGTGGCCGGACTTCTCCCCGGCTGATGTGGATGAATGTATCCGTGTGTTCTACTCCCGCCGCCGTCGCTTCGGCGGACTGTGACCCCACTCTGAAAGGACGGCTTTCCTTATGCTGAAACGAATCCTGACTGCCATCGTGGCGCTGTGCGTGTTTGTTCCGCCTGTGGTCTTTGCCGATACCTGGGCTTTTCCCATTCTGTTCGCTCTGTGCGCCCTGGTCGGTACCTTTGAGATGCTCCGGTGCATAGGCATACATAAGAATGGGTGGATCGCTGTCCCCCTGTATCTGATTGCTTTCTCCGCACCCCTGCTGGTTCGTCTGGCCGGGGAGAAAGTGGAGGACGCCTTCTCACTGATCACGCAGGCCTCCGTGGCGGTGATCCTGCTTTTGGTTGTGTACCTTCTGGCGGTAGCCGTGCTGGGCCACAAGAAGCTGGACATCACAAGCGTGGGCTGTGCTCTCATGATGTTTCTGTACATCGTGGGCGGATTTGCCGGCGTGGTGATGCTCAACGATATGGAAAGCAGGAGCATCTGTATCATGGTATTCGTCGGTGCCTGGGTCACGGACACTTTTGCCTACTTTACCGGCCGTCTGCTGGGCAAGCATAAGCTCATCCCGGAGGTCAGCCCCAAGAAGACCGTAGAGGGTGCCATAGGCGGGATTGTTTTCTGCATCCTTGCCTTTGTGGCCTTCGCTTTCCTGCACAACCGCTTCTGGCTGGGTGATCGGCAACCGTTGCCGCCCTTGGCACTGGCTGTCGTGGGACTTGTGGTGTCGGTAGTTTCTCAAGTGGGTGATCTGGCCCTGTCCCAGGTCAAGCGGCATTTTGGCATCAAGGACTACGGCAACCTGCTCCCCGGTCATGGAGGCGTACTGGATCGCTTTGATTCCGTGCTGGCTGTGTCCATCCTGATGACCGTGGTGTTCAGTATGCCCCTCTTTGCCTGATATGGCGCACTTAGGAATAGGATCATGGAAAAGAATCAAACTGATAGAAATCCGACCGCATACCCCGACCTTGTGATTCTTGGATGCACTGGCTCGGTGGGCAGTCAGGCGGCTGATGTGGCCGCCGCTCACGGCATCCGGGTTCGTGGCCTGTCCGCCCGTCAAAATGTAACTGAGGTGGAGGCCCAGGCTCGGAGGTTCCAGCCTGAATTCGCTGTCATGACTGACACGACCGCCGCTGCGGACCTGAAAGTACGCCTGCATGACACCGACATTTGCGTCCTTTCCGGTTTCGAGGGCATATCCCATATGCTGGCCGCTCTGAAGACTGACAATCCCCGAGGTCTGACCGTGGAGAATTCTATCCTTGGTGAAGCCGGACTTGGCCCGACGCTGGAGACACTGAGGGCAGGACACCGCCTGGCTCTGGCCAATAAGGAGTCCCTGGTCGTCGGTGGGGAGCTGGTCATGGAGTTATGCCGGAAGACCGGAGGCGAGATACTGCCGGTGGACAGCGAGCACTGCGCCATCTTTCAGTGTCTGCGGGCTGGAAGGCGGGAGGAGATCAAAAAGATCCTGTTGACTGCGTCCGGCGGCCCCTTCTTTGGCTACAGCAGGGAACAGCTTTCCGGTGTCACAAAGGAGATGACGCTCCGTCACCCGACCTGGAAAATGGGGGCCAAAATCACGGTGGACAGTGCCACCCTGATGAACAAAGGATTTGAGGTCATCGAGGCCGTCCATCTGTTTGGCGTGCGCCCGGATCAGGTGCAGGTGGTGGTACACCGGGAGAGCATGATCCACTCCATGGTGGAATATATTGATCATAGCATCATTGCGCAACTGTCGGTGCCGGATATGCGCCATTGCGTCCAGTACGCCCTGACCCATCCGGATAGACTCCCTGCCGGGGAGACAGTAGGCGAATTGGATCTGCTTTCTGTGGGAACACTGACTTTTGCACCCCCTGACGGGACGGCTTTCCCGCTGTTGCCGCTGGCGGTGGACTGCATCACCCGGGGCGGGGCACTGCCGGCGGTGCTCAATGCCGCCAACGAGGAAGTGGTTGCCGCTTTCCTGTCCGACAGGATCCGCTTCTGCGACATACCGGAGCTTGTGAGCCGGGTCGTGGAAACCTGTAGCGAGGCGGCTACCCGCCACAGCTACGAAGACATCCTTGCATACGACAGATTGGCTCGTGAGGAGGTACAGCGCATCATGAGCCATATGCCGTCTTCTGTGTGACAAGATTTATATGAGCATTCCCACACCAGACTGCTGTACGATAAATAATCAGTCATCTATTATGCAATTCCTTCATTTTCTTCTCTACCTTTTGCTGACCATCCTGGGTTTGGGTGTCCTGATCTTTGTCCATGAGCTGGGTCACTACCTGACAGCCCGTGCCTGCCATGTGACCATATATGAGTTTTCCCTGGGTATGGGCAAACGGCTCTGCGGCTTCACCTCCAAAAAGACTGGCATCATGTACTCCCTGCGCCTGTTCCCCATCGGCGGCTATGTGTCCATGGCCGGGGAAGACGGAGGGGAGGACGAGACGGATGCACCGCAGACGGATAGTCCCACCGAGGCATCTGTCACAGACCAAACATCACCGGGGATGGCTCCCGGCACAGGCAAGGAAACCGACGGGGAGAAGGCTCCCCGTGGGAACGGAGCAGATGACCCCAACGCCTTCTGTAAAAAGAATGTGTGGCAGCGCATCCTCATCCTTTTTGCCGGAGCCGGCATGAACATCCTGACCGGGTTCCTTGCCATGCTGGTACTGACGGTTGGCATGTTCGCCAGCGGATACCGTATGCCCTCCACCACCATCGGTGCCTTTTACGAGGGCGCACCCAGTCAGGTCACAGGCCTTGCGGTGGGAGACACCGTGTTGAAGGTTGACGGTGTGCGTGTCCACACAGGCTACGACCTGTCCTATGAGATCATGAACGCCGGCTACCAGCCCATTGACATTCTCGTGGAGCGGGACGGGCAAAGGGTATTGGTTGAGGATGTACTTTTCCCCCAACTGACGGCTGAAGGCACCACCATGGGCGACATGGATTTCAAGGTTCTGGCACTGGAAAACAGCTTCAGCAATGTGATGAAGGTCACTTTCTGGCGGTCGGTATCCTCCATCAAGATGGCGTTTGATTCCATTGGCGGCCTGATCACCGGGCGATACAGCCTGTCCAGCCTTTCCGGCCCCATCGGCATGTCCTCCGCTGTATCCGAGGTGGCTTCCCAGCCCATGGCCGGGTGGAATATGCTCTACCTGTTCGCCCTGATCGCCATGAACCTGGGTGTGATGAACCTGCTCCCTATCCCTGCACTGGATGGCGGCCGGCTGTTCTTCCGATTTATCGAGGTACTCCGCTTTGGAAAACCTATCAACCCCCGTATCGAAGCCCGCATCCACGGGGCAGGTATGATGATCCTGTTGCTGTTAACGGCTGTGATCGCCTGCAAGGATATATTCAGCCTGTTCTGAGGTGTCATAGAAAGAGTGTGTGAAAGGAGGTATACCCATGAAATACAACGCCATCCGCCGTCCCGCCAGGGAGGTACATATCGGACAGGTGTCTGTCGGTGGGCAGAATCCGATCGCCATTCAATCCATGACCAATACCGATACCCATGATGTGGCCGCCACCATGGCCCAGATCAGGACGCTGACTGCCGCCGGATGCGACATCATCCGCCTGACCGTGCCGGATCTGGAGGCCGCAGAGACCATCCGCATACTGAAGGAAAGCGGTCTGACTGTGCCCCTTGTGGCGGACATTCACTTTGACTACCGCATCGCCCTGCGCTGTGCCGCATATGGAGTGGACAAGATCCGCATCAACCCCGGCAACATCGGGGATGATGACAGAGTCAAAGCGGTGGCCGATGCCTGCCGGGAAAGGCACATTCCCATCCGCATCGGGGTCAACAGTGGCTCCCTGGAGAAGCATATTCTGGGGAAATACGGGGCCCCTACACCGCAGGCTCTGTGTGAATCCGCCCTGTATCACGCCGGGCTACTGGAGAAGTTTGGCTTTGAGGACATCGTGATCTCCATCAAGGCCTCCACGGTGCCGGATATGATCGCCGCCAACCGGGAGCTGGCTACCGCCTGCCCCTACCCCCTCCACCTGGGTGTAACGGAAGCAGGCGGGGGAGATATGGGCCTTATCAAGTCCTCCGTGGGTATCGGTGCCCTTTTGTGCGAGGGCATCGGCGATACCTTCCGCATCTCCCTGACCGATGATCCTGTGAAAGAGGTGGAAGCCGCCCGGAAGCTGTTGAATGCGCTGGGTGTAGAGGGACAGTGCGGTTTGCAGATCGTGTCCTGCCCCACCTGCGGCCGGACAAAGATTGATCTGATCGCCCTTTCTTCTGCCTTCCGCTCCGCTGTGGAGGCCGAGGGACTGGCGGATCTGCCGGTGAAGGTAGCCCTGATGGGATGCGCCGTCAACGGACCGGGCGAAGCACGGGAGGCCGACATTGGCATCGCCGGGGGCAGGGGAGAGGCTCTGCTGATCTCCCGTGGAGAGGTTCTGGGAAAGATTCCGGAGGAAGAGATCATCCCCACCCTTATCGGACGGCTGAAAGAAATGAAACAGAATCAAGAAGCAGGAACGCAGGGATGACATTGACATGAGAACTTTACCGGAGATACTATACAAATACAGTCCGGACGAGGACACCCGTGCCCTGCTTCTGTCTGCCAGCGAAATATCTGTCAGCGCAGATAAGCAGGCGAGGGCATTGAAGATCGGTGCCTTCTTTCCGGAGCTGATTAAAAAGAATGAGCTGTACCGTATCGAATCCGAGGTTGCCGAGGCGTATGATCTGAACTATGTCAAGATCATGCCCCGGTATGACCCCGGCCTTTGGTCTGCCGATTATGTGCCGGAGCTACTCAAGGAGACAGAACGGGTGGGCGTGGTCGCCCGGGGCTTTTTCTCTACATACAGGTATCATCTGGAAGACGATAGCCTGACTGTGGAGATCCCCTTCATCCAGTCCGGGATAGACCTTCTGGTAGATGCCCGTACCCCGGACATCATGTCCCGGATCATCAAGGCAGAATTCGGCTTGGATGTATCGGTTCAGGTGATCAATACGGAGGATGCCCAGGATATGCTGACCCCCCATCAACAGGCTCTGCTTCAGGATCTGGATGCCCAGCTTGCCCGGGAGGCGGCCAACTATGAGCACGCCCGAGCAGAGCGTAAGGATCCTGCGTCAGGGGAACAGGTTCCACAGACCCCGATCCTTCCCCGGAAGCAGACACTGTACGAGGAGGCGGAAGAGGAAGCGAAAAGCGGCGTGAAGGTGGAAGGAGGAAAGTGTCACATCGGGTTTATGACCTTCGATGTGTCCCAGCCGGACTTTGCCATCGGTATGCCCTTTGACATCATCCCAACCCCCCTGTCTTCCATTGACAGGCCGGTGAAGAATGTGGTGATCCTTGGGGAGGTATTCGGTTACAGTAAGGAAGCCAACCGTACCGGCGACAAGATGAATATCACCTTCTCCCTGACAGACAACAGTGCCTCCATAGAGTGCAGAGTGTTCGGTATGCTACCGGAGGATGCGTCTGAATTTGAAAAGGTCGTATCCGACGGAGCCGTGCTGGCGGTGCGTGGTTATACCCGCCGTGAGGTGCGGCGGGACAAAACCGAAGGCCCTGATCTGATCTTCTACCACCACGACATCGCCCGCATTAAAAAGCTGAATCGGGAGGACAAAGCCCCGGTCAAGCGGGTGGAGCTGCATCTGCACACCCAGATGTCCTCCATGGATGCCCTGATTCCGCCTTCAGACGCTGTCAAGCAGGCCAACAAGTGGGGACACCCCGCCGTGGCCATCACGGATCACGGCAATGTGCAGGGCTTCATGGACGCAGTCAAGGCCGCCGACAAGTACGGCCAGAAGGTGATCTATGGCATGGAGGCCTACTTTGTCAACAATACGGCCAGCGCCATGTTCGGAGACTGCCCGGGACGGATGAGCGGGGAAGCGGTGGTTTTCGACATCGAGACTACCGGGCTTTCGGTGCAGAACTGCCGGATCACGGAGATCGGTGCCGTGAAGATAAGGGACGGCAAGGTGCTGGACTCCTTTGACACCTTCGTGAACCCGGAAATGCCCATTCCGCCAGATATTGTGAAGCTGACAGGCATCACCGATGCCATGGTGGCGGATGCCCCGGACGAGGCCAGTGCCTTGCAGACTTTCTTTGACTTCGTGGGTCGGCGGTCTGACGGTGGCTCGATGATCCTCATCGCCCACAATGCCGATTTTGATACCGGCTTCATCCGGGCCGCCGCTTCCCGTCATAGTATTCCTTTTGAAAACCCGTACCTGGACACGCTGGCTCTTGTCCGCTACCTGTTGCCTGACCTGAAGAATCACAAGCTGGACACCGTGGCGGAACACTACGGTCTGGGGGACTTCAACCACCACAGGGCCTGCGATGATGCGGAAATGCTGGCCAGGATCTACTTTGCCGCACTCAAAGACCTGGACGAGCTGGACATCCGCACCTATGAGAAGCTACGGACGGACATGGCGGAGAAGACAGATCCCAAACGGCTACGCTCCTACCATATGGTCATCCTGATACGGAACAAGGTGGGGCAGAAGAACCTCTACCGACTGGTGTCAGACAGCTACCTGAAATACTTCAAGAAACAGCCCCGGATCCCCAAGACGGAGCTGGAGAAGTACAGGGAAGGGCTGATCATCGGTTCCGCCTGTGAGGCCGGGGAACTGTTCCGAGCCATCCTGGACAACAAGCCGGAGGCGGAAATACAGGAGATCGTATCTTTTTATGACTACTTGGAGATCCAGCCCATCTGTAACAACCGCTTCCTTATAGCCGAGGGAAAGGCCAAGGACGATGAGGATCTGAAGGAGCTTAACCGCCGGGTGGTAGAACTGGGAGAGAAGTACGGGAAGCCGGTGGTAGCCACCTGCGACGCTCACTTCATGAACCGGGAGGACGAGGTATACCGGAAAATCCTGATGGCGGGCATGAAGTTCAAGGACTACGACAAGGATGTAGGCCTGTACTACCGCACCACCGAGGAAATGCTGGAGGAATTCTCCTACCTTGGTAAGGAAAAGGCCTATGAGGTGGTGGTGACCAACACCAACTGGATCGCCGACTGTATCGACAGCCACATCCGGCCCTTCCCGTCCGGGACCTACACTCCCCACATGGACGGCGCAGAGGAGGATCTGACCCGCATCTGCTATGAGAATGCCCGCAGGATGTACGGAGACCCCCTGCCAAAGATCGTGGAGGATAGACTGCACAAGGAGCTGACCTCCATCATCGCCAACGGCTTCGCCGTGCTGTACATGATCGCCCAGAAGCTGGTCAGCTACAGTGAGAGCCAAGGGTATCTGGTCGGCTCCCGTGGGTCGGTTGGTTCCTCGGTGGTGGCTTTCCTGGGCGGCATATCCGAGGTCAACCCCCTGCCGCCCCACTACTGGTGCCCCGGCTGTCAGTTCACGGATTTTGAGAATATCCCGGAAGGCGTGCACTCCGGCTTTGACCTGCCCAACCGCACCTGCCCCCGATGCGGCCGCCCGCTGAACTATGACGGCCACGACATTCCCTTTGAGACTTTCCTGGGCTTCTACGGCGATAAGTCCCCGGACATCGACCTGAACTTCTCCGGCGAAGTACAGGGGCGGGTACATAAGTACACCGAACAGCTTTTCGGGGCGGAGAATGTGTTCCGGGCCGGAACCATCGGCGCACTGGCAGATAAGACCGCCTATGGCTTTGTCATGAAGTACCTGGACGGCAAGGGCATCAGCGTCAACCGGGCCGAGGCAAACCGCCTGACCCTGCACTGTGTGGGGGTCAAGCGTACCACCGGACAACACCCCGGCGGCATCGTGGTGGTGCCGAAGGAGTACGAAATCTATGATTTCTGCCCGGTACAGCACCCGGCGGATGACCCGGATTCCAGCATTGTGACCACCCACTTCACCTTTGAATACCTGCATGACACCCTGCTCAAGCTGGATGAGCTTGGCCATGATATGCCAACCAAGTACAAGTATCTGGAACGCTTTTCGGATACCTCCGTGTTGGATGTGCCCATGAACGACCGCTCCATTTACGACCTGTTCCTCTCCACCAAGCCGCTGGGCATCACGCCGGATGACATTGCCGGAATCCCGCTGGGTACACTGGGTCTGCCGGAGTTAGGCACGAAATTCGTGATCAAGATGCTTCAGGAGTGTAAACCCCAGTCCTTCTCCGACCTGCTTCAGATCTCCGGCCTGTCACATGGTACAGATGTGTGGACCAACAATGCCCAGGAGCTGATCAAGAACGGCACCTGTACCATATCCCAGGTCATCGGTACCCGGGATGACATCATGCTGGCCTTGATCCGGTACGGCGTGGAGAAAAGCCATGCCTTCAAGATCATGGAAATGGTCCGCAAGGGTAAGGGGCTGACCCCGGAGTTCGAGGAGGAGATGAGAAAGGCCAATGTGCCGGACTGGTATATTGCCTCCTGCAAGAAGATCAAGTATATGTTTCCCAAAGCCCATGCCGCCGCTTATGATATGTCCGCCATCCGTGTGGGATGGTATAAAGTCCACAGACCGTTGGCCTTCTACTGCGCCATGTTCACCGTCCAGCCCACCGGCTTTGACGGCGAGCTGGTCATGAAGGGCAAGAAGGCAGTACAGGATTACATTCTGGATATTGAGAAAAGAGGCAATGATGCCCTGCCCAAGGAACAGCAGAGCCTGCCGGTGCTCCAGCTTGTGAACGAAGCCTACGCCAGGGGTATCCATTTCCTGCCGGTGGATCTGGAGAAATCCAGCGACAGGGAGTATCTGCCGGAGGACGGAAAAATACGCCTGCCCTTTTCCTCCCTGGCAGGGCTGGGTGAGAACGCCGCCGCCAGTATCGCCGCCGCACGGGCAGAGGAACCGTTCTTTTCAGTGGAGGATCTGCAGACCCGGGCGAAGCTCACCCGGGCGGTGGTGGACATCCTGCGGCAGAATCATGTGCTGGACGGTCTGTATGAGACCGACCAGATGAGCATTATCTTCTGAAGGAGGTACAGACACCCATGCACATTCCTACCGCCGATACCACAGCCCTGCGCCTGCTTTCCTTTGAGGAGGCCCTCAGGACAGAGGAAGAGCCGGAACGCAGCTACGATGTGAACAAATGGCTGTATGTACCGTCCTTCTACGACGAGTACCGGTATGTCCTGGGTACCCGGGGGAAGCATCCGGTCATATGCGTAGGGATCAATCCCTCCACCGCCAAGCCGGATGACCTGGATCCCACCCTCAAATCTGCCCAGCGCATTGCCCATGCCAACGGGTATGACAGCTTTCTCATGTTCAATGTGTACGCCCAGCGGGCTACACGGCCGGACGACATGGAGCGGGCAAGAAATGACTGGTTGCACGGGGAAAACATGAAGGCTTTCAGATACCTGCTTTCCCTCTCCGGAGAGCATCCCGCCGTGTGGGCCGCCTGGGGAAGCATTATTGAAAAACGCCCCTACCTCCTGGATTGTGTCCGGGATATGCTGGACATCGGCAGGGCATATGGTGCCGTGTGGTATCATGCCGGCTCCCTGTCTGCCAAAGGACATCCCCACCACCCCCTGTATCTCCGCAGCGATACACCCCTTGTGCCTTTCGATACCGAAACCTACTTAAGGAAAGGAAAAAGCGTATGAGTACCAAACCCAACAGCAAAAGAACAAGCATCCGGATCCTCCTGCTGACTTTTCTTGTGCTCCTTGTGGCACTTGCTTTCTTTGCCTGTCAGAAGACCCGGACCGACGGGGAGGAAACAGACTCCCAGGAATCCGCTACCCTTCCGCAGGAGATCGAGACCGTCACCGAGGCTACAACGCAACGGGACACCGAGCCGGACACAGAACCACCGGAAGAGGTAACAGAACCCGGCTATCAGGCGCAGGTGTATACACCGGCCGCCACGCCTGACTATGTGAACTACATCACCGCCACCCGTATCAGTCAGGTGTTGTCCGGCTGTGATGCTTTGGTCATTGCCAAAGGCGGTGAGGGGATGAAGCTGTATCGGAATGACGAATTGAAAGAGGCCGGGACTGATCTTGTGGTCAGCTCCGACGAAGGCCTGACCGTAGATATAGCCACGGTGGCCGCCCAGTACGGCGTGGAGACGGACAAAACCGGTTATGTGTTACCGGTAGAAGCCGCCTCTGTGGTGGGCAAACATGTGCTGGTGTATGACCGTAAGCTGGTCATGTTCTATGCCGGCAGCGATGTACTGGATGTGTACAATGATATGTACACACTGGAGGCCATGTACCTGTACCTGACCGGAGCAGACGAGACAGAGATCCTCAATGCTTTCATTGACCTGCCGGATGTGGTCTCCAACGGCACCTGCAATGCGGTGTTCTATACCGCACCGGATCTGAACCTTGGCATCCAGTCCAGCGTGTACTACGCCCAGATGGGTGCCACCCCCGGTGTGGCTGTGGGCCCCCGGCTGGTGGCAGGTGAGGGCAGGTACATGGGCGACGGAAAGAAGAACCTGGCGAATCACACAGTGGTTCGGGTGTTCAATGAGCAGCAGGTGCTGACGGCGCAGTTCCTGGCCTTTGACATATCCGTAGAAGGCGGCGTACAGGTAGCCGCAGCCGCAGTGGGCGGGGAGACACTGATCGCCACTGCTCCCTTTGTGGCCTACGACGGCCCGGATGGGGATGTGCGTGTCTTTGATATTTTCGGCACGCTGCGGATGGATATCACCCTGCGGAATGTCATGACCGGCCCGTACACCATTGTCACAGGCCACTTTATCGCCGGGAAAGCTGACGAAGTGTTACTGGTCACAGCCCAGGCACTGGATGGGGAAGGGAAGTTGCCCTATGCCCTCATTGACCTCTCCGACGGCTCCGTGATCGCCATGTCCACCCTGGACTGCGCCTTCGGCCTGTCTGATGCCGAGGGAGCTACCCGGGAGGTACAGCTGTCTGTCCGCCGTGCCACGGACGGCACGACCGATCGCCTGATCCTGTATTTCCCCGCTGTACAGGCGGTGTATGAGGGAAATCCTCAGCAGGCTTCCTTCCAAAATGCTGGGATTACTGTACCGGAGATTGCCACCGGTGTGTATGCTTCCTCCAATGTGGGGGAAAAGTACATCATCACGGTTGGCGAGACCGAGGAGGAGGAAAACCGATCCTTCCTGGTGGTTTATGATTATGACGGCAACAACGGGGGACTGCTGGATGTGGGCTTCCGGGAGAATGTCTTCTACACGGCACGGTACTGGAACGACAATGACGATACCTATGTCAGCACCGGTTCCTTCATGCACATCCGCTGTGATCTGTCCAACAATGTCATGGGGAAGCTCAACAGTGCAGGGACAGCAGAGGCAGTCGAAAACATCTTTGATAACGCCAAATACGCTGACTATGCGTTCGGCGGATTGAGTGGGTACATAGACAGCTACCGGCAGAACCACCTGTTCCTGGAGCCTTGCTTCACTCATAGGTGGAATAAGATAGCCGGCACCACCAATCTGAAGAATTATGAGGATCCGGATACAGGGGAAAAGACCTATGTATCCATAGGCAAGAGTGGGGAATACTCTGACTACCTGGAGCTTGGTTCCTCTTTCTACATTGGCACCTATGCCGACGGTATTCTTGACCTGGCCAAGCTCCGCCTGTACCCCCTGCGTTCCTTCCTGCAAGCCATGGCTGTGGAGTTCCGGGGAGAGAACGGCAATCCGGAGCACTTGGTGGGTATGTCTCCCGTACACGAGCACGAGATCGATGTGGCAGGCACGGTCGGCGACTACAACATCTATATGATCCGTGGCTTCCAGATCTACCTGATGGAGCAGTACGGAAGCGTACAGAACATCAACCAGCTTTTCGGAACCGATTTTTCCGATGAGTACGAGATAGATCCGCCCCGTGAGATGGATCGCGGCGAGTGGGATGCCTATAAGGGTGATTACTTTGAACAGTGGGTGCTGTATAACCGTTACATCGTCAGCAAGCGCATCATGGAGGCCTACCGGGAGGCCCTGTTGGCCGGTTATCCGCCGGAATCCATATCTGCCCATCAGATTCCGGAGGGGGATGCAGTGGCCGGTTTCCTGGGTGAAGCCAACACAAGGATTTCTCCCATTGATGTGGTGACTACCTGCGGGACTGCTTATGGCGGCACCCGGTACGGCACCTTCTATTCCTCCCAGCAGAACTTTATCGGATTTGCTAATACAGCGGGACAGTGGAACATCTCCATCGGTGAGTATTGCGCCCTGCAGGACAGTGCCACCGGTGCATTTGCACAGTTGAAATACCTGTGGGAGCATGGTGTCCGCATGATCCATCAGATCACCTTCACAGATACCCAGTCTGCCGCAGAACAGGGTGCTATCGAGATGCTGGCAGAAATGAATCAGCCTCGCCCCGGGTATACCGGAGGAACGACTGGTGCGGTCAGTGTTCTGCAAAGCGGGAAGAGCTATGCCATTATACAAATGGGTGAAGGCTCGGACAGCAAGGATCAGGGTCTCTTGAAGTCTGTAACGGCAGACGGAAAGTGGGAGGGAACGGTGTACCTGGTTCCGTTCCATGCCTATGTGAATGTTACAGCGCTGGATGCCCTCCAACAGCCTATGGAGGGTACCACCAACACCTGGTCCACCGGAACGCTCGGCAAATTCTTGAAAAACTCGGACATCGTGGAGTTAACCATGAAAGCCTCGTACAGCGGGCAGGGAAGAGCCTATGTGCGGTTCTCCCTGTACAATCAGGGCATTGAAATGGCTGCTTCTGTGGTGGAGTATGAACTGACCGACACGCTGACTCCCTACCGTTATGTGGTCTCCAATCAGCTATACATGGCTGATGCCGAAGTCCGCATGACTATCTATACCGAGGATGGGGATGAAGCAGACATTCACATCACCGACCTGAAGGGGACACTCCAGCAGAATGCGGTAGGTATCAAGTATTTTGAGGGAATCCGCGGATATCTCAACGCTAGATCACACCGTGGCGGCGTGACCTTCGATCTCATCGACAGGGATATGTGCGGCTGATTGGTTTCGGAATCAAAAAAGAATTGGGGAGGCCTTCTCTGTCAGAGGAAGGCCTCCCTTTGTAAGTTATTCCTCATTGAAACCGTCACCGTTGCTGTCCGAGGTTACACTGTCATCAAAGATATTCATCTGCATCTGCTCTGCGGCATGCACAGGCTGCGGCGGCCGCAGACCCAAATGCTCGTAGGCCAGCGGGGTCACACAGCGGCCACGGGGGGTGCGGTTGATGAAGCCCAGTTGCATCAGGTAAGGTTCATACACATCCTCAATGGTGACGGCTTCCTCCCCAATGGTGGCGGCCAGCGTGTCCAGCCCCACAGGCCCGCCGGCATAGAATTTGATGATGGCTTCCATCATCCGGCGGTCGGTATTGTCCAGACCCAACTCATCAATTTCCAGACGATCCAGAGCATAGGAGGCCGAGGCGGCATCCACCTGCGTCTTCCCCTGTACCTGGGCGAAGTCCCGCACCCGCTTCAACAGGCGGTTGGCGATCCGGGGGGTCCCCCGGGAGCGGGAGGCGACCTCAAAGGCACCGTCATCGGAGATGGAAATGCCCAGGATCCCGGCACTCCGCTTGACAATGAGAGCCAGTTGCTCCGGTGTGTACAGCTCCAGCTTAAAGATCACTCCAAAGCGATCTCTCAGGGGAGTTGTCATCTGTCCAGCCCGAGTGGTGGCTCCGATCAGGGTGAATTTCGGCAGGTCAATGCGGATGCTCCGGGCGGCCGGGCCTTTTCCAATGATAATGTCCAGCGCAAAATCCTCCATGGCGGGGTACAGGATCTCTTCCACCATACGGGGCAGGCGGTGTATCTCATCAATGTAGAGCACATCTCCCTCGTTCAGGTTGGTCAAGAGGGCAGCCAGATCCCCCTGCTTTTCTATGGCAGGGCCGGAGGTGACCCGCAGATTGACGCCCAGTTCGGCGGCGATGATGTTGGAAAGGGTGGTCTTGCCCAATCCGGGAGGGCCGTAGAGCAGAACATGATCCAGTGGCTCATGCCGTAGCTTGGCGGCTTCAATGTAGACCTTCAGGTTCTCCTTGACCTTGTCCTGCCCGATGTAGTCTTCCAGTCTCCGGGGGCGGAGGGTGGCCTCTGCGTCCTCGTCGCCGGGGGTATAGGAGGTGGAAACAATGCGGTTTTCAAAGTCGAACTCACTGCCGTCACCAGCATCTCCGACGGGAATGTGTGGGTCGCTCATAGTTGCAGAACTCCTTTCCGACAAAGGAATTTACCCCTTCATCAGGCGTTTCAGTGCTTCCTTGATGATGTCCTCCAGGGACAGGGCAGTGATGTCAAGACCGGACAGGGCCTTCTGTGCCTCGGCCTTGGTATATCCGAGAACGATCAGGGCGTCCTGCGCTTCGTTCAGCTTGCCTCTGGCGGGAGCACCAGCGGCCTCGGTGGAATGATCAGTCAATGCCGCTGACAGATCCTCATCGTTCATGCTGGTCTCTTTCATGAGCTTATCCCGCAGATCCAGTATGATCCGTGCGGCAGTCTTAGGGCCTACGCCGGGTGCTTTGGAGATGGCCTTTTTATCCTCGGTACAGACGGCCAGGGCGAACTTTTCCGGTGTCATCTGAGACAGCACTGACAAGGCCGCCTTGGGGCCGACACCGGATACCGAGAGAAGCATCCGGAAGGAGGACAGTTCCCTCTCATCCATGAAGCCGAACAGCTCTACGCCGTCCTCCCGCACCGAAAACCAGGTATACAGGAGCACTGTTACCGGAGCCGATGCGGAGGGGCGGGGCAGGGCGCGGTAGGTGTTTTCACTGATGGTCAGCTTATACCCCACCCCCGCGGCTTCCACCACCGCCATGGAGGGAGAGGACATAGCCAAGGTGCCTTTGATATAGTAAAACATAATGCCTCCTTATGGGTGGGATAGTCAGAAACGGCAATGGTTCACTTCTTCTTTTGCGTGTCATTACCTGACTTCTTAACGGAGGTTCCGGTGTCTGGCTTCTTTGTCAAGCCCAGTGTGTCCAGCCAGTTCTTCTTTTCTGGCTGTTGTTGCGCCGATTTGTCGGATTTGGCTCCCTGAGAAGGCGACTTTGCTTTGGCTGTAGGGGTATCCGGTGCCTCGTCCACATCCTCAGGCAGACCCGGGTCTGTAGGAGGAACATCCTTATAGGGTGCACCGATGTCGTCCGGCAACAGATCAGGCTCCTCACCGAGTCTTACCAGTTCACGGGCATACATCTGCTCGTAGCTTTCCTCCGGCTGAGGATCCGAACCGGGGATCTCCACAAAACGGCGGATCAGCGTATACTTCCTTAAGAAGGGCCACGCCAGGACAAGGTAGAGGAAAATAACAGAACAGGTCACGGAGCAGATGATGCCAAACAAGACAACATTGGGCATATACTTTAACTCAATGGTATGATCTCCCGCTTTTCCAATACGGAAAGAAAGGAGTGCATCCGCCGTTTCGATGATGTCCACCCGTTTTCCATCCACATATACCTTCCACCCTTCGTCGTAGGCAATGGTGGTAGCAACCAGTTGGCTGTCCTTGGTAGTAGTCATGGTGCCTGTCAGGTGGTCATCGGTAGAGGAAGCGTCGATGGTCATCTGCACATCGTCCAGCCGGGACATGACTTCGGTAAAGAGATCCCAGTCGATATAGTAGATATAGGAGTCGTACACACTGTAGTCGCCGGACTGAAGAATGTACAGGTTGTTGGAAGAATTGTTTATGGTCAGCTCCAGCGAAAGACCCTCTGTCAGCTTGTCGGCGGAGTAGGAGCCCAGGGAGGTCAGACAGCGGTAGGTGCTGTCACTGCCGCCGTTAAAGCCGCCCTTGGCAGTGCCGTTGACTTTGATCTTTACCTCACGGGGATAGTCACTGGGCATATAGAAGTACAAGGGTGTATCAGCCGGAACCGTGTAGGTGTAGGTGATCTTTGCATCCTTGTCCTTGTCCTCCGGCTCGTACTTGTGGTGGTTGGCCACGGAGGTATGCGTGCAGTTTGTCAGGGTCGGCTCTCCCTCCTGTACGGCCTTTTTGAACACCTCCACAGTTTCGGTCTCTCCCAACATGACTGTAATCATTTGGTTGAGCTGCTCAATGGGGGTATCATATACATTTTCCTTTTTGCCGTCCTTGTTGACGGTAAAGGAGTGGTGATACTCCCAGTCATCCGAGACACCAAAGGCAAGGGAAAGGGCGTACGGATTCAGATACACATCCGGGTTTGACACGACGGATAGATCCTCGTCATACATCTCCAGGAACACTTCGTTTTCATAGATCGGATCCCCATAGTAAACGGTCATATCCTGATCCGTCACCAGGTATTTGATGCCCATCAGGGAGTCGGACACAGGATTCCCGCCGATATACTTTGACCAGTGGGACATGGATGCATAGCCAAGCGTAGCCAAAAAATCAATGGTGGAACGGTTCAGCGTGGAGGTGGAGCAGGAGAGTCCCCTGAAGTTCAGTGCGAAGTTGTCGTTTGTCTTGCGGTGATAGGTCTTTTCCGTGCGGTAGAAGCCATCGTCATTCTCCTGGATGGTCTCGGCGATAGGCAGGAAGGTGTCAAGAAAATTGTTGTACCTGGAATATTTGGAGTAGGTCACATCCTTATCCAGAGCATTCATATCGGATAGACCGCTGAGGAACAGCTCCACGCAGATGACAAACACCAGCACGATGGACACTGTCTCCTTAGCCCGCCGCACACGGCCGGAAAGGCAGATCAGAATAAAGTAGATGATCAGGCAACCCAAAGCCAGCCAGATGGTGGCAAAGGGACGCACCGTCAGTTTCTCGTTTTTCTCCACCAGAAAATCGCTCATTTCCTGGATCACCAGCACCAGCACGCCGATCGCCACAGTGGAGCCGAAGAGAGCCTTGCGGCTGACGAACAGGATCTGCTCGAATGCCCGGAAGGCGATGACCAGAAGGAAGAAGGAGAGCATGAAGGAGTAGCGGTAATTGAGCCAGTTGGGCTTCTGGAAGCCATGCCAGATCAGGTCAATGGTGGAGGTGGCAAAGGACAGCACAAAGAACAGGATGAAGAAGCCGGCGGCGACCTTTTCCCGGTTGGAGATCTTCCGTGCCATAAAGAAGGCAGGCACCAGAATGAGGGTCAGCATACCGCAGTATACGATGGGTAGCCCTGCAGGGCGGACGGTATCATAGGAGGAGGGCAGGAACTTGTAGAACAGCTCAAACAGGTCAAATTTCTGCACCACATCCCAGGACGGGTTGGAGAACTCGTCCTTACCAAAGCCCAGCGAGTAGCGGGCGGACAGGATGGCCAGTGCCGCAATGCCCACGGCCAAAATGGACCACACCGCCACACGACCCACGGACTTGGCAAAGTGATTCTTCTCCCCGCCGGGATTGTTCCCGGGATTCTCCTTTTCGTTGTGGGCAAAGTAGTAGTAGAAGCAGTAGGCTACCGTGTAGATGCAAACCATGTAGCCGATATAGAAGTTGCTGAAGATGGAGATAGCCAGCGTAAAGACATACAGGCGGAAGCGTCCCCGCTTGATCAGCTGTTCGATGGCATAGGTCAGGATGGGGAGCCAAAGGACACAGTCGATCCACATGGAGTTATGCTGCTGTACGATGGCATAGGAAGTCAGGGCATACATCAAGGAGAAAGCGATGACAGCCAGCTTGTTGGGCTTACCCCGGCTGGTCTTGTGGAGGTAGAAGCCCATGTTGAAGGCCAGAAGGGCTGTCTTGAGCAGGAACAGGACGAGCAGGGCTTCCAGCATCATGGTCTCCGGGAACAGGGCGACCAGCCAAGCGAAGGGAGAGGCTACATAGTAGTCAAAAATACCGAGGAACTCGCCGCCCATGTTGCGGCAGAAGGTGTAGAACAGGCTGGCATCCCCGTGCAGAATGTCCCGCAGTGCATGGTAGAAGGACACATACTGTCCGTTCAGATCCAGCACAAGCACGCACCCATCGCCAAAGGGGTACTGTCCCCGAGCCAGGTACATCAGGTACACCAGAACCACGGCAATGCCCGCCGGGATCAGCAGGTACCTGTACTCAGACCATACAGCCCGCAGGTGCAGACCCATGCGGGAAAAGAACGGCTGTTTCTCCCCGGGGACACCGGAAAGCAGAGCCGCCCCTGCGTCCTGTGCCTGTGCATTTTTTTCATTCGGTTGATTTTTGCTCTGATCCATACCCTTTCTCCTGTTTGGTACATCCGTTTCATTATTGCTCTGCCGGATTGGCTACCGTCATCTATCTGCGCAGTCCATGCCTCACTCGTCGGCCGGTGTTTCCACCCGCCGCACAGCCTTCTCCAGCTTTACCCTGTCAAGCATCATGTCCCTGCCACAACCCATACAGCGGATGCGCACCTCACTGCCCACCCGGAGAACTTCAAAACGGCAGGAGCCGCAGGGATGTTGCTTTTTCAGTACCAGTCTGTCCCCTACATTCATTCGGACGATCCCCTGCATGATCGGCTCCTTTCCGCATCCCCTGTATGAGAAGATGTCATTCAGTAAAAAGCGCTGATACAGCGGTTCTGTATCAGTATAACCTTTCCTATTATAACACAATTTGCAGTGCTTGTAAAGGCATTTGTATGATTTTTTACAATTTGCAGGCAAAGGGAGGTTACAGTTCAGCCGGGGTACGAGACACCCCTCAAGAACTTTCAAAAATGGTAATGAATACTGCCACCGGCATCCCAATTTCCCCGGACTTGACAAAAAACGCTGTATCTGCTATAATATCGTTGCATACATGATCCTGTACTGTCACGGGAGGCAACCGCATGATTGATCAAAATCCCTCATACAGGAGCACGGCCAACCGGGTGGGGTGGTGTCTGTGCATCATGGTCGGCATGATGTACCTGACTCAACCTGTCTGGTCATCCCTGTTCCAGTTGTTTGACCTGTTCCTGACCCGGGAGGGCTCCTTCCTTGTGGGCACGCTGGTCGATACCCTTTCCTACCTATCCTACTTCATGGTACCGGCCATTCTTTTCTACCCTATGTCAAGGAGGAAAAGCCCCGCACCCATCAAGTGCGAGGTCAAGGTACCCGCTACCATCCCGCTTTTCATCCTGGGCGGGATGTCTGTCATTCTGATCTTCGCATGGATCAACGGCATCATCATGCAGATGATCGGCTATGCGTATACAGCAAGCTCTCTGGGCGCCAGCGACCCGGAGGCCATTTACCTGTATATCACCGTGGCACTGGCCCCCGCTTTCTGCGAGGAATTTCTTTTCCGGGGTGTGATCTATGGAAATCTGAGGCGGTACGGTATGTGGAGTGCCACCTTGATCAGTGCTCTGCTCTTCGCCCTCATGCACCAGAGCATCAGCCAGACCCTGTACACCTTTGCCGCCGGTATCGTCATGGCCCTGACCTATGAGCTGACAGGCTCCATCTGGTGCAGTACCTTCCTGCATATGTTCAACAATCTGTACTCCGTGGTACAGGAGGTGATCGCCATGCGGCTGGGGCCGGCCTGCTATGGCTATCTGAATATGGCGGATGGTATCATCATCCTCACGGGGCTGATTTCCCTGATGGTGCTCTGCATCCTGACCGTACATGAAAAGAAAAAGCGGGGCAGAGCGGTTCCGGTGAATACCCGGGCCGAGGAAGCCAACCCGGCCCTGGCGAAGGATGGCTGTGAGCGGATGACCTTCGGGCAGGTACCCCGCCTCCTAACCCCTGCGTCGGAGAGCAAACAGACCCCGGACAAGATCACGGCCAAAGGCTTCTTTGCCCCGGGTATCATTGCCTTTCTGGTCATGGCCTTTATCACCACCGTGATAGATGCCGCCTGGGGTCTGGGGCTATTCACCGGAATGTAGAGAGGCAGGAAAGCCGATGTCAGAAAAAGAGAAAGAAAAAAGGGAAGTGATGCAGAACGCCCCCGCCAAGGAGGACAGCACCGCCGAGGCGCAGGACAGGGCCTTCATGTCGCTGGCACTGGCACAGGCGGCACTGGCGGCGGAAGCCGGAGATGTGCCGGTAGGGGCGGTGCTGGTCTGCCGGGAGAACGGGCAGTACCGGGTGCTGGCCGAGGGGCACAACACCAAGGAACGGGAGGGAACCGCTCTGGGTCACGCCGAGATGAACGCCATCGCCGCCGCCTGTCGGGAAAGGCAGGGCTGGCGGCTGTCCGACTGTACCCTGTATGTCACTATGGAGCCATGCCCCATGTGCGCCGGGGCTATCCTGGGGGCCAGGATTCCCCGGGTGGTCTGCGGCACCAAAGACCCGGTCATGGGGGCTATGGGCAGTGTGTGGTCGCTCCATCGCCATCCGGTTCAGGGGGAGGGGGCAGATGTGACCTGCGGCTGTATGGAAGCGGCGTGCCGGGCACAGCTTCAGGCGTTCTTCCAGGCGAGGAGGGAAGCGGGGAAGGCCACAGCGCAGGAGAACGACAATGCTCTCATTAATCATCTGAAACGAACAAAAAAGCCGTATACTGTTTTGCCGGACTGACCCCCAAAAGGCCGCCGCAAAGTCTGCGCTCCCTGCGCACCTCTGCGGCGGTCATTCCTTATGGGGCGGCTTACAGCTTACAGGACACGGTGGCGGTCACGGTGTCCTTTTCCATGACCTGTGCCTGCCCGTCCGGCAGAATCAGTGTCACCTCCATGTCCGCCCCGGCAGGCCGGGTGACGGTCAGGGTCAGGTGCCGGTTCTCTATCTCCCAGGCTACGGACAGCACGCCGTAGGGGGTGGGGACGGTTCCCTTGGCCCAGGTCAGACCCAGCCCCTCCACCCAGGGCTTCACACGCACCCGGCGATAGCCGTCTGCTGTGGGGTACACACCCAGCACCATCTCAGAAAACTCGTAGATGGGGGCGGAGGACCAGCCGTGGCACTCACTGCGGGGGCTGTCCGGGTTCTCGCACCAGGTGGTGCAGTGCAGGTCCAGCATCTTCTGCCAGCCCTCAAACAGCACCGGGGCGTACCTGTACCGTCCGGCGGCCTCCAGGGCACGGAACAGGTAGTGATTCATGGAGAAGGTGCAGGCGGACACCGGCACATGGCCGTCAAAGGTGCGGTCTATCAGTGCCCCGGCTTCCTCTCCGGTCACGGCACCGGACAGCACCGCCCACAGGGAGGTGTGCTGGGAGAAATTCCTGCGGCTTGGCGTGTCACGGTATAGCCCGGCTTCCTCATCGTAGCACAGCCGGTTGACCTGCCGTATCATCTCTCCGGCCCGGCGGTCATACTCGGCAGCCCGTTCCGGCCGTCCGAAGGTCTCTGCCATCTCGGAGGCGGCCTTCAGGGCGGCGGCAAACATCAGGCAGGTGACGGTGATGGGCTCCTCCCGCCCACCTACAGGCACACCCACCGGCCAGGCAGGCACCCAGTCCACGAAAGGCCAGTAAGGGGTGGGGCCAATCAGGCCGTCTTTGGTCATGTACGGCTCGAAGGCCTCCAGTGCCCTGTCCAGAATGCCGGAAAAGGTCTTTGCCTCCGCCACGCAGGCCGGGTCAGAGCCGGTGTAGCGCAGGTACTCCCGGAGCATCAGCACCCAGAACAGGGTGAAGCCCGGAATGACCTGCACCATAGTGGACGGGTAGTTGGCCTGAAGCATCCCATCGGACAACTGGGAGTGGGCCAGGTCGGTGATGCTCTTGAGGGGCATCCGCCGGTCTGCGCTCATGCGGAAGGTGAACAGCATCTCCAGGCAGGAGTCCATGTCATATTGCTGTTGCTCGTAGAAGGGGCAGTCCACATACATCTCGTGCATACAGCACAGCACGGTGTTGCGGCTGATGTCCCACATACGGTTGAAGCGGTCGTCGGAGCAGGCGAACTGACCGGCACTGTCCAGCGGGTAAAAGTAGGGCTGGTAGGTCAGGGATAGCAGAGTGAAGTCTGCCTCCGGGTCAAATTCCAGCCGGATGAAGCGGAACGCCCGGTACCAGAAGGGGGAATAGGTCTGGGTCTCCCCGCTGGCGTGCAGGATGTCCGCCACGCCAGGCAGGCCGCTGGTGGGCTGGGAGGCATCGTCCCGGCGGCCCTTGTAGCGGTTGCCGTTCCCGTCTTCCTGGGTGTAGCATTCGGAATAGATGACCCGCACGGTACTGCCGGCGGCGGCCTGGAAGGTCAGGGACACCCTGGCCGTGGTGTAGGTGCCGGCGTCCAGCTCCAGCCAGCCCTCCCCCCGGCGCACCGGTTGGAAGGTCTTCGGCTCACCGGTCTGCATCGGGGGAATGGGGCGGGGAGACAGAGGGTAATACTCCCCCAGGCCGAAAATATTGTAGCCCTTGTTCTGAAGATTGGGTTCATACATCCGGGCAGTGGGAACCGGGGTCAGCACCTGCCGGGCCTGCACCTCCTCGCAGGGGGGTACCGAGGTGTGGATGCCGGGCTGATGGTGGAACGATACTGAGTCGTCCCGCAGGCAGTGCCAGGTCTCGTCCGTCCCGACCGGGGACACGGTGCCGTCCGGGAGGGTCAGCGTGCCGTCCAGCCAGAAGGCAGGGCGGGAGCCACGGTACACCGAGATGAAGGAACCTTCCTGCATGTACATGACCTTGGCGCAGAGGGTGTTTTTCCCCGCCTGCAGGTAGGGGGTCAGGTCTGTGTCCTCGTAGTACCGGACATACTGGGAACCCTGGCATGGCCCTTCGCATACCAGGCGGTCATTCAGGTACAGATGATACCGGGTGTCCCCGCAGGTGCGGGCGGTGAGCCGTGCCCCTGCCGGGATGTCCAGCTCCTTGGTAAAGTAGTAAAAATGGGTGACGGTGGGCTTTTCGTCAGCACATATCCAAAAGCTCATATGAAAACAGATTTCCTTTCAAAAGCAATTTACCGTACAGGCAGACAGTCGCACTGTAAGTGTCTTCATTATATCCTTTCACGGTGCTTTTGTCAAGAATATACGGAAAAATCTGTGGGAATCTTGACAAATTTCGCCGCAAATGATATAATGTACAGGAATCCACGACAAGACCCGGCTGTATCTGACAGGCGGGCATGGAAAAATACAAGCGGAAAAAGGGAAGGGGAATAGAATCATGCTATTCGCATCACAGACAGAACAGATGGTGCTGACTTTCGGCCTGGAGGAAGGCATTTCCCGCATGATAGATGCGGGTTTCACTGCGTTGGATCTCTCCATCATGTGCAATTACGGGTACATTTTCCAGGAAAACTGGAAGGAGACGGCCGACCGGCTCCGGCAGATGGCTGAGAGTCGGGGCGTGGTCTTCCATCAGGCTCATGCGCCCTTTGGCGGCGGGTATGACCACTACACCGGCACGCTGGTGCCCCAAATGCCCCGTGTCTTCGCCTTTGCCGGGCGGCTGGGCATCCGACAGGTGGTGGTACATCCGTTGCAGCGGGGGCGGTACTACGGCCACGAGAGGGAGCTGTTTGACCTGAATATGGACTTTTACCGCAGTCTGGCTCCCTTTGCCAGGGATGCGGGCGTAAAGATCGCCATTGAAAATATGTGGCAGTGTCACCCGGTCACGCATCGTATCTGCGATGATGTGTGCGCAGACCCCCACGAGCTGGCGGCCTACTATGACACGCTGGACGACCCGGACACCTTCACGGTCTGCCTGGACATAGGCCATGTTGCTCTGTGCGGGCGGGAGCCGGAGGATGCCATTCGCATCATCGGCCATGACCGGCTGGGCGCTCTCCATGTCCACGATGTGAACTATGCCGACGACCTGCACAACCTGCCGGGCACAGCCGCCATCAACTGGGATGCCGTCTGCCGAGCTTTGGCGGATGTCCGCTACAGTGGTTGCTTCACGCTGGAGGCCGACACCTTCCTCAAGCATTATGATGCCGCCTTCCGCCCGGTGGCATGTAAGTTCATGGCTGACACCGCCAGATTCCTTTCGGAGAAGACAGAGAGGTACATGAGGGGCGATGAAGCATGATCCATAATAAAAACTGAGCAAATAAACAACAATCATACAACAAAAAACAAATCCCAACAGTCAGGAAGCTGTTGGGATTTATTTGTATGATTTTGTATCAAAACCAGGGATTACTTGCAAGCCGCAACCATTTCATCCACCCAGTTCAAAAGCTCTGCCTTCATTTCGTCAGACAGCGCACCGCCAAGGAACAGGAAGCCGCCCAGATTGATGACCTTGGTACCAACAAGATTTGTTCCAGCGGCACTGATAATCTCACCGATCTTCTTGGCATCCGCCTCCTTACCGTCCACCAGCAAGGCCACATTGTAGGCTCTTGTCTTGTTCAGCTCACCGCAGAAGCGGCGCAGATCGTCCGGCATTTCGCCCTTGGCAGAAATGGCCAGCACCACGATACGCTCCTTGTCGCAGGGGTACTCCGGCGGGAATTTCCCGCTGACCGCATTGACCGGAAGTTCATATTTTTCCTTGACAGCACTGGCAAACTGGGCCATGCCTTTCTTACTTGAATTATACAGGACTCTCATTTTGATAGGCATACTATATCCTCCTTGACCGGCCTCATGTCCGGGGATCAAGCCCGGTGGGAGCACCGTTGTTGGCTATATTATAACATAATTTTCACGAAAAAGGAATACCTTTTGAAAAATAGTGGATATTTGGTATTTCCGACAAAACCGAATGCTTGGATTTGTGCAATTATACAAGCTTTTCGTAGAGGCTACCGGAAACCGAAAAATTTTCAGAATTTTCAACAGCTCGGTAGCTCGGTGTTTTTGCTCCCCTTTTTGATACAAAATTTTGATTTTGTATCAAAAAATGAATGTTACTTTGAGCAATGCCAACAATGCGCACAGGATGATCCCAACCACCAACGGCAACGCCGCCGCCAATATCATCCACCGTACCTTCCCTGTTTCCCTGTACACAGTGATCAATGTGGTCGTGCAAGGAATATGAAACAGGAATAACAACAGGAAACTCACAGCCTCCCAACCGCTCCATCCCATGCCATTCAGGATCAAAGTCAGTTCAGCCGTTGCCGGACTGACGGCCATCTGATTTCCGGCGGTGTATATCATAAGCAAAATCGGAACAGTCAGCTCGTTGGCCGGAGCGGAAAGAATCAGAGCCAACAGGACGGCACCGTCCACGCAAAGGACAGCACCAACCGGATCCAGTACCCGGGCGGCAAGGATCAGCAGGTTCTCTTCACCACCTGTCGGAATGTGCGTCAACAGCCACAGCACCGCCCCGGCCGGGGCAGCCACCGAAATAGCACGCCCAAGGACAAACAGTGTCCTGTCCAGCAAGGAACGCACCAGTACCTGGGGGATATTCGGGAATCGGTACGGCGGCAACTCCAGCAAAAAGGAGGACGGCTTTCCGCGCAGAATGGTACCAGTCAGTATTCTTGAAACAAGGAGGGTGATAAGTACGCACAGGATAATCAGCCCGGTCACGATCATAGCCGCCTGAAAGCTCTCCAGGGATGTATTCTTTCCCGTGGAGGATGCAACCATGGACAGGCAGACCGCTGACATGGCAAGCAGTGTGGGAAATTTCCCGTTACACGGCATGAAGCTGTTGGTCAGGATGGCGACCAGCCGTTCTCTTCCGGAGTCGATGATGCGGCATCCGGTCACACCGGCGGCACTGCAACCCAGCCCCATACACATGGTCAACGCCTGCTTCCCGCAGGCCTGGCAGGATTGGAAGCACCTGTCAAAGTTGAAAGCGATCCGTGGCAGGAAGCCAGCATCCTCCAGCAGTGTGAACAGCGGGAAAAAGATGGCCATGGGCGGGAGCATGACCGAGGTGACTCTCGCCACAGTGGTATACACTCCGTCGATCAGGATCCCGGATACCCATCCGGGCAGATGTGCCCATAAGGGGATCCTCCATAACCACATTTCCAACCAATCAAACAGCGACGCCAACCATTCAGAAGGTCGATTGGCTCCATAGACCGTGATCCACAGCGTCAGAGCGAGAAACAGAAGAGCCACGGGAATGGCCGTCCAACGCCCCATGACCAACCGATCCAAGCGTGCATACCTTTGTTGGAATCCGGATTTTTTGGGGATCTTGCGTTCGTGATGGCCGTGGTGGGTGCTCCTGACACAGGAACCGGCGCAGGCAGGCGGGGGCTTGCTCCCGCAGGAGGAACAGCCGCCTTCGCAATGGGCAGAAGCAGGACATTCGTCTCCTGTGCATGTGTGCAGCGATGGCCGGATGCACCCGGCGGCGCAAATGCTGGCCTGCTCACGATATTCCGATGCCGGAGGAATGTCTGTGTCCTCCGGCTTACTCTTGCCATCGTCCGTTTTGATGACAGGCCCTGTTTCAACAACGAATCCGATTTTTTTGCGAAGCTGGTCGATCCCCCGTCTGGTTCTGGCACTGGTCAGCACGACCGAAAAACCGGTGCTGTTTTCCAGTGCGTCGCTATCTACAAATAGTCCCTGCTTCTCCGCTTCGTCGATCAGGTTGACGCAGAGGATGATCCGCTCCTTGGGAAAGACAGTTGACAGTTGGAAGGCAAGTAAAAGGTTTCTCTCCAGCGTCTGCCCGTCGCAAACAACCACCGCTCCCCGTATTGGCTGTGTCAGGAGGAAGTTCCTTGCGGCTTCCTCTTCGGCTGTACGAGGAACCAGTGAGTAGCAACCGGGGAGGTCAGCCAGGAGTATGGTCGGGCAGGTGTTCCCTGCCCCTTTTTTCTTCCATTTAATAACTGTAGATTTACTTCTGCGGTGTTTCATGGTACCCACCGTACAGCCTACAGTCTTCCCTGTCCAGTTTCCGGTATGCTGATGTAATCCGGTCAGTTCATTGAAAAGACTGCTTTTTCCCACATTGGGATTCCCCACCATGGCGACCAGTGCGGCATCCTGCGCCAGATGACCGTTGGTCGTAGTCATAAAGGAAGAGGCATGGCGACCTCCGGATGATACGGTCAATCCCATGCGACACCTGCTTCCTGGCCGGATGTAGTCCGGATGGGCTGTCTGCTTTTTATATGCTCCGGAACCCGCCTCACCTTGATGCGGACAGCGTCCCTGTACCGCAAAGCGACGACGGTGCCTCCGACTATTTCATGAAAATCTTCTTCTATTTCTCCTGTCTGCGCAAAACCCGGAAAGATCCGGTAGGCCCGGGGGTCTCCCAACAGACTGATCCTTTCACAGCGGATCCGGGTGCCCTCTGCTATACCCAGATCCCCCAGGCGGGTGGCCAAGGAAGATGACGGATCCATGCTGACCACCAGGGCACTTTGCCCCGGCATCAGCACCGCCAGACTGTCCTCACAGGGACTATATGTTTCATGCTTCATGCTGACACATCTCCTTTATCACGCTTTGGCAGTCCTTTTGCTCACAGAGCCATGGACTGTATGTACTTCTGAATTGAAAATCACAGGCACCGATGGACGGCGATACCTGCTATCAGCATATGTGTTCTTTTGACAAAGGGTGAAAAAGGTCGAATCGGACGGGAGGGTATTCGACATATGAAAGGCCCCAGGGCGAAGATACCCAGGGGCCTGAAAAGTATGCTGTCGGACGAGCCGATCATCCTATCAATGCTTCCGCTTGCGCACCACGGCGGCGGTCACAGCCAGAGCAAAAATCGGGGAGAGGACGGAGAGGCCAAGCACAGAGGAACAGCCGGTGTCTGTGCTACCTCCGGCGGTCTCATCCGCAACAGTCGAGCTGTCGCCTCCCTTGGTGTCTGAGACACTTTCCACGGAGGGCACTTCTGTCGGTGCTTCGGTGGCCTGCTCCACAGTCGTCTCCGGCTCCGGAACCGTGGTCTCCTGCTCAGTGGTTTCCGGCTCAGTCACCACAGGATCCGTAGCCGCTTCCGTGGGCTCTTCGGTGGGTGCCTCTGTCGGAGCTTCTGTCGTTACCACTGGCGCATTGTATTCCGGCAAATCTCCGCAGGCGTACACATCCAGAATGGTCAGTTCCACATAGGTGGCATCATCCGGCACCACATGGAAGCCATAACTCTGGAAGCTGGCATCCCCGGTAAAGGAGGGCACGGACAGGCTGTTCAGGTCGGCAATGATACCAACCGGCAGGAACACATATCCGGTGAAGCGGTAAGGAATGATGAAACAATCCCGGTTATTGATAGCCTGCGTACCGGAGAATTTGGCGTCTTTGGCCGTGCCGTCCTTGGCACTGACCAGCTTGACCGGGTTATCCTTCGCCAGCGCGCCGGAGGTGAAGGCATTCCCTGCACCGGGCACAGTGGGCTGGAAGCAGAGGTAGATGTCACCGTCGCTGGTGTTCTCCACAGAGAAGACGATATACTTCATGCCAGCCCAGTCGAAACTGCCAAAGGCTTCGGTATCCATGCCATACGCATCGAACATCTGGTTGGTTTCAATGAGTATTTTTCCGTCGCCAAAGGTAGCCGTGCCCCAGCCATAGGAGCCGTCCACCACATGGGCGGCATCGTTCAGCGCATCCACCGGGGTCAGTTGGATTTCATCAGAACCGTAAGCGATCTTTACGGTATCTTCCGCCGAGGATTGGAGTACAAGGATTCCCGTCATGCTGACCATAAGGAAAAGAGCTGTTAGCGTAGCGATCCATCGTTTCATTGTATTTGTTCCTTTCTGAATATTAAGGAAACGCTGATTTAATGAGGTGGTGCAGATTCGGTACAGATTTTTTCGTCT
>CAMEON010000007.1 GCA_945929845.1 uncultured Clostridia bacterium | reverse complement strand
CGGGAAAAGATGTGCCGAAGATGTGCCGCCGAATCAATCAGCGGTTCCTTAAAAAATGTTCACAAAAAAAAGGCCGCAACGCCCCCGTTACGGCCCTCATTTCACTTCTTCCGGTTCTGCTTCTTTTTCAGCTCCTTCAGCTCCGCCAGGAAGGAGTCCACATCCTTAAATTCCCGGTACACCGAGGCAAACCGGACATAAGCCACCTCGTCTGCGGCTTTCAGCTTACTCATGACCATCTCCCCCAGCTCCCCGGAGGTGACCTCCTGCCGCAGGTCATTGTGAAGCTCCGCCTCGATCTCGGCTGCGATCTGCTCGGCATCCACCGGTCGCTTCTGGGTCGCCTTCAGCAGTCCCCCCAACAGCTTGCTCCTGTCAAACAGCTCCTTGGAGCCGTCCTTCTTGATCACCACGATCTGCTGTGTCTCCAGCACCTCGAAGGTGTTGAATCTCCTGCCGCAGGACAGGCATTCCCTCCGGCGACGGATGCTGGCTCCGTCCTCCACCGGCCGTGAATCCACGACCTTGCTCTCCGGATAACCACATACTGGACACTTCATAGCAACTCCTCCCTCTGCCGGACGCTCTTTCTTTCGTAACACCCACTTTTCCTCCTTATTATAGCATATTTTCCCTGCCTTGTAAAGGGGGCGTATCACTTTTCACCAAAGAAATTCACTATGAGAAATAATAAGTGGTACTTGACAAACAGAACAAAGTGTGATACAATGGTAGTAATTACATTTATTAGTACAGTTAGGAGAATTGATAGATGGAGTGCTTGAGAGTTTTCAGAAAAATCACGGCTGTACTCGTCAGCCTTGTCCTGCTGATCGGCGCATTGGTTCCTGTCCAGGTAAGCGCCGACACCCCCCAGAATCTGTCCACTCAGGCGTCGACCGGCCCCTTGGTCTTCACGCTGGCAGACCTCGGCGACCAGGTTCCGATTCACACGGACAAGCAGGCACAGTTTCTGGATGGCAGTTATGTAAATATCGGAACCTATGCAACGGGTTCGGCCGAATTAAGCCGCCCTCTGCCAGTCACCCTGTCCTGGTCGGTGAAGAGCACGGACAGCTCTCTCGGTGCACTTCCCACTTCCTATACGGTCACAGTCAGTGAGTACGCCGACCTGTCCTCCCCCTGGGTGTATACTGCCAGCGGCACCTCGCTGAAGGTATACAACCTGAAGATAGGGACAACCTATTACTGGGCTGTATCCTGCGTATACGGGGACACGGTGTGCCGGAGCGGAACCGCCAGCTTCACCACGGACGGCACCGCACCCCGCAATCTGTATGTAGATGGCGTCACCAATGTGCGGGATATGGGCGGATGGCCCACGGTGGACGGAGGGTATGTCCGCCAGGGCTTGCTCATCCGGTGCGGCAGATTGAGTGCCAATAATAACGGCAATCCAGAAATCACAAATAAGGGCAAGCAGACAATGGTGGAAGAGTTGGGTGTCCGTTGTGAGATCGAGTTGCGCAAGACCACGCCCAATTACCAAGGTATCACGGAGTACGGTGGAAGGACAGACAGTCCCTTGGGTGCCGATAACGCAAGCTATGTGATTTGCCCCTTGTCGTACGATGGCAATGTTCTCACCAATCCTGTAAATAAGGATTCCATCCGGACCGTGTTTGCCACGCTCGCCGACGAATCCAATTATCCGATCATTTTCCATTGCAGCATCGGCACTGACCGCACCGGCATGATCGCATACCTTGTCAACGGACTTCTGGGTGTCAGTGAAACGGATCTGTTGTGTGACTATCTTTTTTCCAACTTTGGTAGAATTGGAAGTTCCCGTGCGACCACCGGCATTTCCAAATTATACCCCCTGACCATCAAGTCATATGAGGGGGCTTCTCTCAGCGAGAAGATCTATAACTACCTTTCCAAGGAAATAGGCATTCCCACGGGGCAGTTGGATTCCATCATCCGCATCCTGAAGCAGCAACCGGAGGAGGACACCCAACCCAAGGGAACTCCCGTCTCCACCGCAGAGGAGTTTGCGGCTATGGAGCCGAACGGCACATACTACCTGACCCAGGACATCTGTGTGGACACCTCCTATGCGAACACCTTCACCGGCACGCTGGACGGGAACGGACACACGGTGACGGTGACTGTCCCGCTGTTCGCCCTGTGCAATGGCACCGTGAAGAACCTCACGCTGGCCGGAGAGGTATGCGTTACCTCCGGTTTTGCGGGTGCCCTGGCGGCGGTGTCCGACGGGATGACGGCTACATCCGTGATCAACCGAGCCAATGTGACGGCCACAGACACATCCTCCCGCTATGTGGGCGGCCTCATCGGACAGGCTACCGGCCCGGTGTATCTGAATCACTGCAACAACCACGGGGCTGTGTCCGCCCCCTGCTATGCCGGCGGTCTTGTCGGTTGGATCAACCACGGTGCCACCATGACGGACTGCGCTAACTTCGGTCAGATAAGCTCCACATCCCTGGATGTGGGCGGCCTTGTGGGTAAGAGCCTGTCCGCTGTCATGATGGAACGGTGTTACAATTACGGAACCGTGTCCGGAACGGGTAGCTATACCGGCGGGCTTGTGGGTCAGATGAACACAGACAGTACCATGCACACGCTGATTGCCTGCGGGAATCTCGGCACGGTCACTTCCTCCGGTTCGTATGTGGGCGGTTTGCTGGGCTACCTCAAAGCGAGTTCTGCGGTGGGATGCCTGTCCCACTGCTTCAATCTCGGTGTCGTCCGGAATACGAACACCGACACTGCCCATGCCTCCGGCCTTGTGGGCTATGTCAATTCCTCCACGATCTCCATCGTTCGTTCTTACAATAAGGGCATTGTGGAAGCGACGGAGGCTACAAGTGCCTACCCGTCTCAGCTGTTCTTCAACAACAACGCCAGTATTTCTTCCAATATCCTTCAGAATTACTGCCTGAACAACGGTGTACCGGCGTACCACTACCTGGTGGACTCCACCGAAACCGCTGTCACATCAGACAGACAGAACAAGACCGTCGCCGTGTCAAGCGTTACGAACGGTACCCTGCTGGGCAACCTGAACACCAAGGCCACCGTGTATACGCAGACCGCTGTAGGCCCGCTGACCCCGGGTGCCATTGCCTCCACCGGTGTGACCGTGGTGGACGGCCTGTACTACCTGTTCGATGCGAACGGCGTCTGCCAGGGTCGCCACAACGGCACGGTGGAAGCGGATGGACAGACACTGTACATCCGGGACGGGTATGCTTATGTAGCCCTTGTCACCTTTATGGCAGGCGGCAAGGTCGTGGATGAGATCCCGTACAATCCGGGGGACACGGTGGCGGCACCCCAAGCCCCCGCCATCATAGGAAAGACTTCCTACAACTACATCGAGGGCGCACATATTGTCCTCTATGAGTATGTATGGCCGGACTTCACACTGACCGGAGAAAACATGACCGTGACAGCCAAGTACGGACTGGTACAGTATGATGTGTTCTTCTACGCCAGCCAGGAGGATCTGGATGCAGGTCAGGTCATGGCTCAGCGTGTCTACACCATTGAGGATGCTTCCTACGACATCCCCGCCGTGCCTGAGAAGGACGGCATGAACGGAACCTGGAAGCTGGCCTATGTCAGCGGAGACGAGCGGGTGATCCGTGTGCTGGCTGTCTACAGTGAGTCCTCCTTTGCAGAGGATCATAACAGCGACAATCCAGACTGCGATTGCAAGGTAGTGAATGGCGTGTACGGATGCGCAGGCGGCACCGATGGGCACAATACCCTGGCGCAGGGCTGGATCTGTATCACCGACGGGACCGGGAACGACCGCTACATCTATGTGGAAAACGGTATTCCTACCGAGCCGGCAGACACTTTGAATGAAGCCGATGAGAGTCTTGCAACGAGCTTGTCTGTGTCCGGGATGTACCTTGTGAACGGTAGCGTGCTCCATGTGTCAGTCCCTTCCCTGAAAGCTCGGGTCAGCGCATGAACGAGACTATACAAAAAGGCAGGAGGCCATCTCCAGCCTTTTTCATGTAGTGCTCCTCAGCTTTCATCCAAGTTGAGCTGACACAGCGGTGCATAGTCGGACAGTGCCTCCCCCTGGCTGTCCTCATACCGCAGGGTATAGGTATCCGCAGGCAGGGTGTCGGACAGCGTGATGTCGTTGCTGTTGTCCACCGTCCCTGCAACGGGAACCGATGCTCCCAGTGCCTGAGCCAGGGCGTTGTAGTATGCGCTGCCGTCCCCGTCCTCGGTGTCCCACTTCACATGGGCAAAGCAGTCCAGGAGAGCGGTGATGGCGGTCTCTGTCAGGCCACTGCCCCGGCCCCGCCCAGCGGCCAGAATGGCCAAAAGACTTCCGGTATCTACGGTCATGCGTCGTCCTCCTCCAGCGTCCTTCCGCTGTCTGAGCGGCACCAGGTACCGCCGTCCCCGTCCAGCAGGTACATCTTCCCTTCCCGGATGATGACCAGCACCGAACCCTGCACAAGGCCGGAGGTGTCAATACCCAGTGCCTCCTCCCGTGTGGTAACAAACAGGGCGGCGTCCTCCATGTAGGCCTGGCGGCCCTCCTGGGTCACACGGACGACCCGGTGGGTGTCTTTTCTGATACTCATGGTATCTGTATCCCTCGCTTTCGTATAAATATAAGCGGCACGGTGCTCCCATGCCGCTTTCATTATACACCCCATCAGGGTCTGAATCAATCCCCATTCCGGCGATCCGGCCATTTCGGAAAATGGACAGACAGTCCAACGGATCAGGCACCCCGCTTTTCCTTGATCTGTATCAGTGCCTTAGCCAACTGGTCAGGGCAGGAGGTCGGTCTCGGGCCGCAGTGGATGCCGGACAGCCGGGCAATGGCCTCGTCCACATCCATGCCTACCAGCAGGGCGGCCACACCTTGGGTGTTGCCGGAACAGCCGCCGGTAAAGGTGATCCTTTCAATGCGGTTTCCGTCCAGCTCAATGTCGATCTGACGGGAGCAAACGCCCCGGGGAGTATAGGTATAGTGTTCCATTTTGTGTGATTCCTTTCTGTTATGCGATACTTTTCTGTTTCTGCACACCTCACCTGTTCTGTTGACTACAACACGCAGTAAAGGCCGATAACCGTATCGTCCGGTGCCTCCAGGGTCAGCCAACGGGTGAAAACGCCCAGATCGGCAGAGCTTGTATCCAATGTCAGGCAAACCGGAGGCGGAACCTGGCGGGCGGGGACATCGGTTTCACTCACATCTGGGCCTTCCTGTAGACTGTCAGCGGGAATATCGGCATCCGGCAGTGTGTCGGTGCGGAGCAGGTTCAGACCACAGAATTCGGCGGCGGCCAACAGATCCGAGAGGGATGGTGCGAAGGAAGTGGTGTGAAGCAGTTCCAACCGTACAAGGGGCTCAGCACTTCCCGTCCTGCCCGGGGACACCGGTATCGGGAACGGAAGGGCAAGCGGATCGGCGGGCACCGTTGTCCGGCGGCAGAGCAACCCGAATCGGGTGATGCGGTGCCCGGACAGGGTGGGATCCTCCATGTCGCAGGCGGCCACCACATAGAGCTGGTACTTGATCACCAACCGGGAGAAAGCGATCAGCCGCCCCTGATCCGTGCTTTCCAGCGGCAGGATGCAGAACTGGCACAGCCCGTTGAACACCTCCTCACAGGCATCCACGAAGCTGTGGGCATCCTGCGCCCGACAGTCCGGCACCCATCCGGAAAAGGTAAGGTACGCCTTGTCCGCAAAGGCACTTTTCATGTAGGCGACCCGCCCCTTGGCGGAGGGGCTTACCCCGGTGAACCGGAATCCCCGATCGATGCTCTCCGGCTTCCCGGGCGACGGCATAGTTTGTGCCATGTCCGAAAGGAAGCGGTACAGCACCAGCCGTTGGTACAGCCCCTCCCGGCAGGCCATGCGAGACAGCAGATCCCGGTTGATGTCCAGGGATGCCGCCAGGGGATCCTCCCCCGGCAGGGTGGGTACGGCCTCCGGTGCGGTCTCCTCCTGGGGTTGATCCTGGAGGGACAGGAGGATACTGTCCTCCGTGTCCTGGTCTCCCCCGGCATCCAGCCGGATGGCGGCGGCCAGCTCCCACAGCTCCGCCAGCGTGGCCTCACCGATGTCGGCGTGCCGCCGCCCCAGGTAGGCCAGATTGGAGAGCACCAACCCGGTGTCATAGCCGCGCAGGTCGGGAATGTCCGTATGCAGAAAGCTCATAGCCACCTCCGTGACGGTCGGCGATCGGTGCTGTACCTCACATTTTGTTCAGCAGGTCAAAGCTGGAGGACAGGAAGGCCTTCAGTTCGCTGGCGGTGAATTTCCGCTGGGCAAGCACCGAAAGATTGTAGACCTGGGATGCGATGGCCTCGGCCTTCTCCCCATCGGTATCGCAGAGGCCGGCGAGCTTCTGGATCAGGGGCGCATGGGTGTTGACCATCAGCGTATAGTCCAGCGGGAACATATGGGTGCCGTAACTGTCCTCTCCCTCGCCGCTCTGCATGGCGTAGAGCCTCATCATCTCCTCCATACGGCGGGACTGCTCGGAAACCGTGAGCATGGCAGGCAGGGAGCCGTCCTTCAGGCTCTCAAACCTGACCTCCAGCTTGTCGTTGCCGCTGACCTTGCGGAACAGGTCGGTGAGGGCTTGATTCTCGGTTACATCGCCGTCCCCCTTGAGGGCGGAGGCCACATCGGCATCAATGCGCTGGTACTTGACCGCGCTGTCGTAGCTTTCCAACATCTGGATAAACTGGGTGTCGATCAGCTTATCCAGCACTGCCACCTGGATGTGTTGGGCCTCAAACAGGGCGATATACTGAGCCTGAAGCTGGGGATCGGTGGTGTAGTACACCGTTGCCGGGGTAGTCTTCCTGCTGTCCGTCCCGTTGTCTGCCTGTTCCCCGGAGGCGGAGCCTTCGGCCTGCGTCCCCTCCCCGGCCTTCTCCAGGTACTGGGCGACGGTCACATAGGAGCCATCGGTCAGGTGGAACAGGACCGCATCCTTGGCCCTGTCGTAGAATTTGCGATCCCGCATGCAGGCATACTCCACGAAGGTCTTGATGCTGTCCCACACCTTCTCGTAGTTCTCCCGGTCGGTATCGCACAGGGCGTTCAGCTTGTCCGTGACCTTCTTGACGATATGAGCGGAGACCTTGGACACATAGGTGTTGTTCTGGAGGTAGCTCCGGGACACATTCAGCGGAAGCTCAGGGCAGTCCAGCACGCCTTTGAGCATGAGCAGGTACTCAGGGATGACTTCCTTGATATTGTCTGCCACGAAGACCTGATTGTAGTACAGCTTGACCTGCCCCTCAATGGATTCGTACTCGTTGGACAGGCGGGGGAAGTAGAGGATCCCCTTGAAGTTCAGCGGATAGTCGGCATTGATGTGGATCCAGAACAGCGGCTCCCTGTAGTCATGGAATACCTTGCGGTAGAACTCCTTGTACTCCTCGGGGGTACACTCGGAGGGAGCCTTCTGCCACAGGGGATGGATGTCGTTGATGGGCTTGGGTGCCTCCGGCTGTTTCTCTCCGTCCTCTCCGGCCTCTGCCTTCTCTGTGTCCTTGTCCTCCTTCTCATCCTCCTCATCCTCGCAGGTGAAGTAGATCTCGGTGGGCATGAAGGAGCAGTACTTGTCCAGCATCTCCCGCACCTTGGATTTCTCCAGGTAGGCGGCCTCCTCGTCGGAAATGTGGAGGATCACCGTGGTACCGTGGCTCTCCTGCTGGGCGGGGTACAGTTCATACCGACCGTCGGCATGGCAGACCCACCGCACGGCGGGTGCCCCGTTCCAGGAGCGGGTGATCACCTCAATGTCATCGGCCACCATGAAGGCGGAATAGAAGCCCAGCCCGAAGTGGCCGATGATGCCACTGCCAGAGCCGTCCTTTCTGTCCCCCTCATACTTCTGCAAGAAGTCCATGGCACCGGACAGGGCGATGCTGCCCAGGTACTTGAGCACCTCCTCCTCGGTCATGCCGATGCCGTTATCCGACACCGACAGCGTCCTGGCGGTCTTGTCCAGCGTGACCTGGATGCGGTACTCGGTACCGTCGTCCTCCGCCTCCCCCAGGGAGCACAGCCGCTTCAGCTTGGTCACGGCATCTACGGCGTTGGAAACCAACTCCCGGAGGAAAATGTCCTTCTCGGAGTAGAGCCACTTCTTGATGACAGGGAAAATGTGGGCTGTCTCTACCGAGATGCCTCCCTGCTTTGCGTTTTGCTTCTGATTCATATCCATGTTGTCAGTCATGTGTATACATCTCCTTTTCATTTGAATACATATTGAGTAACGGGTCAGTTGGCCTCTCCGCCTCCGGAGCCGCCATTCTGATCGCTGTCACAGTCAGGATCCCCCTCTGCATCCCCGTCCGTGTCCTTTGTTTTCCTGTTCTTCTTTCCGATGCCCAGCACTTTGGAAAGGGATGCGATGATCCTGTCGATCTTTGGCTTTATGCGGCTGTGCTCATACCGATACCGCAGGCCGGCGTGCTCGTAGTACAGATCCTGCTCGGCGTTGCCCAGTGCATCCGCCGGATAGTAGGCCAGCGTATCGGTGGGAGCATCCTTGGCGGCCAGTCGCCGCTCCAGCATCTGTTTGACCATTTCAATAGCCACGGCAAACAGGGGCACACCGATCAGCATCCCGGTGATCCCCCACAGGGAACCACAGATGGTGATGGCGATGATGACGGCCAGAGAGCTGACACCGGTGTTGTCTCCCAGGATCTTGGGGCCGATCACATTGCCATCCAGCTGCTGGATGATGATGATCAGGATGATGAACAGGATCGCCTTGGACGGGTTAGAGATCAGCACGATCAGGAAGGAAGGAATGGCACCGATGAAAGGGCCGAACACGGGTATGATGTTGGTCACACCGATGAAGGTGGCAATCAGCAGATTGTAAGGGGACACATCCAGTATGGTCAGCAGGAGGAATGTCAGCACACCGATGATCAGTGAGTCGATCAGCTTGCCGTAAATGAAGCCGCCGAAGGACTTATCCACCAGACCGACAAAGCTCCCCAGTTTCCGGTTCCGCTCATCGGTGAACATGGCCCGGCGGAACTTGTTGAGCTGAGCAACCCGCTTCTCCTTGGAGCCCAGTATGTAGAAGGCAATGAACAGACCCAGAATAATGTCCTTGAACGCCTTCACAACGCTCAACAGCATCTCCCATCCGGTGCCTACGATGGCATTGGCATTGATCATCGGCAGGATCTCCTCTGTGATGAACTTATCCACCGAGCCATACATCTGATTCAGCAATGCGATCAGTCTATCTGTAGAGGATATATCCACATCAACAGGCAGATTCGCAGTTATTTTGGATACGATCCCATTCAGCACCAACAGCAGTCTGTCCAGGTAGGATCTGTAGTTCTTGACAAGCTGTGTGATGCTCTCGATGAGTTGGGGAACCATCATGAGAATGATCAGAGCCAGGATGACAAACACCGTGATCACCGACAGGAACAGGGATAGTCCCCGGCGAGCCCCGCCCTTCTTCATCTTCCGGAACACCTTGAATTCGTAGAATTTCAGGATAGGATCACACAGGTAGGCAATGATGGCACCGTAGATCACCGGGGCCGTATGATCCAGCACATTCAGGAGGAAGGTGTTGACAGCGGGCATATTCACAATGATGTAGAGTAGGATAGCCAGCACAGTGAGTATGCCGAATACCAACGCCTTCTTCCCGTACTTCTCTCGGAAGGAGGGGCGGGGCGTTGTCGTTTGACTCGTACTGCCCTGCGCTACCCCCTCCCGGTTTTCAGGTTCTTCACGGATCTCCGTGTCCTGCATGGTCTTTTCATCAGTCGCCATAAACGATCTCCCTTCAATGGCAGTCGGGAATATATTTCACCAATCGGTTCGTATCTGTCAGACCCTGTTGTATCTATCTGTCGCTGTCCTTACGGTCGTGCTTTCTTCTCTTCCCCAGCGCACCTGTCACAGAGGCCGTCAGTTTATCCACCTTGGGCTTGAGACGGCTGTGCTCATACTTGTAGCGCAGGCCGGAATGCTCATAGTACAGATCCCGCTCCGCATTACCCAACGCATCCGCCGGGTAGTAGGCCAGCGTATCGGTCGGCTCTCCTTTGGCCGTCAACCGTCTCTCCAGCGCCTGTTTGACCAGCTCGATGGCCACCGCAAAGAGAGGCACGCCGATCAAAAGACCCACCGCCCCCCACAAGGAACCGCAGATGGTGATGGCAATGATGACAGCCAGCGAGCTGACGCCGGTATTATCCCCCAGGATCCGGGGGCAGATGATATTCCCGTCGATCTGCTGGACGACCAGAACAAGCACCAGAAACAGGATGGCCTTGGAGGGGTTGGAGATCAGGACGATCAGGAAGGAGGGAACGGCACCGATGAAGGGGCCGAACACGGGAATGATATTGGTCACACCACAGAAGGTGGCGATCAGCAAATTGTAAGGGGACACACGGAAGACCGTGAGCAGGAGGAACATCACAATACCCACGATCACCGCATCGATCAGCTGTCCACGGATGAAACCGCCGAAGGACTTGTCTACAAGGCTCACAAAGCTACCCAGCCTCCGGTTCTGCTCGTCGGTAAACATAGCCCGGCGGAGCTTCCCGATCTGGGCGACCCGCTTCTCCTTGGAGCCAAGTATGTAGAAAGCAATGAACAGCCCCAGAATGATATCCTTGAACGCCTTGACAAGGCTCATCAGCATATCCCAGCCGGTGCCTACGATCACATCCGTGTTGAGTTCCGGCAGGATCACCTCCGTCAGGAATGTGTCCACAGAGCCGTACATCTGGGTCAACAGCTCCACCAGACGGTCTGTGGAGGATATATCTACATCGATCGGCAGATTGGCCGTGATCTTTGACACGATCCCGTTGAGGAAGAGCAACAGCTTATCCAGGTAGGTTCTGTAATTGGTCACAAGCTCCTTGATGCTCTCGATGAGTTGGGGAACGATCATGAGGATGATCAGAGCCAGGACGACAAACACAGTCAGTACCGCCAGGAACAGGGAGAGTCCCCGGCGTACCCCGTTCTTCTTCATTTTCCGTAGCACTTTGAATTCATAAAACTTCAGAATGGGGTCACACAGGTAGGCAATGATGGCGCCGTAGATCACCGGGGCGGTGTGATTCATGACATTCCGCAGGAAGGTGTTGACGGCAGGCATATTCACAATGACATAGAGCAGGATGGCCAGCACAGTCAGGCTACCGAACACCAGGAGCTGTCTCCCGTGTTTTCCCCAGAAGGCAGGTACCGATGTGGCAACACCTCCCCGGGCTTCGGCTTTCCCTTCCTGCCCGGGTCGTTCTGTGTCCATCGGAGTGGAAGACTCGGACACGGCGGGATCTTTCTTGGCGGGCATTTCGGTCATTCTCCTTTTTGTTTTGTCTTCATTCCATCTCCGTATGCGCAACGGCTTCCGGATGGTTGTCCCCGGCTTCTCCAGCACGGTTCGAGCGGTCAAGGCGGTGGTCCCAGGTGGCAAAGAACTGTTTCACCCGAGCTTGGTACGCTTCCGTCTCCTTGAGATAGGCGGTGGCATGGGGTGCGTCGTGGACAATATACAGCTCCTTGGGTGCCCGGCAGGCGATGTAATTCTCCATGCTCATGCGACAGGGCACCAAGGTATCAGCATCCCCGTGGATAAACAGCACCGGAATGTCCGTATCCCGATCCATGGCGGTCAGGGTGGAGTAATCATCCAGCCCGAAGCCGCCCCGCAGGCGGCAGTTGAGATTCACGGCGGCCATGGTAGGCCCGGTGGCCGGCCCGATGCGCTTTTTGACGCTGGCGGCTACCACCTCCTTGGGGGAAGTGTAACCGCAGTCGGCGATTACGGCTGTGACCCGATCCGCTACAGGCTCCCCGGCGGTCATCAGCACGGTGGAAGCCCCCATGGACAGCCCGCACAGGTAGACCGGTAACTCCGGGTGGACGGACTGGGCGTAGTCCAGCCAGTCCAGTACATCGAAGCGTTCCTTGATGCCGTAGGAGATCATTTTTCCGCCGCTCTCCCCGTGGCACCGCTGTTCTATGAACAGCAGTTCACAGCCGCAACCGTGGTAGAAGGGAGCACTGGTGCCGAAGTTGATGCGCCAGGTGCTGTGCCAGCCATGCACCATGATGAGCAGTCGCCGGGGGGACTCTGCGTGGTACCAGTGACCCCGCAGGGGTGTGCCATCCCGGGCGGTGATGGACACGGCCTCGGTGGGCAGGGAGCGCATGACCTCCTCCGAGTGGCGGATGATCTCTGCATCCGGGTCGATGGGCGCATCCTTCTTCTTTGTCAGGCGTTCCAGTACCCTGGAACGGCGGCGGGCGATGACAGTGGTCAGGATGTCGGTGTACAGGTACAGGCAGAGGGCCAGCGAGCCGACTGCGGCACCGCACAGAATGGCAGGCCGGGCGGAGGAAGTGCACTTCCGGTTTGTCTTTTTCATGAGGGAACCACCTCCCCTTCTTCACCTGCACCGGCGGCCAGGGCGGCATCCTCTGCTTCCCGGCTTGCCCGTGCGCCGTGATACACGCCCAGGAGCATGAGCGGCACAGTCAGGCGGATAAACCACTCCTGTACCGTCATGAGCAGGGTCTCGTCTACCCCGCCAGCCGTGGTGGGGATGCGCTCTCCGGCGGCCAGAGCGGCCTCATAGGCTGTGCGGCTCATATGGCCGACCACCGGCAGAAGCACGCCGTACACAAGCAGAGCCACGCAGAAAATTTCCCAGGCTTTCTCCCGCTGGAATACGCCGTCCTCCCTGTCGTCCTTCCGGTACACCAGGTACTGGAACAGAGCTATGGTGATAAAGGGGAGCATGAATGCCAGCTGATTCTCGATCCAGGCAGAGCTTTTCTTTCCCGCCTCGATCAGATCGTCGTGAAAGGAATCAAAGACCGTGTGGTAACAGTACAGTTCAAAAGCAATAAGCAACGCCATGCACACACTGAAGGTCAGAACCCGCAGAATGCTGAAGCGGTACGCCCGTCTCCTGCCGGAAGCGGCAGTGGCTTTCTTCTCTTGCGCAGACAACTCCATGACGGATACCCCCCCTTGTAACAGCTTAAGTATACAATAATAGTATAGCACATTTTTTTCTGCTTGTCCAGTACCCTGTGCAAAATTGTCGCAGGAACTGCCGAAAAAGGGTTACAGTTCAGGTGAGGGATGGGGATACGGTGGGAAACTTCTTGAAAGAAGTTCCCCACACCCCTCAAGAACTTTCAAAACAGGTATTGTGAATGATTCGGAGCGTTATTCTGTCATATATTTACTGTCATTTTCCCAGAGAAGCCAGCGTTGCTGTTGCTCAAAATAGCAGAAACGCCTTCGCGGGGCCCCTCGCCCCGCTCTACGGTGGAAAAGGGAGCGTATCTATGGGGGCGGCTGAACTGTGACGAACTGCGGCCTTTCCGCACAGCCACAATAAATATTTACAAATCATCTATTGATATTTTACGGTCAGAGAGGTATAATAAGCAGGAAGTTCCTCTGGAGGTAAAAAGAATATGATAAACAGCCTTATGCTCCTTGACGGCACGGGTACAAGCGGCTCCTGGATAACCCTTGTTCTGATGGTCGGTCTTCTGGTGGTCATGTACTTTGTCATGATCCGGCCCAGCAAGAAGCAGGAAAAAGAAGCCAACAATATGCGGAATAACCTACAGGTCGGCGATGAGATCACCACCATCGGTGGCATCATCGGGAAGGTCATCAGCATCAAGGACGAGACACTGGTGCTGGAGACCAGCCATGACCGCACCCATATCCGCATCCTCAAGTCGGCTGTCAGCCGGGTGGATGTCAAAGCCGAAGACGCACAGGATTGATTTCATACAGGTAGTTCTTATCTTTCCTCCCATGGCATAGGATAAAACAGTCCTTACTTTGGGAGGAAATGTGTATGAGCGACTTTTCGTCTTCCCGGGCGGGCACCAGAACCGCCGCCCAGCGTACCCATACCAATCGTGGGTATGCCTCATCCCGCTCCCGGGGGCATACCGGCTCACGGCGCACCACAGCCCACCAGGGTCTGCCCGCCCCCCGCCTGTCCGACAGTGCCGCTGACGGGGCGAGAGAGTCTGTTGAGGAGACCGGGCGCTTCGCCACGGCTCTGCGGGCTTCCCTGTTCGCCCTACCGGTCACAGCGGTACTGGGGCTGATCTTTCTGCTGGTCGCCGCCGGTGTAGCTTATGCCAACCCGGATCCTGACCGGCTGATCACCCCCCTGGGGCTGTGCGCTCTGGCTCTGACTGCCCTTTGCGGCGGTTTCGTCAGTGCCCGCCGGGGGCGGGTCGCCCCGGCCCTGTGCGGCCTTCTGCTGGGGATCCTGCTGACCCTTCTGCTCTTCGGGGTCTCCCTTCTGTTGCGTGACAGCACCCGATCAGCCCTGACCCCGGGACTGTCCGGCCCCGCCTCCTTCGGACTGCACGCCGGGGTGGTGGTTCTGGCCCTGCTGGGGGCCATCATTGGCAGGCGGAGATAGGGTCTCCGATTCCACCTGCACGGCCGGGCCTGCGACCCGGCCACACTGCTTAATAGGAGAAAAGTGTTATGGTAAAGCTCAAGGAAAACGGAAACAGCGGGGTGGTGCTGTCCTCCCTGCAAAAGAAAATGCTGGCCGCCGTCACCCTGCCCCTGTCCCCGGACTGTCCCACGGCTCTGCGCTATGCCCTGGCCAAATACGATGCCGATGCCGTGGCGGAAGCCTATGCGGGGCTTCTTGAACTGTCCCAGCAGGGACTTCTGGTGAATGTTGAATGTTGACCAATAAAATAGCCGCCCCCCATTGACAAAGGTGCTTTTTTGTGGTAGAATACAAGTGATATTGCATAAAAAAGAGGAGGATTTGCAATGAAAGCTGTAGCAACCCGTGTACTGCTTCTTTTACTGGTAGTCTGTATGATCATCCCGTTTGCGTCTTGTGCCAACGGCGACAAAACAGGCGCCGAGGAAAGCGGCAAGGGGCAAACCGAGGCTCAAACCGATGCCTACTTCCCCGAGGTGGAGAAAACCAACTACAACCGGGATTTCACCGCCATCTACTGCTCCGACATCTTCCGCAAGGGGTATTACTTTGTCACCGAGGAAGACCGTGAGGTGGGAAACGACTTGAACGACCGCCTGTATGAGCGCATGATGAAAATCAAAGATTACCTGGGTGTCGACATCATTCCCAAGGACGGCGGCAGCTATCTGGAGTATTCCGCCGATGTAAAGAGATGTTGCACCACCGGTGATAATGAGTACCAGCTGCTCATGACCCATGTGTACATCGATGTGGCTTCCATGATCTCCAGCGGGTACTTCCTGGACTTCCAGGATTTTGATTCCATCAACCTGGATGGATCCTACTGGAACCGCAACCTGATGGAGGATTTGTCTGTCAATGATGCCATGTACTGCGGGTACAACGATTTCTGCCTGTCCAATGTCTACCTCCTGGCCTTCAACAAGGATATGATGAAGAACTACCTGCCCGCCCTGGATTCCGATCTGTACACCATGGTGCGCAACAAGCAGTGGACCCTTAGCAAGATGATCGAGGTCGCCTCCATGGTCAGCGAGGACAACGGAGATGGCAAGTGGGACGAGAAGGATACCTATGGCTTTGGCGGTCTTCAGTGGGTGCCCCTGATCAGCTTCATGACATCCAGTGACATCAAGTTGGTGGATAAGGACGATACGACCGGCGAGCTGTATGTCGCCCCCTTGGTGGATAATCAGAACAAGTACCTGTCCGTGGTGGAGCAATTGGTGGCCTTCAACAAGACCAACAGTTGCTATATGTACTTCCATGATGTGCCCGCCGACAAGCGTATCAATCTGACCAGCAACCGATTGCTGTTTGAAATGGTCAACAACTTCGACCTGATCCAGTACAAGGAGGAGTCTGTCAAAGTCGGCGTCTTGCCCTACCCCCTGTACGATTCCCAGCAGGAGAACTACATGACGCTGAACTGGAACGGGCTTCTGACCGTCCCCAATACCAATGTCGACGACATGGATATGGTCAGCGATGTGCTGGAGATGCTGGCCTTCTGGTCCGACCCGGTGAAGGAGTCCTTCTATGAGACCTTGCTGGGTGCCAAGATCGCCGACGCGCCGGAGGATGTGGAGATGCTGAACATCATCTGGAACTCTCAGGTGTCTGACCTGGGTCTGGTCTTCAGCAGTGCCGCTAAGAGCATGGATCCGCTTCTGTATGCCATCCCCAACTTTGTACATAATGGGACCACCGATGTGTCCTCCTTGTTCAAGAAAAACACCGACACAGCCGAAAAGGCTCTGAATAAACTGTTCGAGTAACGGTATCCCGCTTGATACAGGAAACCGGTTGCACTGGCACTGCCCGCAGTGTCAGTGCATTTCTATGCAGTGGCCGAACGGGAACACACACGGAAAACTGTTTTCTCGGAATTTCCGGATTTCCCTTTACTTTACCGTGGAAATGTGCTATAATTTTTATTGATATTCTGATATGGAAGGAAGATGAGGCACCGTGTACGATGGATACCGCACCCTGGCCAGTGTGTACGACAGGCTGAACGGGGAGATCGATTATGAACGCTGGAGCAGTTTTCTGGAAGCCTGCTTTGACAGGTACCTGCCTGCCCGCCCCCGCATCGTCCTGGATCTGGCCTGTGGTACCGGGCGGATGACCTTTCCCCTGGCTGACCGGGGCTATGACATGATCGGCATAGACGGCAGTGCGGACATGCTGGCGGAGGCGTACCGGAAATCCACCGACCGCACCATCGCCATCCTGGACAGGACCGGCGGGGAGGAGTTGCCTGAGGGCGTGACCACACCCCTGTTCCTCCAGCAGGATATGCGTTCCTTCGAGCTGTACGGCACGGTGGACGCCGCCGTGTGCTGTCTGGACAGCATGAACTACCTGTGCGGCGAGGGAGACCTGGATGCCTGCCTCGCCTGCCTGTACCTGTACCTGGCTCCCGGCGGGCTTCTGATCTTTGATGTCAACAGCCCCTGGAAGTTTGAACATGTCTACGGGAACAATGCCTACATTCTGGAGGAGGCGGGTGCAGATGATGAAGCAGTTCCGTCTGTTTTCTGCGGCTGGCAGAATCAGTACGACCCTTCCACAAGGCTGTGCCGCTTTTACCTCTCCCTTTTCGTGGAGGGCGCTGACGGGCGGTACACCCGCTCCGATGAGGAGCAGACCGAGCGGTGCTACACCGAGGCCGAGCTGCGGAAAGCCCTGGATCGGGCTGGGTTCGATGTCTGTGGGTTGTTCGGTGATACCGACTTCCATGCCCCCACGCCAGAGGCGGAGCGGTGGCACCTGGTGGCCCGCACCCGCAAGACCGGGGACTGGTACCTCAACGCCGATCGGGCGTGAGTGTTTGTTCTGAAAGTAGTAATTTCCTGAAAGGAAAGGTTGATTCTATGAGCGAAATCCTTCGTGCCATGACCCGGGACGGAAGTGCCCGGATCCATGTCATTCATTCCACGGATATGGTCAATGCCGCCATTGACTGCCATCACCCCTCCCCCACCGCCACGGCGGCTCTGGGCCGGGTGCTGACGGTGGCCTCCATGATGGGCAGTATGCTGGGAGAGGAGACCGACTCCCTGACACTGTCCCTGGAGGGGGACGGCCCGGCCGGTCGGGTGCTGGCTGTCAGCGACTGGCGGGGCAATGTCCGGGGGTATATCCAACACCCGGAGGCAGACCTGCCCCTGCGCTCCGACGGGAAGCTGAATGTGGGCGGCTTGATCGGGCGCAAGGGACTGTTACAGGTAGTGAAGGATCTGGGCGGAGAGACCCCGGACAACGGGTCGGTGGCCCTTGTCAGCGGGGAGGTGGCGGAGGATGTGACCGCCTACTACGCCGAGAGCGAGCAGATCCCCACCCTGTGCGCCCTGGGCGTGCTGGTGGACACAGACCACACCTGCCGGGCGGCGGGTGGCCTGCTGATCCAGCTACTCCCCTTTGCCGACGAGCAGACCGTCTCCCTGCTGGAGCGCAACGCCGCCGACCTTGCCCATATCAGTCAGATGATCGATCGGGGTATGGACAACAAGGCCATTGCCGATGTGGCTCTGCGGGACATCCCTTACGATGTGTTCGACAGCCTGCCGGTGGGCTACAAGTGCAACTGCTCCAAGGAGCGGATGGACGCTGTCATGGCATCCTTGGGCCGTGCCCAGGTGCAGAAGCTGTTGGACGAGCAGGTAGCGGAGGGAAAGCCCGCCGAGTTGGAGATCACCTGCCGCTTCTGCCGCCGGCACTACACCTACACGGCGGAGGAGCTGGCCGGGCTGAAGTACGCCGGGGCATGATTATCTGCTCTTTACAGTCAGAACAGGTATTTTCCATTGTTCTGAGCGTCTGTGTGTCCGACTTGAGCAAAAGAAATCCCACCGAAAGCGCAGGACTTCCGGTGGGATGGATGGTTGATCGTAAGAAGTAAGGATCAGCGCTTGCTGAACTGAGGCGCACGACGAGCGGCTTTCAGACCGTACTTCTTTCTCTCCTTCATACGAGGGTCACGGGTCAGGAAACCGGCGGCCTTCAGTGCAGGACGGTACTCGGGATCAGCACTCAGGAGGGCACGGGCGACACCGTGGCGGACAGCACCGGCCTGGCCGGAGATACCGCCGCCCTTGACATTGGCGACAATGTCGAACTTACCGGTGGTGCCGGTCACGCCAAAGGGCTGGTTGACGATCAGCTTCAGGGTCTCAAGGCCGAAGTAATCGTCGATGGAGCGGCCGTTGATGGTGATCTCCCCGCTACCGGGATACAGACGCACACGGGCAACGGACTTCTTTCTGCGGCCGGTGCCGTAGAAGTAGGGCTTTACACTTGTATACATAGGGCTATGTCCTTCCTTTCTTCTGATCAAACCTCATAAGTCTCGGGCTTCTGGGCCTCGTGCTTATGCGCTTCGCCTGCGTAGACCTTCAGTCTGGTGAAAGCCTTGCGGCCAATCACGGTGTCAGGGAGCATACCCTTCACGGCCAGCTCCATAGCCAGCTCCGGGCGGGTCTCCATCAGGGTCTTGTACTGCACCTTCTTCATGCCGCCGATGTAGCCGGAATGATGGTAGTGGTACTTATCCGTCATCTTCTTGCCGGTCAGGACGGCCTTATCAGCGTTGACGACAATGACGAAGTGACCGCAATCGACATGGGGGGTAAAGGTAGGGTCATTCTTCCCGCGCAAAAGGTTAGCGGCGGCCACAGCGGTCTTGCCGAGGGGCTTGTCAGCGGCATCGATCACATACCACTTACGCACCACAGCCTCTTTCTTCTGCATAAATGTGGACATTTTCTATTCCTCCGAAAATATTCTTCCGTGATATGGGCGCAGTCCGCCCTCTCACAACGGGTGATATTATAACATACCCTCCCCGCTTTGTCAATAGGTTTTTCAAACTTTTTTCGGATTTTTTGATTTACCTGCCCAAGACCTCTTGTTTTCTTTGGTTTTCTCCGCTTTTCCTCGTCTCACCTTGCCTGCCGGAACATTTTTTCTCAGCCAAAGACTCCCCGGGAAGTGGCAGCAAAAATCAAGAAACGGTGTACCGAACATGAATGTATACATTTACACATGGGGAAAGATCCTGGATGTCTGTTCTCCCCGTACCACCATCTGAAAGACTGCTCAATGACCGTCTCCGCCCTGTCATATTTCCGGGTCGGTGCTCATAGGCTGTACCAAACCTGCCGGGAGGGCATGGCCCCGCCGGTATCGGAAAAGAAAGGATGGTACAGACTATGGAATCCGCAAACACCTATGTGCCCGAGGGCCTGCTTCTCTCCACACCGAGGAACCGTGAGCTCACCTCCTCCCTCGCCGGTCTGGAAAAGGCCATGGAGACCGGGGCGATCCTGGAGGGACTGGCTCTCCTGTGCGATGCCGACCTGAATCTACATATCGACTTCCCCGCCCTGCCCGGCATCCGGGCGCAGATCCCCCGTTCAGAGGTGGTATTCACCCGCCCCGGGGAAGCCGTGAAAGACATTGCCATCCTTACCCGGGTGGGCAAGGCGGTCTGCTTCAAGGTGATGGGCATCGGGGAGGCGGACGGCGAGGGGCGTGTGCCGGTGACGCTGTCCCGCCGGGCCGCCCAGGCGGCCTGTGCTTCCGCCTACCTGGCAGACCTGATCCCGGGGGACATCCTCCGGGGGCGGGTGACGCACCTGGAGAGCTTCGGTGCCTTCGTGGACATCGGGTGTGGTCTTTCCTCCCTCCTGTCTGTGGACGCCATCTCCGTCTCCCGCATCACCCATCCCCGGGATCGGTTGTACAACGGGCAGCTTATCTGGGCTGTGGTGCGGAATGTGGAGGCCCTCACCGGGCGCATCTTTCTTTCCACCCGGGAACTGCTTGGCACCTGGGAGGAGAACGCCTCCCGCTTTGAGCCTGGGCAGACAGTGGCGGGCATTGTGCGGAGCGTGGAGGAGTACGGCATCTTCGTGGAGCTGGCCCCCAATCTGGCCGGCCTTGCCGAGCGTCGGGAAGGCGACCGTGCCCTTGCGGAGGGTCTGGTCGGCCGCACCGCCGCCGTCTTTATCAAGAGCATCATTCCGGAGCGGATGAAGGTCAAGCTGGTTCTCATTGACGCATACCGGGGGGAGCCGCTCCCGGCACCCAAAATGACCTACTTCATCCGGGGAGACAAGGTAACTCACATAGACCGCTGGCTGTACTCCCCGCCTCTTTCACGCAAACGGGTGGAGACCGTGTTCAGCGAGGCGTAAGTTTCGTGCGTGAACCTGCTACGGGATGGCAGGCACCGAAAAAATTTTTGCGGTGTGCTTTTTCTCTTGACGAAATGATTTTCGTAGTGTATAATGCAGGTACATATTCATTTTCGTCAAGGGAGGGTACCGCTTATGAAACGCACTCTGCACCGATGGGCCGCCCTGCTGGCCCTTTGCCTTACCTTTTTCGGCCTGACTGCCTGCCAACAGGGAGAACCGGCAGGTGGTGCTGAATCCGGCCCCTCCGGGGAGAACAGCATGGGGAATGAGAGCCGGGAAACCGTGAAAGAAAACCCTGCCACCGATCCCGGAACAGAAAGCCTCCCTGCGCCCTCCTCCGACACGGAGACCATCCCGGACACAGCCGCCGAGGAGGAAACGCAGGCCACGGTTCCCGTTCTGTCCGTGGATGAGGTAGCCGACCTTCTCCGGGCCACGCCGTACACCGCCGCCATCGGGGAACATGAGACCTGCGGCCTATCCGACCCCAGTGCCGTGGGGATCCGACAGACAGCTATGGACAGTGTGCTGTACCCGGCTCCGGCAGACGGGGACTGCGTTCACATCATCCGGGCCGAAGCCTACGGCCTCTCCCCCGAAGCGGAGGACAACAGTGCCGCCTTCGCCGCCCTGTGCCGGGAGCTGCAAAACCTGTCCGGGCAGGTCAAGGTGATCTTTCCGGTAGGAACCTATCGGTTCTCCTCTACCCTGACGCTGACCGACCTCTCGGATGTCTGCTTCTGCTCCGATGGGGCTGGGGAGCCCTTCACCATCCTGATGACGGAGTGGACGCCGGGCATCCGGCTGGCCAGTTGCCGGAACATCCGCTTTGTGGACTATGCCTTCACCTACGAGACCCCCAGTGCCGTAGTCGGCGAGGTGGTGCGGGGAGATGCCGCCGCCCGCACGGTCACGCTCCGTATCCGTGACCAGTTTGATCTCAGCGATCCCCACTACAACGGGGGACGGATCCAGTGGGGCTCCTACATGGAAATGTACCTTGACCCGGAGACCGGGCGGTACTGCCCCGATTCCAGCGGAAACCTGCTGTACAACAGCACCGGGGACGGCATCCGGAACATTGAGGACGGCGTGTATGATCCACAGACCCGGGAGCTGACCCTGACCTTCCTCAATCCCCTGACCCTGCCTGCCGCAGGCACGGTGGTCAATGTGGCCTACACCATGTATGAGAATTTCGGCCTCTACGCCACAGACTGCCGGGATGTGTACCTGGAAAGCGTGTGGCTCTACCACACCACCGGCATGGCCATCGGCATGAACGGTTGCCGGAACATCTACCTGAACCGGGTGTTCCTCACCCCGGAGGAAGGCTCCGGGATGCTCATGACAGCCACCGCCGATGGGTTTCACTGCGTCAGCTGTACCGGGGACATTCTGGTCACCGGGTGTGTCTTTGAGGCCTCGCACGATGACTGCATGAATATCAACAGCCGTTACCTGACCGTCTCCTCCGCCGGGGGAAATCAGCTATCCTGTCCGTCCCGGGTGGTGCCGGTGTCGGTGGGGGATGTGCTGGATGTGTACAGCAAGGCAGACCTGTCCTACATTGGCTCCTTTACTGTGATCGAGGACAACGGCGCAGGCGGGATACTCACTGTGGACGGGGATACCGAGGGCATCTCCGACTGCTTCGCCTGTAATGTGACCACAAGCCCCACGCTGACCATCCGGGACTGCTTCTTCGGCAACAAGCGGAACCGCGGCCTCCTGATCCAGTGCCGGCAGGTGACGGTGGAGAACTGTACCTTCCGGAACATATGTCACGGGCCGATCCAGATCTTCTCCGTGCCCAGCTCCTTCGGCGAGGGGATCATGCCAGGGCAGGCCATCGTGCGCAACAACAAATTCTTCGGCTGTGATGCCGTGGATGTGAACATCTTCTCCTGGAGTGCTTCCGGACGCACGGCACCGGATGTCATCCGGGACATTGAGATCACCAATAACTACTTCTCCGCCAGCGTGTCCTACCCTGTACAGATCAGCACCGGCGGTCACATCACGGTATCTCACAATCTGTTTGACCGGGTCTGTCCCCGCCCGTCCGGTCAGCGCTGTGCCATCCGCATCACCTGCTCCCGGGATGTCACTGTTCTGGAAAACCTGTTGATCTCCCCCGGTAAACACTACACTGTCTACAACGAAAAGGAGGTCAGCCGGGACACACGGTCAGAGGGCATCGTGGGAGAGGGAAACATTCTGCTGGAGGAATGATACGGATCTCCCGCACAGTCAAAGGGAAGGAACACCACCCCGATGGGGCAGGCTCCTTCCCTTTCTGATTTTATGCCGGATGATCCATGGGAAACCCGGTATTACCGCTCCTTCCCCAGGAAGAACAGCGCCATGGTACCGGGGCCGGAATGGGCACCGATCACCGGGCCGACCGGGGTGATGATCATAGGCTCCGGCCCTCCGGCTGCCCGGATCATCTGTCCCAGAGTCTTGGCATCCTCCAGGCAATCCCCGTGGGAGATGAACACTGGGGCGGTCTTGTCTGTGACGGAGTCCGCATAGTGCTGAGCCAGTGCCTGCAAGGAGGCCTTCCTTCCCCTGACCTTGGACATGCTGATCAGGTGGCCCTCATCGTCCACATGGAGCACTGGCTTGATCTGCAGCATACCGCCAATGAGAGCCACAGCGGCACTGACCCGACCGCCCCGCTTGAGGTAGACCAGATCCTCCACGGTGAACCAGTGGCAAAGGTGCAGACGGATATCCTCCACGAAGCGGGCGACCTCCTCAATGGTGGCACCCTCTTTTTGCTTCTGCACCGCCAGGTACACCAGCAGCCCCTCCCCGGCGGAGGCGGCCAGGGTGTCCACGGTCAGGATCTTCCGCTCCGGGTACTGCTCCCGCAGTTCCTTGGCGGCCAGCTCGCCGTCGTTGTAGGTGGTGCTGAGTCCGGTGGAAAAGCCCAGGTACAGCACATCCTTTCCCGCCTTCAGCTCCTCCTCGAAGCCCTCCCGGAAGGTCTGGGCATTGACCGCCGAGGTCTTGGCTATATGCCCCTCCCGCATGAGCTGGTAGAATTCCTCGGTCTTCATATCGTCGTTGAGGAACTCTTTGTCCAGATGGTCAAAGCGGAAGGACAGCGACTTGTACCTGACGCCCCAGGAATCCAGAATCTCCTTTGAAATGTCGCAGGCGGAATCGGTGTAAATGGTGTAAGACTGAGTAAGCATAGGGTACTCCTCCTTCAATAATTATTTGCGCCAGACCATGGTATTGACCACGGTTGTGTAGGACTGAATGATGCGCACCACCTTCCCGGACACATTCCGATCGGTGTAGGCGGGCACGGGTGCAGGTCTGTCTCCCGCCCGCACCAGCTCTGTGGCCATCCGGACAGCAGACAACAGGTCGTCCCCCTTGATGCCGGACAGCAGGAAGCAACCCTTTTCCATGGCCTCGGGACGCTCGGTGGAGGTACGGATGCACACGGCGGGGAAGGGCTTACCCATGTCCCCATAGAAGGCCGCCTCCTCCGGCAGGGTGCCGCTGTCGGACAGGACGCAGAAGGCGTTCATCTGCAGGCAGTTGTAGTCAAAAAAGCCCAGGGGCGGGTGGCGGATGATGCGGGGGTGCAAGGGGAATCCGGTCTCCTCCAGCCTCTTCCTTGCCCGGGGGTGGCAGGCGTAGAGGACAGGCATGTTCCACACCTCGGCGATCCTGTTGATGGCGGAGAACAGGGAGTGAAAATTCTTCTCATTATCTATGTTCTCCTCCCTGTGGGCGGAGAGCAGGATGTACTGCCCCCGGGTAAGGCCCAGGCGGGACAGAATGTCGCTGTTCTCGATGTCCGGCAGGTGCCGGGACAGCACCTCCGCCATGGGAGAACCGGTGACGAAGGTACGCTCCGGCGGCAGGCCGCAGTCGGCCAGGTACCGGCGGGCTTGCTCCGAGTAGGCCATGTTCACATCCGAGATGATGTCCACCACCCGGCGGTTGGTCTCCTCCGGCAGGCACTCGTCCCGACAGCGGTTCCCTGCCTCCATGTGGAAGATGGGGATGTGCAGACGCTTGGCCGACAGTGCGGACAGGCAGGAGTTGGTGTCTCCTAAGATCAGCAGGGCATCCGGGCGGGTGGCGGCCATGAGCTTATAGGAGGCCTGAATGATGTTTCCCATGGTGGTGCCCAGATCCTCCCCTGCCGCATCCATGTATACATCCGGTGCCCCCAGAGCCAGATCCCGGAAGAAGATGCCGTTGAGGGTGTAGTCATAGTTCTGTCCGGTGTGGGCCAGCAGGCAGTCAAAGTACGCCCGGCACTTCTGGATCACCGCAGACAGCCGGATGATCTCCGGCCGGGTGCCCACAATGATGAGCAGTTTCAGGCGGCCGTCCCCCCGGAAGGCCACATCGGAATAATCCGTCTTCATGGGCATGGTATCACCTCTTCCCCTCTCGTTTCCTCTTGTTGCTCCTGCTTTTTTGTTGGTTGTTGCGGTCGCCTTTCTCCGGTTCTTCCGCCTGATACAGGCGCAGGCTGTCGTACAGCTCCTGCCGCCCCCGGCTCCCCGCATAGGCACGGAGGACATGCACCGCCCGGCGGCGGCCTGTCAGGGTCTGGCACAGCCGGGTCGTCAGCACGCAGACCCAACCGGCCGGCAGGAGCAGCTTCACCTTTTCCGTCAGGGGCCAGCGGCTGTAGGTCATGCGGTTCAGGGTCTCAAAGCCCTGCCGCAGGCGGCTCTTTTGCTTTCCCGGCGTGTGCCCGGTGGAAATGAACAGCCCCTCGTGTACCCGTTCCCCGTCCTTCTGCCCCAGGTTGCCCCCGGCCAGGATATCCAGGAACAGGGCATCCGCCACTTCCTCTGCTTCCCGGCCACAAACACCCAGCCAGGCTGGACGGGGCAGGCCGATGTGCCGGACGGCGGTCAGGGTGACGATCTCTGCCAGATGCCAAAGTCCCACCGAGGCACAGGCGGGCTGTATCTCCTCCTCCACCTGACCCTCCGTCAGGGCATGGGCGTACACCGCCCAATCGCACAGGTGCCGCAGGCCGAAGCCCCCCGCCTGCAGGTGATGCACCATGTGCATCAGCAGAACCAGTCCGTGGTGCATCCGGTCGGGGTTCATGAAGGTGCCCAGCTCCCCGCTGGCGCAGGTGGCGGTGGGTATCATGTCCGCCAGCATCTCCCGGATGCGTGCCCCTACCGGGCCCTCCGGGATGCCGGACGGCTCCACATGCATTTCCAGAATGGTGCCCGGCTTGTCAAAGACCAGGTCGTACCGCCCGTCAAGATCCTTCTCCTCCACTTCCCTGTCCCCGCCCCGGAAGACGAAGCCGTCCGCCGTCAAGAGTCCGGCGGCCCGCCGGATGTCGGAACGGGACACCAGGAAGTCCACATCCCCCATGGTGCGCAGAAGGGGCTGTGGGTAGTAGAAGGCGGAGGCACTGCCCTTGAGGATGCAGTAGGGGATGGCCTCGCCCCCCGCCTGCCGGGCACCCTCGGTCAACAGTGTATGCAGGTGGGTATGTTGGGCATGAATCCGGGCGTTGCGCTGCATGGCCCGACCCAGGAGGGGACGGATACGGCTGGCCACCGGGGGCGGCAAAGTACCGCCCTTGCAGTTGGCAAAGGCAATGGCCGTGACCCCCTGTAGCTGGCTCTCGGTCAGGACGGCGTTCCAATCGGTGTCCGGCGGCAGGGGCTGGTTGTCCCCGCCCGGGAACAGGCTGTCTGCCACCAGGCGGCACAGCACCTCCTGAACCGGTGTCACGGCAGGTGGCGTGCCTTGCGCTTTCCTTTCTCCGGCCACGGTCACACCTCCTCCCGGTAGGTATCCGTCCGGGCGGGGTCATAGGTCTCGTTGGCCCACATGACCGTGATCAGATCCTCTGTACCGGAGGTGTTGGTGATGGTATGGGTATAGCCCGGCGGGATCTGCACCGCCTGGGGGCGGTCGCCCCGGACATCGAAGTGCAGGACCTCCCCGCCGTCTATCCGCCGCATGTCAATGCGTCCGCTCCCTGCTACGACCATGAATATCTCCCACTTGGTGTGGTGCCAGTGCCCTCCCTTGGTGACCCCCGGCTTTGTCACATTCAGACTGACCTGCCCGGCATACCCACTGCGGAGCAGTTCGGTGAAGCTCCCCCTTGCGTCTGCGTGGGGTGTCAGGGAATATACCATAGCCTCCGGCGGGAGGTAGGACACATAGGTGGCGTACAGCTTCTTTTCCAGAGAGCCGGCGGGCATATCCGGCAACAGCAGGGTGGACGGCTGATCCCGGAAGCTACAGAGCAGGGAGAGCAAGCGGTCAAGGGTCACACGGTGTGTAAGGGGCACCGTGCAGAACCGGCCATCCGCTCGGCATATGGGGCGCACCCCGTCAAAGTCACACCGCACCACCCGCCCGGCCAGCGCATCCAGCATCCCATCACACAGGTCATCAATGTAGAGCAGCTCCAGCTCCGCCGCCCCGTCATGGACAGTCACAGGCATCCCCCGGGACAGGCGGTAGCAGAAGGTGGCAACGACGGAGTTGTAGTCCGGCCGCCCCCACTTGCCGAACAGGTTGGGGAAGCGGAACACATACACCGGTGCGCCGGTCTCCCGACCGTGGGCGAAGACCAGCTCCTCGGCAGCCCGCTTGGATTCCCCGTATGCGCTCCCGGCATACCGCCCCGCCAGCGTAGCCTGCACCGAGGAGGCCAGCATCACCGGGCAGGGATTGCCGCAATCCCGGAGGGCGGCCAGAAGAGTGGCGGTGAGATCCACATTGCCCGCCGTGAACTCCCCCGGATCCTCCGGGCGGTTGACCCCGGCCAGGTGGAAGACAAAGTCAGCCTGCCTGCAATACTGCGCAAGCTGTGCCGGGTCGGTATCCCGGTGGCAGAGCATCAGCGAATCCACGGTAAGGCCTGGCCGGGCAGGGCCGCTCACGTCCCGCAGACTGGCAAGCACAGCGGCCAGATTCCGGCCTACAAATCCGCCGGCACCGGTGATAAGAATGTTCATCCGTGGGGATCTCCTTTCTGCGTGTTGTGAATGTAACGGTTCACCCGTCCAGCCGCTGTCTGATCCAGTCCAGGGACAACAGCTTCTCCCTGACCTCTTCCAGGGACAGCAGGCGGGTGTTGCCGGAGTTGAACTCGGTCAGGACATTGCGCCCGGTGTCCCCCTGAATGAAGTATCGGTCATAGTTCAGGCTCCGCTTGTCGCAGGGCACCCGGTAGAAGTCGCCCATGTCCACCGCCTTGGCGCACTCCTCGTTGGTCAGCAGTGTCTCATACATTTTTTCCCCGTGGCGGATGCCGATATTCCGCAGGGGCACCTGATCCTCCGGGTCAAACAGCGATTTGACCGCCATGGCCAGGGTTCCGATGGTGCAGGCCGGTGCCTTCCTGACCAGCAGATCCCCGCTCTCCCCCTCCCGGAAGGCGAACAGCACCAGCTCCAGCGCCTCATCCAGGGTCATGATGAACCGGGTCATATCCGGGTTGGTCACGGTCATGGGCTCCCCCGCCCGGATCTGATCCACCCACAGCGGAACCACCGACCCCCGGGAGCACAGCACATTGCCGTACCGGGTGCAGAGGATCCTTGTCTTCTCCGGCGGCACGGTGCGACAGCGGGAAAGGGCTACCTTCTCCATCATGGCCTTGGAGGTGCCCATGGCGTTGACCGGGTAGGCGGCCTTGTCGGTGGACAGGCAGACCACCGTCCCCACCCCGGCTTCAATGGCGGCGGTGAGCAGGTTGTCCGTCCCCAGCACATTGGTCTTCACCGCCTCGATGGGGAAGAACTCACAGGAGGGCACCTGCTTGAGGGCGGCGGCGTGGAACACATAGTCCACCCCCACCATGGCACTGCGCAGGCTGGCCATGTCCCGCACATCCCCGATGTAGAACCGCAGCTTCTCCGAGGCGGCGGGTGCCCGGTGCTGCAGGTCGTGGCGCATATCGTCCTGCTTTTTCTCATCCCGGGAAAAGATGCGGATCTCCCCGATGTCAGTGGCCAGGAACCGATTCAGCACAGCGTGGCCAAAGGAACCGGTTCCCCCGGTGATCAGCAGGGTCTTCCCGGCAAAGGCGGTATCGTCAGGTAGCTGTTGCGGCAGTTGCTGTGACATAACGGTTCAGTCTCCTCTCTCTGTTTCGTGGGGGGCTTCCGGCGGTTCTCCCTCTGTGTCCTTCCCTTTATCCGTGTACCAATCCTCCCGCAGGCAGGGTGCCGGACTGCACGGCCCATCGGTGTACAGGCGACGCACCGCCCGACAGACCTCCTCTCCGGGGGCGGACAGGGCCAGTTCCGCCACGGTTATCAACCGTCGGGCGGCTATGTCCGGGTTCCACACCCCGGACAGCGTGCGGCAGGCCGCCTGTCCCAAGGCTCTCTGCCTGTCCGGTTCCTCCAACAGCCACCGGACGCGGCGGACAAGGCCATCCGTGTGCCCGCTCGCATAGATCAGGCCGTTCTCCCCGTCCCGGACAAGGTACGGCACAGACCCGGCGGCATGGGAGGCCACCACGGCGCACCCGGCGTTCATGGCCTCGTTCAGGACGGCGCCCCAGCCCTCCCGTCTGTCGGAGGTCAGCAGGAAGATACCCGCCTGCTCCATCCTGTCCCGCACCTGCTCCGGCTTCATCGGCCCGGTGAAGGTGACGACCCGGGACAGACCCATTTGCTCTGCCATCCCCCGGAGGGTGTTCTCCATCTCCCCGGCGCCCACCATGGTCAGCCGGAAAACATAGCCGAGGGTATAGAGTACGGCGGCGACGAACAGTGCCTCCTCCGGGTGCTTCCAGCCGATCATGCGCCCGCACCATAGAAGCTCGGTGGGATCCTTCCGGCTAAAGAGGCTCTCCCCCGGCACCCGCAGGGCGGGAAAGTAGCCCCACCGCAACGCCTGATTCCGGAACAGGCCGAAGTGGGCGTAGTCGGCGGCGGCATAGGCCCCGGCGCAGAGCAGATACATATTCCCACAGGCCGGGTTCCGGCGGTGCAGCCCGACCCGGCGCAGAGGGTATTTCACCGCCGCCGCCAGTCCGCTCTCCCCCTTGAGCAACCGCTCGGAGTACCGGAACACCGGCTTCCCGGTGTGGAGGAACCCGGTCAGCATATCCTCCGGCGCACCGCCGAAGATCACGCAGTCAGCCTCCAGGAGGCGGCTGGCGGCTTCCCGCTGAGCCGCCCTGTCCAAGGCTTCGGTGACATAGGGCGGTACGGCGTCCTCCCCATACCCCAATGTCCGCCGCTCCTGCCGCATCCTGCCAGTGGCCACGAAGGTGTATGCCCCGCCGCACAGGGCGCAGAGTGCATCCGACAGTGCCCGCTGGTGGTGGTTGAAATAGTTGGACACGAATGCCAGCTTCACATCTGTTCCCTCCCCTCATCCGGCCTGTCCGGTGTTCTGTCGGTTGGTGGCGATCACCGCCCGGAACCGACAACCAGCGGCTCCCGGCAGGCCATCTGCCTCTCGGTTTCCAGCGGGTACAGGTAGCCGTCTGCCAGCCGGAAGGCACCGGGACGGTGCTCCCTGCCAATGTCCGCCGACCACACCACCGTGCGCTGTCCGTCCTCCTCGAAGAAGGCCCCGGGGTAGGGGTGGGTCACTGCCCGCACCAGTCGATCAGCCTCCGCCATGGTCATGCGGTGGGACAGGGCCCCGTCCGCCGGGTGGCGCACCGGCCACCGGGTAGCCCTGTCTTCATCCTGGGGCACCGGTGTCACCCTGCCGTTGACAATATCCGCCCAGCAGGACAGTATCAGCTCCACATGCACCCGGTTGACCTTCTCGTACAGCTCCGTGGCGGTGGTACGGGCGGTCAGGTCAATGGGGATCTGAGCGATGACAGGCCCGGTGTCCACCCCCTCATCCAGGCGGAACATGGTCACGCCGGTGCGGGGCAGTCCCTTGAGGATGGCCCAGGGGATGGGTGCCCGCCCCCGCCCCTCCGGGAGCAGGGTGGGGTGGATGCCCACACACCCACAGTGCGGGGTGTACAGCATCTCCGGCTTCACGATCTGGGACCAGCCGATGACGAACATCCAGTCAATGCCCGCCGCCCGGACGGCCTGCACCGCCTCCGCATCATTGATGGAGTCCACCTTCAGAAGCGGGATGCCGTATGCTCCGGCCACCTCGTCCAGGTATATCCGGCCGGACTTGTCCCTCGCCCGCTGATCCTTCAGGGTGATCAGCAGGTCAAAGTGGCCTCCGGCGGCAAGCACCGCCCGGATACAGCTAAGCCCCAGCTGTACGCAGGTCACGAAGGCCACCTTCCGCCTGCCGCCGTTCTTTTGCTTCTCTGACGCTGTCGCCATGTCCATCCTCCCTTGTACCCTGCCCTTTTTGTGCTTCCTACCTGACCCGGCGGAACGCCGACTGGAAGGCCTCAGCCAGCACAAGACCAGCCTGTGCCCCCCGGACGGCGGCCAGACCCCGTATGGCCTCCTCACTGCGGGGATGGGGGTAGGGCCTGGCCACGCCACGGTATGCCCGGAGTGCCTCCAACTTCCCGGCAAGTCCTGCCTCCCCGATCTCCACAAAGGTGTTGGGGGTAAAGGGATGCCCGGCGGGGTTGATGTCCCAGTCGGTGGTGGAAGGCACCTCCATCAGCAGAAGCTCGTCCACCGGCTTGATGTTCTCCCGCCGCTGGAACAGCCGGATGGCCTCCTGGGTAGCCAGGAACACATGGGCGTGGTCGTTGTTGGAGTCCGACGGATGGTGGGTAATGACCACATCCGGCTGTACCTCGGACAATGCCCCCTCAATGAACTGCACCAGCTCCAGGTGGGGCACATTGTTTAGCTGAATGTTGGGAAAGTACCCCGGTATGATCCGACTGATCCCCAGTATCTCCGCCGCACGGTGCATATCGTGATCCAACTCCTCGTCGCTGGGTCGCATGTACCGTGCCCGGCTCTCGCTGGACAGAATGCAGGCGGTGACGGTGTGCCCCGCCCGGGTCGCCTTGTATATCGTGCCGCCTGCACCCAGCACCTCGTCGTCAGGATGGGCAATGACTATCAGGTAATTCATGGAAAAGGTATCGTCCTTTCAATTGGTGTAGGAAACACTGATTTAATGAGGTGGTACAGATTCGGTACAGATTTTTTCGTCTGCGATTGCGAAAAACTCAAGATGTACTGGATGTACATCGAGTTTTTCGGCAAGAAGCAGGCGGGAAAAGATGTGCCGAAGATGTGCCGCCGAATCAATCAGCGGTTCCTGTAATATGTGTAGGGCTTCTCCGTGTCGCAGACGGTGCACCCGTGGTGGCTTGCCCGCCTGTCCTTTGGCGGATCCGCCCGCCAGTCCCCGTACTTTTGTGTCAGATATTGGTCATACATGGCCGGTATGCGCACGGCCAGCCCCTCGAAGACCGCCGGTGCGCCGTCCCCGAACTGTTCCCGGCGGGCGTAGTCCAGCCTGCCCTGCCAGTTCCCGTGGTTGCACAGCCACGCAGAGCCGTCCGGGGTGTACCGGCTGATCATCCGCTCATACCGGGCGGCGATCCGTTGGGTGCGTCGGTGACAGCCGCACAGCCGCATAGCCCGCCACACCATCCGCCCGGCACGGCTGACCGGAGGAGCAAAGGCGCAGGCCAGTGCCCGCCCGTACAGCCACTTTCCGGCCTCCAGCACCCGGCCGACCAGTGCTCCGGACGGGTACCCGTCCAGCGGGAAAATGTCAATGTATATGCCGTGGTTGATGGCCAGCCCCGCCGAGGATGTCTCAATAAAGGTGGTGCGGCTGTCCCGGAGCTTGGCGTAGATATGGGGGAAAGCCGGGTCTGTCCGATAGGTTTGCAGGAACAGCTCCGGCGGCAGGTAGGCCGGAGCCTCCTCTACGAATCGCTGGTAGTCCGGGCGGAGCATGGCCACATCCACATCGTCGTCCCAGGGGATGAAGCCGCGGTACTTCACCGCCCCCAAGGCCGACCCGCACACCAGAAAGCAGGGGATGTGCAGGCGGTCGCAAATATCCAGCGTCCTGCGCAGCAGCTCATATTCCACACGCTGTAATGGGTTCATTCCAGTGACCATGCCCTTTCTGTCGGCTCTTTCCGCCTTACCGCAGATTCCAGAAGAAGGTGTAATCCGCCGCCACCATGCCGCTGATCCGGTGGAGGAACAGCACCACGCACAATGCCAGGATCAGCATCTTGGCCAGCAGTCCGTACTCCATATTGCGCAGCCTGGCCGTCAGCCGGGCCAGACCCACCACGGAGCAGGGCGTGAAATAGAAGGCCGCCCGCTCCAGCACCATCTGATAGAAGCGCAGGAAGTACAGTCCCAGCCCCGCCGCCGTCAGGATGGTGGTCTGATCCAGGTCAGGCCGGGGCAGTTGCTCTGTCCCGCTCTCCCCTGCCCCGGACACTGCCCGCCTGTCTCCGATCAGGTCGGCAACCACCGACACTGCATACAGGATGATGGGCACCAGCCCATTGACGGACAGCACCTGCTCCCCCGGGATGGCGTAGTCCTCCGGCCCCAGGAGACGGTAGCCCAACTGGATGATCAACGGGCTGGCCGCCACCACCAGCAGGATCCCCGGGATCAGCAGGAGCCGATGGCGGCGGAGGACTGGCAGGCGGCACAGCGGGTAGGCGCAGAGGAAGATCAGCGCCGTCCGGTGGAAGGTAGTGGCCAGCAGGACCAGCAGAACGAAGGGGATCGGCCGCTTCCGCCGGAGGGCGCACAGGGAAAGCAGGCACAGGGAGATGGCAAAGGTCTGCCGGAAAGCCGTCATGGCGAAGGTCATGCTCCCCAGCGTCACATAGAAGAAAAAGCTCTCAAACACCAGCTCGGTGCTGTCGTAGATGAAAACACAGGCGCATACCACCGAGATCAGGGCTTCGGCAAAGACGATGATCTGCGGATCCTCGCTGATGCAGGACAACAGCTTATTGAATAGGATGTACCCCGGCTCCAGCCGAGCGTTGACATCGAAAATATCCGCCCAGTCGGCCCAGGCTACCTGGGTGAACAGCCGCTGGTACACCGCCACATCCGTGGCGTAGTCGTTCTCATAGCTGCAAAGGCCAAGCACCAGCACACAGCAACCCCCGGCCAGGGTCAGGTACGCCTTGCGCTTCCCCGTTGTATTCAACTCTCCCAGTGCCAGCTTGATAAAGATCAGACAGGCGATCAGGGCGCACCATACCATCATAGGCCGTACCTCATTTTGTACTTTCCTGCATTTGCCGCCGGGGCTGTGGCACGCCCCACAGTGCCAGGTACCTGCCAAAGCAGGCATCCTTGTCAAAGGCGGCCGCCGCCGTCACGCACGCCCCGGCGGTATACCGCCCGGCGGCGCAGGCGGCCATGGCCTCTCGGTACAGAGCCTCCCCATCGCCCTTTGGCACCACCGCCCCGCAGGCAGGCGGCACTGTCTCCCTGCATCCGCCGGTGTCAAAGGTGACTACCGGTGTGCCGCAGGCGATGGCCTCCATGTTGACGGTGGGGTAGTTCTCCTCCCTGGTGGGGTTGACCAGCACATCTGCCGCCGTGTAGATAGCGGCCAGCTCCCGGGGGCTGTCGGTGCGACGGATGGGCAGGACGGAGGGTGGCAGACTGTGTTCCACCGCCGGGTCCGTACCCACCATCACCAGCCGGCAGTTCCCGTCCAACCGGGCGGCCATATCGCAGAGGACATCCAGCCCCTTCTGCCGGTTCCAGGCATAGGCCACGGCCAGTATGACGGACTTGCCCACAAGGCCGTATCGCCGTCGGAAGTCGCTGTCCGTAGGGGTGAAGACGGACAGGTCGATGCCGTTGGGTATCACCTCCACCGGGCAATCCTCCCCGATGAGGGACTGCTTCACCTGCCCGGCCAACCAACGGGAGGGTGTCACCACCGTTGGCTTCAGTGCCCGGAGCAGATCTGTCTTCCGGGCCGCCATCCCGGCACTCCTGTCCCGGAACCAACTGCGGCTGTGCCAGAGGGGGCATGTCCCGCACCCCTGCCGCCACCTGTCACAGCCCACTGTGTCGTAGTGGGTGCAGTACCCGGTGAAGGCCCAGCAATCGTGGAAGGTCCAGTATGTCCGGATCCCGTGGGTGCGGAGGTAGTCAAGGAGCATGGACAGGTGGACATTGTGCCCGTGGAGGTTGTGCAGGTGCACCACATCCGGGCGGATGCTGTCCAGCCGGGACAGGAGCCGACGGGTGCTCTGCCTGTTATTGAAGCCGTCGTTGCCTCCGATCCGGGAGGCCAGCGCCCCTGCCTTGATCTCCCAGTCCTCCATATATTTGATACCAAGAGGATATGTACTCTCCCCCTGGGCGTACAACACATAGTTCTCCACCCCCGCTTGGCTGAGGAGCTGGCTGAGGGACTGGCAAATGCGCCCGGTGCTTCCCACGCCGCAGACGGCGTTGATCTGTACCACCTTCATGAGCCGCCGCCTCCCCCCCTGTGGGCTTTCTGTCTGTCCCTTGCGGCAAGAGCGGTGTCCAGCACCGCCCGGAGGCGGCTGTCCATCAGCTCCTTGCTGTGGTTCCTCCGGCCGCAGGCATAGGCTCGCTCCCCGTATGCGGAAAGCAGGGACGGATCGTCAAAGAGGCGGGTCACTGCCTGCCGTATGCCTGCCCGGTCATGGACGCACAGGGCGGCGTCCTCCCCCTGCAGATACTCCATCGGGGCCACATCCGGCGGCCCTACAGCCAGGATGCACTTCCCGGCATGGAGGTAGTCGGTGATCTTGGTGGAAAAAGACAGGCGGCTGATCCGGCTCTCCGGCGGGGTCAGTGCCTCCAGGAACAACAGTACATCCGCCTCCCCCTGCTTCTCCAGCACCTGGGGCTGGGGTATGGCGGGGTGGATGATGACCCAAGGGCTGACCCGGGACATATCCGCCTCCGTCAGTGGGGTGGCGGTGTACACATCCGCCACGACCCGGGGGACGCCGTCTGTCTGAATCTCCCGGAGAGCCTCTGCCAGCAGGCAAAGGGTATCAAAGCGGCCGGTCAGCAGGTTCCCTGTGTAGAGTAGCCGCAGGGGCTGATGGGGCACGGTGGGGCAGAAGGTCTCCCCCGGGGCGTACCGGATGGGCTTGGTGACGATGCGGCAGTCGATACCGAAGAAGGCATCCGCCTCCTGCTTGGTCTTCTGAGAGATGGCGCAGAAGGCTCCGCACAGCCGGGACACCCGTCGCAGAGCCCGGCGGTTGATCCACCGCCACAGGAGGAAGCCGGGACTGTGCAGTCCCTGCCGGTAGGTAAAGGTATCGTCCCATAGGAACCCCACCGCCGCCGCTCCGGTGCGCCGGATGGCGTAGCGCACCATCCGGGTAAGGTGGGCGTAGTTGGACATGTCAAAGACAATGACATCTGGGTGAAAGTCGTCCAGAAAGCTGTCCAGCGCCGGGGTATGCCAGCGCCCCAGCCACCAGACCGCCTCCCGCAGGCACTGCCGGAGGTGGTAGGTTCTCGCCTGACGCCCCCGGACATACAGGGCACGGGCGGCCTCCCCGGCGGCTTTGTCCTCCTCGGTGGGGGCGGTCTGCGGGGTGACGACCCGTCCGGTTTCTGTACGTGGATGCAACAGGCTGTGCAGTACCTTCTGCTCAGACACCTGAAAGTAGGTGGCACAGCGGGTATCGTCCGGCAGTTCCTCCCGGATGTACAGGGTTGCCAACTGCTCCGGCGGAAAGGAGGAGAACAGCTCGGAAAAGGTGTTGTCCCCCACCGAGGAGTGGGGACACTGCACCGAAAAGATCAGGATCCTCACCGTCCGCTCACCCCCTCACCCCACAGGAAAAAGCCCCGCCTTCTCAGCCGGAGCCTGCGCCAGAGAACGCTCCACTCGTTGCGACTGTATCATATGATACCACATTTCGCCTTGATTGTCAATAAGCGGACAGGAAAATCCAATATTTACAGACGGTGATGGGGGTGCGCCGGGCTCGAAGTCTTTCAAACAATATCAGCATATGGAGGAGCGTTCTGAGGGACAACGGAAGGGCGTTTTCATGGATGAGGTATAGAAAGATTCTATAACAAAATTTTTTGTCAGGGGTTGACAAACCTGTCAAAGGGTGATATAATACCTACAAATCACATAGGTTTTGGGTGTTGAATCCAACCTGAAAGGATCAACCCAAAATCAATTCATTTTCAAAGGAGATCACAACCATGAAAACCTACGACAGGATCACAGACCTTATCGGCGGCACGCCGCTTCTGAAGCTGACCAATTACATAGCACTGAATCATCTGGAAGCCACCATTTACGGCAAGCTGGAGTATTTCAATCCGGCCGGCAGTGTCAAGGACAGAATCGCCAAGGCCATGATCGACGATGCGGAAGCCAAGGGTGCTTTGAAGCCGGACTCCGTGATCATTGAGCCGACCAGCGGAAACACCGGCATTGGCCTTGCCGCCGTGGCCGCCTCCCGGGGATACCGGATCATCCTCACCATGCCGGAGACCATGAGCGTGGAACGCCGCAACCTGCTGAAGGCCTACGGTGCCGAGCTTGTGCTGACCGAGGGTGCCAAGGGCATGAAGGGTGCCATCGCCAAAGCCCAGGAGCTGGCGACCCAGACCCCCAACAGCTTCATTCCCAGCCAGTTCACCAATACAGCCAACCCCACCGCTCACCGCACCACCACCGGTCCGGAGATCTGGAAGGATACCGATGGGAAGGTGGACATCTTCGTGGCCGGTGTCGGTACCGGCGGCACGGTGTCCGGTGTCGGCGAGTACCTGAAGAGCCAGAATCCCCATGTCAAGGTGGTGGCTGTAGAGCCGGCCGGTTCCCCGGTGCTCTCCAAGGGTACACCCGGCCCCCACAAGATCCAGGGTATTGGCGCAGGCTTCGTGCCGGACACGCTGAATACCGGCATCTATGATGAGATCATTGCCGTAGAGAACGAGGACGCATTCCAGACCGGCAGAACGCTTGCAAGAAAGGAAGGTCTGCTGGTGGGTATCTCCTCCGGTGCCGCCGTGTGGGCCGCCACCCAGCTTGCCCTGCGCCCTGAAAACAAGGGCAAGATCATTGTGGCTCTACTCCCGGACACCGGCGAGCGCTACCTGTCCACCCCCATGTTCTCCGAATGAACCGAACGCCCCCCAGGTGCGTCACAAAGCCCGCCGTGTGTACTGACATGCGGCGGGCTTTTCTTCTATATGGAATAATCGTTGGTGTACCGCTCCCGCTGTTGATCCAGGATGTCTTGCAGGGTGATCCCGTCCAGGTACTCGTTGATGACCTGGTATAGCCCCTGCCACACCGGCAGGGTGGCACAGTTGTTACTGCGCACACACTCAACGGGGTCGTGATCCAGGCAGGCCACGGGAGAAAGGCTTCCCTCCGTGATCCGCAGGATCTCTCCTACCGTATACTTATCCGGTGATTTAGCCAGCCGGTAGCCGCCGTTGAAGCCCCGGTTGGTTCTCAATATATCGGACTTATTGAAAAGTGGCACGATCTGCTCCAAATATTTTTTGGATATATCCTGACGGTCTGCGATATCCTTCAGTGCCACAAACCCGTCGTTCTGGTGCTCCGCCAGATCCAGCAACATACGCAATGCGTAGCGTCCTTTTGTTGAAATAAACATATACACACCTCACTGTCCTTACCGTTCATCAATAATCCTATAATACCATATATTTAGTAGTTTTTCAAGGGGGAATGTGTAAATTCCCCGGAATTTTTCGATACAATGTTATGGTTCAGCCAAGCCCTGCCCGCCGTTTGGCATATGCACTGGTTAAGCGTGTCCACGAACCGAACCTATAGATTCTGCCTATAGCTGAATATCCAAATACCGTATTTGACAAAAGAGGATCTATGGTGTATAATATGGTCATCAATCAACCGGAAGAACACAGTGAGGACAGATACCCATGATGAAACATTACTTTGAAAAGCTGATCCGGGAGAATTACCGGAATGGGCGAATGTGACAGTGCCTCCTCCTTGCAGCAGAATCAGTAAATTCCACAGCACCGGCATCGGATATATGCCGGACAAAAATTCAAGCAAATATGAAATAGAGAGGTACTTACCATGAGCAACTATAAATTTGAGACCCTGCAACTTCATGTCGGCCAGGAACAGCCGGATCCCGCTACCGATGCCAGAGCCGTTCCCATCTACCAGACCACTTCCTATGTCTTCCGCAACTCCGCCCATGCGGCTGCCCGCTTCGGCCTGGCCGATGCCGGTAACATCTATGGAAGACTGACCAACTCCACCCAGGATGTGCTGGAGAAGAGGGTGGCCGCCCTGGAGGGCGGTGTAGCCGCTCTCGCCCTGGCCTCCGGTGCGGCCGCCATCACCTACGCCATTGAGGCACTGGCTCAGGCCGGAGATCACATCGTCGCCCAGAAGACCATTTACGGCGGAAGCTACAACCTGCTGGCGCACACCCTGGCCGCTTTCGGGGTTCAGACCACCTTCGTGGACATTCACAACCTTGCAGAGGTGGAGGCAGCCGTCCAGCCCAACACCAAGGCCATCTTCATTGAGACACTGGGCAACCCCAACAGCGATATCCCGGACATTGAAGCTGTGTCCGACATCGCCCACAGGCACGGTATTCCGGTGGTCATAGACAACACCTTCGGTACCCCCTACCTGATCCGTCCCATTGAGCACGGAGCCGATGTGGTAGTCCATTCCGCCACCAAGTTCCTGGGCGGTCACGGTACCACCCTGGGCGGCATCATCGTGGACTCCGGCAAGTTTGACTGGAAGGCCAGCGGGAAGTACGCACCCATCGCCGCTCCCAATCCCAGCTACCACGGCGTTTCCTTCGTGGATGCGGCTGGCCCGGCGGCTTTCGTCACCTACATCCGTGCCATCCTGTTGCGTGACACCGGTGCCACCATCTCCCCCTTCAATGCGTTCCTGCTTCTGCAAGGCGTGGAGACCCTTTCCCTCCGGTTGGATCGCCATGCGGAGAACACCAAGAAGGTGGTTGAATACCTGGTCAATCACCCGCTGGTGGAGAAGGTCAACCATCCTTCCCTGCCGGATCATCCCCAGCATGACCTGTATCAGAAGTATTTCCCCAACGGCGGCGGATCCATCTTCACCTTTAATATCAAGGGCGGGCAAGCCGAGGCGCACAGGTTCATCGATAACCTGGAGATCTTCTCCCTCTTGGCCAATGTAGCGGATGTGAAGTCCCTGGTGATCCACCCGGCGACTACCACCCACTCACAGCTCACTCCGGAGGAGCTGCTGGATCAGGGCATTCAGCAAAACACCATCCGTCTCTCTATCGGCACAGAGCACATTGACGATATCATTGCCGACCTGGAAAATGGCTTTGCCGCCGTATAACAAGTATTTCTCGGCTCCGGGGTGGAGGATCTGCACCGGAGCCTTTTGTGCGACTTTTTACTATACAGGAAAACAGGAGTCATCATGCCCATCAAAATACCAAAGGATCTGCCAGCCGCAAAGGTTCTGGCAGAGGAGAATATTTTCATCATGGACAACGAGAGGGCCGCACGGCAGGATATCCGCCCCCTCCGTATCCTTGTGCTCAATCTGATGCCTACCAAGATCGTCACGGAGACACAGCTGGCCCGCCTGCTGGGGAACACCCCCCTTCAGGTGGAGATGGAGCTGATCTCCGTCAGCAGCCGGACACCCAGGCACACCGCCCGGGAGCACATGATCACATTCTACAAGACCTTTGCAGATGTCAGGGAGAAGTACTTTGACGGCTTCATCATCACCGGGGCACCGGTGGAGCAGATGCCCTTTGAGCAAGTGGACTACTGGCAGGAGCTGTGTGACATGATGGAGTGGAGCAAGTCTCATGTGCAGAGCACCCTGCATATCTGCTGGGGGGCGCAGGCCGGGCTGTACTACCACTATGGTGTCCCCAAGTTGCCCCTCCCGGAAAAGCTGTTCGGCGTGTTTGAGCACCAGGTGACACATAAAAACTCCATCCTGTTCCGTGGCTTTGACGATGTGTTTTGGGCTCCCCATTCCCGGCACACCACTGTCAGCCGGGCACACATTGAGGCGGTGCCCGCCCTGAAGATCCTGGCGGAGAGCGAGGAGGCCGGCGTGTATGCGGTGTCCACCAACGGCGGCAGGCAGGTGTTCATCACGGGGCACGCAGAGTACGATACCAACACCCTGCATAACGAGTACCAGCGGGATCGGACGGCGGGTCTGCCCATCCATGTGCCGGTTCATTACTACCCCCATGACGATGATACCCAGGCACCGATGTGCCGGTGGCGATCCGGGGCCAACCTTCTCTTCTCCAACTGGCTGAACTACTTCGTCTACCAGACCACGCCTTACTCCATCTCGCATATTTCCCGTGCAGAATAACAGTAGAGCCCTCCCCAGTCACCTGCCGGGAGGGCTTTGTCCGTGATCTTTTGTTTCCGTAAAGTTGCAGTCAGCCACTCCCACAATACCTTCGTTTTACTCTGTGGAACTTACTTTGAGAATTTACTTGAAATCCACTGATGTTACAGTTCACCTACCCCCCACAGTACGCTCCCTTTTCCACCGTAGAGCGGGGAAAGGGGTCAGAGCAAAGCTCAGCGATGGCGTTTTTGCTATTTCGGGTAACAGTAACGCTGGCTCCCCTAGGATAATTATAACAAAAATACCATGCAACGCCGCACCGAACATGAATATATACACATTTTGAAAGTTCTTGGGGGTCTGGGGGCTTCTTACAAGAAGCCCCCAGGCGTTCTCCCGTACCCTACCTGAACTGTAACGCAAAAAATTCACTGGTGCCAAAATTGTCAAAAATATTTTTGAAACCTATTGACAACGCCGCCGGATTGTGTTATAATACTCCTTGTTCGGATGGGAATGCTTCCTGCCGGATGTGCGGCATTAGCTCAGTTGGATAGAGTGCCTGGCTACGAACCAGTAGGTCGGGGGTTCGAGTCCCTTATGCCGCGCCAGAGTTGATCCGGGTGCTGAACCGTGAATGCGGTGATGTACCCGGTTTTTTTTGCGGAAAAGCCCTGTCAGGGAATGTTGGCATTCCGGACAGGGCTATCCGATTGTCGTTGTCTTGAAGAAACCAGTGACTTATCCGACTTTCCTCTTCCTCGCCGCAAGGATGGACACAGTGGCCAGCAGGCAAATCGCAAGGCTGGTTCCCGCTGTTGCCGCCGGCAGAGCCGAGGTACAACCGCTGGAGGAAGTCTCCTGCGTCTTTTCGGCTGTTTCGGTCTCCCCGTCTGTACCTGTTGCTTCGGGTGTGGCTGCCTCAGGGGCGGTTGTGTCCTCACCGGTGGTCGGCTCATTGGTTTCCGGCTCCGGTGGCAGTGTTTCGGGTGGCTGGGTCTCCCGATATGATGCCATGATCTTCACAGTTACATCGCAGGCAGGCATGGTAAAGGTGAATGTCAAATCTTCTATATCTTTTGCATCGATTGTCTCGGAGATTTTTTCCCCGGTCACTGTGATAGTCAGTGATTCCAGGGGGCAATCCAAGACATCATACCGGATACTCACTATCTCCCCCGCTGCGGCTGATGTCCAATCACAATGCAAGGGAGCATATATGCTATCTTCCAGGTAAATGTTGTACCTCTCTCCATACTTCCGTACTTCCCTGCCGTCGTTGGCAAACTTGTAGCTCACAGTGTATACGCCGGCCTCCTTGGCGGTGAAAACATCCCCGGAGGTAAGCAGAAGATCCTGGATCACAAGACCGTTGAATTTCCCGCAGTTCGGATCCGGCAGATACAGGTACATGACCATCTCTTCATAGGAGGCACTCTCCCCCGCCTCCAGCGGCAAGCCCAGGGTCATCTTCTGAAGCAGGGTCAGACGACCCACAGTGGGTTCCTGGCCACCGCTGTCGAGCAACAGACAGCGCTTGGGCGTGTAGGCGTCATCTATCTCCCTCCAGAGTACAAGGCTCTCGTCCAGGGCAGCGTATGCGGCAAAATCCCAGGTGAAGTTGTAGGTATAGTTATCCTGACTTCCCTCATACAACTGGTCCACAAAATCCACCGTAGCCCAGCATATCACATCCGGATTCAGTTTGAGGTACCCGCTATACCCACTTCCATCTGCTGTGTTGGTCGCTTGATTCAGTTCCTCGCTGTACTTTGCGATGCCGTAGGTACCTACATCCTTGTTCTTCACATTGAAGTTTTTGGAGTTTCCGCCGTACTTCGCATTCGTATTCGCATCCACGGCGATCACCTTGACATCGTCGGGCACATGCCAGAAGGTGCGGAAGTCCTCGACAGACAGACCCTTTCCCTCATTCCAGTCGGCATAGTAGCACTCAAAGTACACCATCCAAAGCACCACAACCTCCCCCGGTGCCACTTCGCAGGTGTCCGGGTTGACCGGCAAGTTGGACATATCGCTCTGCTTATCGGCCAGATCCTCCCGGAAGACAAAGGTGGAGCCGTCACGGAAGTCACCGGGCTTGAACGGTGTGGATTCTACAATGACCTCTTCAAATTCATCACTATCCCGCCCGCTTCCGTTGTACACGAGGCAGTAATCATACAGATTCAGGGTGTGGTCTGAGGCGTTGCAGATCTCAATGAATTCCCCGCAGTCGTTACCGGCTGACCAGCCGCCAGTGCCGTCTCCCTTTTGGTTGGGGCTTATCTCGGTAATGACCCAATCCGGGGGATCCACTTTTGTGTAGACAATACAGGACTGTTGACCGTTGATGGCTGATACAGGTACATACAGGATGGACATCATGAGCACTGCTATCAGGAACGCACATAAAAGCTTTTTCATGTTAGGCAAGCCCCCTTTTTTTAATATCGTATTTATTATATGTTATAATTACCATTTTGTCAAGTATCTGGTTTTGAATTCAATGCAGATGTGTTGATTTTTTCCGGGAATTATGGTATAATGAACAACAGATTGATCCTATCAGGCGGACACGGTGTACACCGGCTCGCCTCACACATATACTGATTGGAGAGAAACCATGCCCTACCGCACCATTCTTTTTGACGCTGACAACACCCTGATGGACTTTTCCCGTTCCGAGCACGATGCCCTGAGGGACTGTCTCATAGCCCGGGGACTTCCCTGCAACGACGCCATCATTGCCCGGTATGCCGCTATCAACGACGAATTCTGGAAGATGCTGGAGCGAGGGGAAATCCAACGGGAGGCCTTGCGGGTCGGACGGTTTGCGAAGTTCATTCAGGAGTTCGGTTTTGCCTGTGACCCACAGGCTCTGGCCGATGACTACATGGCGGCACTGTCCACCAAGTCCTACCTGATGGACGGAGCGCTGGAGCTGTGTCAGAATCTGTACGGAAAGTGCCGCCTGTACCTGATCACCAACGGCAACACCCGGGTGCAGGAGGGTCGCTTCAATCCGTCCCCCCTGGCTCCGCTGTTTGAGGATCTCCTCATCTCGGAGGACATGGGCTGTGCCAAGCCGGAGAAGGCTTACTTTGATGCCGTAGCCGCCCGGATCCCGCACTTCGACCCGACCGACACCCTGGTGGTGGGGGATTCCCTTACCTCGGACATACAGGGCGGTATCAATGCCCATCTCGCCACCTGCTGGTACAACCCCCACGGCAAGCCGGTTCCGGCTGGTATGCCCATCGACTATGTGGCTCGCACCTTCCCGGAGATCCAGGCCATCATTCTGGGGGAATACGAATCACCCGACCTCCATTGACATTCAAAGCAATTCGTATGTACCTATATCTGTAATCGGAAGAAAGGAGCCAACTGTCATGCTTCTCCCTGCCGCTCTCATGTCCGCTTCAATCCCCTTTGTGCAGGATGAGCCGATGGCTCTCCATACCACCTTCCGCATTGGCGGCCCGGCGGATCTCTGTGTCATGCCCCGGAGCCGCCGGGAAATGATCGCCGCCCTGGATGCCTGGCGCCGCTATGGGGCGGGGTGCCCGCTGTGCGTGCTGGGCAGAGGGAGCAATGTGCTGTTCTCGGATAAGGGACTCCGGGGCATGGTACTGCTGACCGCCGGGGTGCGGGATTTATCTTTTCCGGAGAGCTTTGGTTCCTGCCCTGCTCCGGCTGGGGAAAGCAGTGACGCAGAGGAAGGACTCGGCGAGAGCGGCGAAACGCCCTGCCGGGAGGAGTCGGTACTTATTGACGCCGATTGCGGCGTGTCCCTGACCGGGCTGGCCGCCGACTGTGTGAAAGAGGGTCGGAGTCTTTCCGGGTTGGAATTTGCCTATGGCATTCCCGGCAGTCTGGGTGGGGCGGTGGTCATGAACGCCGGGGCCTATGGCGGGGAGATGAGCCATGTGGTCGCCGGCAGTGACTGCTATGACACCGAAAACGGAACCGTCCTGCACCTTCTGCCCGGGGATCACCGCTTCTCCTACCGGCACAGTGTGTACCTGGATCAGCCTGACCGGATCCTTCTGGGAGCGACCCTGTCCCTTCGCAAGGCTCCCCGGGCACAGATCCAGGCCGACATGGAGCGGAACCTGGCCGCCCGGCAGGAAAAACAGCCGCTGAACCTGCCCAGTGCCGGAAGCGTATTCAAGCGCCCCGCCCTGCCGGGGCTGTATGTGGGTCGGATGGTGGAGGACTGCGGGCTGAAAGGCTTCTCCGTAGGCGGTGCCGCCGTGTCGGAGCGGCACGGGGGCTTCATCGTCAATGCCGGGGGAGCCACCGCCGCTGATGTGCTGGCGGTCATTGACCGGGTGCGGGAGACCGTCGCCCGGGAGTTCCATGTGACGCTGGAATGTGAGGTACGGCTGGTCGGGGACAGGTAAAAGATCATTCGCCGAAATGGAGGTACAGCATGAAATTTTCCACCCAAGTCAAAGCGGAGTGTGCGGCCATTCCCGCCAAAAGCCCCTGCTGTCGCAAGGCATTGCTTTTCGGCCTTCTCCTGCGGGCGGAGCCAGCCGGAGAGGATGCCGTAGGGAGAGATACAGACCGCCTGACCGTTACATACCCCGTTTCACAGACAGCCGACTGTGATCCTGCGACCATGGCCACCACCCTCATCCGGCAGGTGCTGGGTCGGGAGGCAGTGCTCACCAGGGAGACCAGGGGCGGCCATCGGTATACCCGGCTGACCTTCTCCTCCCGTCAGGCCGCCGCTGTCCTGCGCCGCCTTTCCGCCCTGTCCGGCAGGGACACCTGCCTGGAAAAAGAAAAAAGCCCCGCCGACAAGGGAGGGGTATGTCAGATTCCGGCGGCGGATGCGGTCAGGGAACTGTTGAGCCTGCATTGCCCGGACTGTGCGTCCCACTTTCTCCGGGGGGCTTTCCTGGCCTGTGGCACGGTCAGCGACCCGGACAAGGCCTTCCACATGGAATTCCGGATCCCCGATGTGGGGCGGGCGGTCTGCCTGCTGTCCTTGTGGGAAGCCGCGGGGCTTACCCCCAGCCTGTCCCGGGGTGATGCCGTAGGCGGGGAGTACCGCATCTGCTTCAAGCGCATCCAATCCATGCAGGATGCGCTGACATATCTGGGGGCAGTGCAGGCCGTGTTTGATCTGATCAACATCCAGATCATCCACGAGACCCGGGGCAATGAGAGCCGGGCTACCAACTGGGAGGCCGCCAACATCCGCCGCTCGGTGGGAGCCGGAGAGCGTCATATGAACGCCATCCGCCACCTGGAAGCTCGTGAACTGTTGCTGAGTCTGCCCGCTGAGTTACAGGAAACCGCCCGGTTGCGGATGCTCCACCCGGAGATGTCCCTGTCTGAGTTGGCCGCCATCCACGACCCGCCCATCACCAAGTCCGGTCTGAATCATCGGCTGGAAAAGCTGGTGGCGGCGTGGGAAAGGGCGGAAAAGCCCTCCCCACTCACCTGACTCGCCTGCCGCCTTCGGGCGGCTTTCTCTTTCGGGGGAGTGTTCCGGAAAGATCGGGCAGTTTCTGATCTACTGTGCAGCAAGCAGGCTGTCCACAAACTGTCTGGCACAGCGAGCCGACCGGCCGCCCTTTTCCAGGGCGAACCTCTCCGCCTGTAGCTCCAGCTCCGCAGGCTCCAGGGAGAGGTGGGCACTCTCCGCCAGATTGTGCACGATGTGCAGGTAGGTCTGCTTGTCCGGCTTTCCGAAGGTGATGTGCATGCCGAAGCGGGCAGACAGGGAGATCAGCTCCTGCATGGTGTCGTTCCGGTGCACCTCATCCCCGTCCCTGTCGGAAAAGGTCTCCTTGATGATGTGCCGGCGGTTGCTGGTGGCGTAGATCACCACATTTCCAGACCGGGCGGACACCGAGCCTTCCAGCACCGCCTTGAAGGTGCTGAACTGGTCGTCGTCCTTCAGGAAGGACAGGTCGTCGATGAACAGGATGAACTTCAGCGGGTTGTCCGACAGCTCGTCCAGTATGTGGGGAATGAGGGTGAGCTGGTTCCGGCGCACCTCGATGATCCGCAGACCCTCGGCGAACAGCTCGTTCCCCACCGCCTTGACGGTGGAGGATTTGCCCGTGCCCGCATCTCCGGTCAGGAGGATATTCGCGGCGGGCTTCCCTGCCAGCAGTGCCCGGGTATTCTCCAGCACCCGACCTCGCTCGCTCTCATAGTCCACCAGGGCGTCCAGCCGGATGCTGTCCGGATGCGCCACCGGCAGGATGCGGCTCTGGTCGTCAATGAAGAACATCCGGTTGGCCGCATACTTCCCGTAGCCGTACTTCCCGATATTCTCCACCCGGTGGGCATAGCTACCGGCAAGATCTGTCGGAGCCGAGGCAAAGCAGGGCAGTTCCCCACCGTACCCGAGACCCGCCGTCAGGTTCTCCGGCGTCAGGGAGGCCACCCGGGAGAGGATGGCCAGCTCCCGCTGTACGCAGGCGGTGATGTAAGCCGGGGGTGTCCCCCCACAGCCCACGGTGCGGACATACACATTCTCGCAGTTCCCGCACACGGCATCCATATACCGGGGCAGGTCGCCTCCGTTGGCTGTGTACAGGGCATCCACGAATCCGGCATAGGCTGACACCGATGCGCAGGTGTCATCCGCCGGGAGGGTATTCAGGTACCGGCAGAGAGCCGACAGCACCGGATCTGACAGAAGCTGTCGGAACACGGTCAGGGAGGCCAGCTCCTGCCGCAGGGCTACATACGCAGATCGCTCCATATCACTTCAGGATCGCCCCGTACGCCCCGCCGGACACCATGGCGGCGTACCGCTTTAAGTAGCCTGTCAGCTCCTTGGTCTTGGGTACGAAATGGCTCATTCTCTCCCGGATCACCTGGTCGCTGACCTTCAGCTCGATCCTGTTCTCCGGGATATTGATGCTGATGATGTCGCCCTCTTCCACCACGCCGATGAGTCCGCCGGAGGCCGCCTCCGGGGTGATGTGGCCGACGCAGGCACCCCGGGTAGCACCGCTGAACCGCCCATCGGTGATCAGGGCTACGCTGTTGCCCAGCCCCATACCCATGATGGCAGAGGTGGGGTTGAGCATCTCCCGCATACCGGGTCCGCCCTTGGGGCCTTCATAGCGGATGACCACTACATCGCCGGGATGAATCTTTCCGGCATTGATGGCCGCCTGGGCATCCTCCTCGCAGTCAAACACCCGGGCCGGGCCTTCATGAACCAGCATCTCCGGCAGGACGGCGGAACGCTTGACCACGCTGCCCTCCGGGGCCAGGTTGCCCTTGAGGACGGCGATGCCGCCGGTCTCGCTGTAGGGGTTCTCGATGGGACGGATCACATCGTGGTTGGTATTCACACAGCCGGCGATGTTTTCCCCCACGGTGTGGGTAGTCACGGTCATGCAGTCCGTATGGATCAGACCCTTCTTGTTCAGCTCGTTCATCACGGCATACACGCCGCCGGCTTCGTCCAGCTCCTCAATGTAGGTTCGTCCTGCCGGAGCCAAGTGGCAGAGGTTGGGGGTATGGGCGCTGATCTCATTGGCGATGTCCAGGTTGATCTCAATGCCGCACTCGTGGGCGATGGCCGGCAGGTGCAGCATACTGTTGGTGGAACAGCCCAGTGCCATATCCACGGTCAGGGCGTTCATCAAAGCCTCCTCGGTCATGATGTCCCGGGGGCGGATGTTCTTTCGCACCAGCTCCATCACCGCCATACCGGCGTGCTTGGCCAGCTTGAGCCGGGCAGAGTACACGGCCGGAATGGTGCCGTTGCCCCGCAGACCCATACCCAGTGCCTCGGTTAGGCAGTTCATGGAGTTGGCGGTGTACATACCGGAGCAGGAGCCGCAGGTGGGGCAGGTCTTGCACTCGTACTCATGCAGCTTCTCCTCGGTGATCTTCCCGGCATTGTACTGTCCCACTGCCTCGGAAATGGAGGAAAAGCTGGTCTTTGCCCCATCCACATGGCCGGCCAGCATGGGCCCGCCGCTGACGAACACCGTCGGCACATTCAGCCGGGCGGCGGCCATCAGCAATCCGGGCACATTCTTATCACAGTTGGGCACCATGACAAGGCCGTCAAAGCCATGGGCCATGACCATGGCCTCGGTGGAGTCGGCGATCAGATCCCGGGTGATCAGGGAGTATTTCATGCCGGTGTGTCCCATGGCGATCCCGTCACAGACGGCAATGGCCGGGAACACGATGGGGGTGCCGCCTGCCATAGCCACGCCCATGCGGACGGCCTCCACGATCTTGTCGATGTTCATATGCCCGGGGACGATCTCATTGTAGGAGCTGACGATACCGATCAGCGGACGGTCGATCTCCTCCTCGGTCAGTCCCAAAGCATGGTACAGGGCACGGTGGGGAGCATTCTGCGGCCCCCGTTTCAATGCATCACTCTTCATTATTGCTACTATTCCTTTCTGGCACCCCGTCCGAAAGAAGGTTTACCCCCTTTCGGACGGTCTGAAAGACTGCCTCCGGCCAAGTTGCCTTCGGCTGACCTGCCTTTCCGGCAGGAATCAGTTGTTGATCAGCTTGTCCTCGCCGTTCCAGCTATACAGCTTGCGGATCTCCTCACCCACAATTTCAGAGGGATGCTCGGAAGCCCGCTTCCGCATGGCGTTGAAGTGCACCTGGGCACCGGCATCCGACATGTCCAGCAGGAAGTCCTTGGCAAAGGTGCCGTCCTGGATGTCCTGCAGGATCTTCTTCATGGTCTTCTTGGTCTCCTCGGTGATGAGCTTGGGTCCGGTGATGTAATCGCCATATTCAGCGGTATTGGAAATGGAGTACCGCATGCCGGCAAAGCCGCTCTGGTAGATCAGGTCAACGATCAGCTTCATCTCATGGATGCACTCGAAGTAGGCGTTCCGGGGGTCATATCCGGCCTCAACCAGGGTCTCAAAGCCTGCCTGCATCAGGGCGCAGACACCACCGCACAGCACGGCCTGCTCACCGAACAGGTCGGTCTCGGTCTCGGTGCGGAAGGTGGTCTCCAGCACGCCGGCTCTGGCACCGCCGATACCCAGGGCGTAAGCCAGGCCGATGTCCCAGGCATCCCCGGTAGCGTCCTGCTCCACAGCGATGAGGCAGGGCACGCCCTTGCCGGCCTGATACTCACTTCTGACGGTGTGACCGGGGCCCTTGGGAGCGATCATGATGACATTGACATTCTTGGGCGGCTTGATGCATCCGAAGTGGATGTTGAAGCCGTGGGCGAAGGCCAGGGTCTTCCCCTCGGTCAGGTTGGGTTCAATGCTCTCCTTGTAGAGCTTTGCCTGCTTCTCATCGTTGATCAGGATCATGATGATGTCGGCGACCTTGGCGGCCTCTGCGGCGGTCATGACCGTCAGACCCTGGCTCTCTGCCTTGGCCCAGCTCTTACTGCCCTCATACAGACCCACCACCACATGGACACCGCTGTCCTTCAGGTTCAGTGCGTGGGCGTGACCCTGGGAGCCGTAGCCGATGATGGCCACTGTCTTGTTGTTCAGCTTCTGGAGATCGCAGTCCTGTTGATAGAAAATTCTTGCCATGGTTTTGTACCTCTTTCTGTATTTTATATGTTGGTTACTTTACGAATGGTGGAGCTTCCCCGCTCCAGGGACACAATGCCGGTGCGGCAGAGCTCCAGGATGGTGTACTCCCGCATCAGCTCGATGAAGCTGTCGATCTTCCGCTGGTCTCCCACCAGTTGGAACACGATGGAATCCTTGGCGTAGTCTGCTGTGACGGCTCCGAAGGCATTGGCGGCGGCGAAGACCTGCTCTCTTGTTGCCCCGTCGTTCTTCATCTTGATGAGCATCAGCTCACAGCTGACCGAGTCCTCTCCCCGCAGTTCCCGTATGGAGCAGACATCCGGCAGCTTGTACAGCTGGTTGATCAGCTGTTGCTTGTTGGTCTCCTCCCCGTCAAACTGCACGGTGATACGGGAATAGTCGGTGGATTCCGTCTCGCTGACGGTCAGGGCGTTGATGTTGAACTGCCGACGCCGGAACATGCTGGTCACACGGTTCAGCACGCCGTACTGGTTCCTCACCAGCACAGCCACGGTGTATCTGTTCATATCCGTCAACCTCCTACCTTGATGATGATGTCGTCCATGGAGCCTCCGGGAGGCAACATGGGCAGGACGAATTCATCCTTGTCGATGGCGCAGTCGATCAGGTACGGCCCCTCCGACTGGAACGCCCGTCCCAGCGCCTCATCCAGGGACGCAAGGTCGCTGACCGCCTCGCCCTTGGCTCCGAACGCCTCTGCCAGCTTGACAAAGTCCGTCTTGCGGTCAAGAACGGTGTTGGAGTAGTGCTTGTCAAAGAACAGTGTCTGCCACTGGCGCACCATGCCCAGCACCCCATTGTTCATGATCAGGATCACCAGGGGCACATTGTAGGTCACGGCGGTGGCCATCTCATTGAGGCACATGCCAAAGCTGCCGTCGCCGGTCACCAGCACAGTGCGCTGTCCGGTGCCGTAGCTGGCCCCGATGGCTCCGCCCATACCAAAGCCCATGGTGCCCAGGCCGCCGCTGGAGATGAACCGGCGGCTGTTCCTGAAGTTCAGGTACTGTGCCGCCCACATCTGATGCTGACCCACATCGGTAGCCACCGGCGTGTCGGCATCCAGGTGCCGGTTCAGGGTCTCGATGACACGGCGGGGGGTCATACCCTCCCGGTTGTCGGCGTTTTCCGCCTCCTCCCGGCGCAACTGTGCGATCTCCGCCTGCCAGTCCGGGTGCTCCGTCTTCTCGATCAGGGGGAGCAGTCTGTCCAGCGTCAGCTTGACATCTGCCCGCAGGCCCCGCACCTCATTGACGGTCTTGGACAGCTCGGAACCGTCTATGTCTATGTGAACGATCTTGGCGTTCTTTGCAAACTTCTCCCTGTTTCCTGTCACCCGGTCATTGAACCGCACGCCCAGTGCGATGATGCAGTCGGCGTGGTGCATGGCCATGGAGGAAGCGTAGTGTCCGTGCATCCCCTGCATACCCAGGAAGCGGGGATGATCCGTCGGCACACCGGAGATGCCCATCATGGAACAGCCGATGGGGGCATCTATCTTCTCCGCCAGAGCCAGCACCTCATCCCGCGCCCCACTGGTGATCATCCCGCCGCCGAAGTAAATGAATGGCTTCCGGCTGGCGTTGATGTACTCTGCCGCCTCGAAGATCCGCACCCCCTTGGCCGCCTGCCGCTCCTCCGGGAGGGCGGGGGGTGCCGGGGAGTAGTCCGTCATGGCCACCTGCACATCCTTGGGCACATCAATGAGCACCGGGCCGGGACGGCCGGACTGAGCCAGGGCAAAGGCATCCCGCACCGTATCCGCCAACTGCTCCACATGGTTGACGAAGTAGTTGTGCTTGGTGATGGGTAGGGTGATACCGGTAATATCTATCTCCTGGAAGCTGTCATACCCGATCTGGGTGGTGCTCACATTGCCGGTGATGGCCACCAGTGGCACGGAGTCCAGGTACGCCGTGGCGATGCCGGTGACAAGGTTGGTGGCCCCGGGGCCGGAGGTGGAGATGACCACCCCCACCCGCCCGGTGGCTCTGGCATACCCGTCGGCGGCATGAGCGGCACCCTGCTCGTGCGCCGTCAGGATATGCTCTATTTCGTTGCTGTACTTATACAGCGAATCGTACACATTGATGATCTGGCCGCCCGGGTATCCGAACACCACACGGCATCCCTGCTCTATCAATGTTCTGACAATAATGTCGGCCCCTGATAAACGCATGATCTTCAATCCTTTCTGAGCATTCCCGTGATCAGATCCCCCATGCGGGTGCATCCCACCCGCTGGCATCCGGCGGCCTCCTCCGGGTCGGAGGGCATGATATCCCCGGTGCGGTAGCCGGCATCCAGCACGGCAGACACGGCATTCTCAATGGCATTCGCCTCGGCGGGCATATCGAAGCTGTACCGGAGCATCATGGCCGCCGACAGCACGGTGCCGATAGGGTTGGCAATGTCCATCCCGGCAATGTCCGGGGCGGAGCCGTGGATGGGCTCATACAGGCCGCAGGTACTGCTACCCAGGCTGGAGGACGGGATCATGCCGATGGAGCCGGTGATCATGGATGCCTCGTCCGACAGGATGTCGCCGAACATATTCTCGGTGACGATGACATCGAACTGGGAGGGATCCTTGACGATCTGCATGGCGCAGTTGTCCACCAGCATATCCGTCAGCGTTACATCCGGGTATTCCCCCGCCAGGCGGTGCATGACGGCCTTCCACAGGCGGCTGGAATCCAACACATTGCTCTTCTCCACCGAGCAGAGCCTCCCGCTCCGCTTGCGGGCGGTCTCAAAGCCGATACGCCCGATGCGTTCAATTTCGGCCTCCGTGTACTGCAACACATCCGTTGCCGTCTTCTGGCCGTCCGTCTCCTCGGTCTTGTGCTGGCCAAAGTAGATGCCGCCGATCAGCTCCCGGACGATGATGAAGTCGATCCCCTTATCCACGATGGACTTTTTCAGCGGAGAGGCACTGGCAAGCTGGGGCCATATCTTGGCCGGGCGGTTGTTGCTGTACACCCCCATGCCTGCCCGCAGGCGAAGAAGTCCCCGCTCCGGCCGCATATTCCCCGGCACATCGTTCCACTTGTTCCCGCCGACGGCACCCAGCAGTACGCTGTCTGAGGCCAGGCACTTGTCCAGCATGGCGGCCGGCAGGGGGTCTCCCCAGCGGTCAATAGCCACGCCGCCCATGTCCACCTCGTCGTAGGTGAAGGTATGGCCGTACAGGGCGGCCACCCCGTCCAGCACCTTCTGTGCCTGGGCTACGATCTCCGGGCCGATGCCGTCGCCCCGGATGAGTGCGATCTTCTTATTCATGATCCTGTGCCTCCCCCTTCTCTTGCTGTTGCTTCAGGGAGGCCAAGAGGCCTCCGGCCTTGATGATGGACTGGATGAAGGGCGGGAAGGGGTGCGCCTGGTAGGTCTTTCCTGTGGTGACATCCGTGATGACCCCGGTATCAAAATCAATGGAGACCTGCTCCCCGGCTTTGATCTCCTCCGCCGCCTCGGGGCACTCCAGGATGGGCAGGCCGATGTTGATGGCGTTGCGGTAGAAGATGCGGGCAAAGCTCTTTGCGATGACGCACCCGGTGCCGCAGGTCTTGATGACCAGGGGGGCG